>JAJYCD010000002.1 GCA_021778635.1 Actinomycetes bacterium
ACGACGGAACTTCTCGACCCGACCTGCGGTGTCGACGACACGCGCGTTGCCCGTGTAGAACGGGTGGCTCGCGCTCGAGACGTCGATGTCGACGACGGGGTAGGTGTTGCCGTCGGACCACTCGATCGTCTTCGTCGACGTCGCCGTCGAGCGAGTGAGGAACGAGAAGTCCGCCGAGATGTCCCGGAACACCACGGAGTGGTAGTCGGGGTGGATGTCCTTCTTCATGTCTGGGCCTCCTACCAGCTCGACTTGGTCACGCCGGGAAGCTCGCCCCGGTGGGCCATCTGGCGGAGCCGGACACGCGAGAGACCGAACGTGCGCACGAATCCACGCGGACGGCCGTCGACGATGTCGCGGTTGCGCAGCCGGACCGGGCTGGCGTTGCGCGGCATCGCGTGCAGCGCAGTCATGGCGGCGTCCCGCTCCGCCGCCGAGACGCTCGGGCTGACCGAGGTCTTCTTCAGCTCGGCGCGACGCTCGGCGTTGCGCTCGACGATGACGCGACGCTGCTCGTTGCGCGCGATCTTGCTCTTCTTCGCCATGTCAGCGCTCCTCTCGGAAGTCGACGTGCTTCCGCACGACCGGGTCGTACTTGCTCAGGACGAGCCGGTCAGGGTCGTTGCGCCGGTTCTTCTTCGTCACGTACGTGTAGCCCGTACCTGCGGTCGACCGGAGCTTGATGATCGGGCGGATGTCCTTGGTCTTCGAGGCCATCAGATCTTCTCCCCACGTGCGCGGATCTCAGCCACGACGACGTCGATGCCACGGCGGTCGATCGTCTTGATGCCCTTGGTGCTCACGTTCAGAGTCACGAAGCGACCCAGGGACGGCACCCAGTAGCGCTTGCGCTGGATGTTGGGGTTGAAACGGCGCTTGGTCCGCACGTGGGAGTGCGAGATCGAGTGGCCGAAGCCCGGCTTGGTGCCGAGCACCTGGCATACCGCCGACATGTCCTGGCCTTCCGTGGGTCTGATCCGTGTGATGTGTGTGCGGCGCACCGATCCGGACAGACCGTTCTATGGCACGCGAGCAGGCCGACCCAGCCGATCTTGTCCAGATCGGGGCCCGGCACGTCGGTACACCCTAGTGATCAAGGATCGAGTGCGTCAAATGGGGGACGCTCCTCCACGACAGCTCCTGCCGCAGTGACACATGCGGAAAGGAGCCCCTCGGGGCATCACGCTCGTCAAGACTACCTTGCCCGGTGCTTCCGCGTCCTGAAGGTCCGACCCCGCGTGTCGGGATCCCCTTGCGTCCACGATCAGGTGCCGCGAGGAGAACAGCTGGGTGCGCACATCCGCGCGATCTGACACCGTGGCGGATGCGCGCAGTCGATGCCCGCCGGTGCCGCCGGTACCACCGCTGAGGAGGTCGGGATGTCGGAGCCAGAACGGCAGCCGACCCGAAGCAGCAGACCGCACCTGGCGGCGCGCGTCGAGGACGCGCTGTACCGGCGAGTCGCCTGGTGCCTGCGAAGGCGCGGGTGGACGTTGCGGATCGAGCCGTTCACCTGCTACGGCGGCGAGGGGTGGGTGCGGGTTCTTGCTCGAACCGTCCTGGCGCCGCCGGGTGCGGCGCGCGCGCGACCGCGATCCGCGCCGCTTCGCGGCTGGAGACGCTTCGCGATCGCCCAGGTCAGCGGGGTGGCGATCGACGTCGACGTCGCCGGAACGCGGCGACGGGTGGTCGCCGACCGCGGTGGATACGTGGACTCCGTCGTCCTCTCGGACCTGCCGTCGGGCTGGCACACGATCCGGCTGTCCGGTGCGCAGGCCGGAGCGGTCCTCGCGCACGTCCTGGTCGTCGACCCGGCGGCCCGCACGGGTCTCGTCTCGGACGTGGACGACACGGTGATGGTGACGAACGTGCCGCGACCGCTGCTCGCGGGGTGGAACGCGCTCGTTCGCAACGAGAACGCACGCCAGCCCGTACCCGGGATGGCCGTCCTGTACGACCGTCTGACCCGGGACGCGCCGACCGCCCCGACGTTCTACCTCTCGACCGGGGCGTGGAACAGCGAGCCCGCGCTCGTGCGCTTCCTGCACCGCCACGGCTACCCGCGTGGTCCGCTCCTCTTGACGGACTGGGGTCCCACTCAGACGGGCTGGTTCCGATCAGGGCGCGAGCACAAGAGGATCGAGCTGCGCCGTCTCGTGCACGACTTCCCGGCCATCGCGTGGCTCCTCGTCGGCGACGACGGGCAGCACGACCCGCAGCTGTACCGTGCGCTGGCCGACGAGCACCCGGATCACGTCCACGCGATCGTCATCAGGCGCCTCACGCCCGCCCAGCAGGTGCTCGCCCATGGCAGCACGGTTGCGAGCGTCGCACCGGCAACCTCCGCGGACGACGTCGCCGCACCCCTGCGTCCCCCCACCCTGTACGGACGGGACGGGACCGAGCTGCGGTCGCTGCTCGCGGCTCGCGGCATCTCGTTGCGCGATCCCGCCGACGTGCCGTAGGGCGCGCGGGCATGCAGCTAGAGCCGCTCCGGGTCGTCCCACTCGTCGTTGCTGGCGACCGGTTCGTCGTCCGCGACGAGCTCGACGGAGTGCAGGGACCGGGGGGCGTCCTCGGCGTGGCCACCCGCCCGCGGATCTGCGCCGGACGCGTCGACGTCCGCTCGGCCGCGGAGCTCCGGAGTCGGCTCGGGAACCGCAGCGGTGGAGGGGGCAGGACTGGTCGTACCGGGCTCGATCATGGATCCGTCATACCCTCAGGCACCCGTGGCCGCATCCCTGACGGCGGCACGCCCCGGGACCCGGTTCGGTAGCGTGGTCTCCCGCGCGCCGACCCGAGGAGAAGCATGAGCAGCGTCTTCACGAAGATCATCGACGGGACGATCCCGGGGCGGTTCGTCTGGCAGGACGACGTCGCGGTCGCGTTCCTCACGCACGAGCCGATCACGGACGGCCACGCCCTCGTGGTCCCGCGCGCTGAGATCCCCCAGTTCGTCGACGCCTCTGATGACGTACTGGCACACCTGAGCGCGATCGCGAAGTCCGTCGGACTGGCGCAGCTGAGCGTCTGGCCGGCACCGCGGGTGGCGGTGCTGGTCGCGGGGTTCGAGGTGCCCCATCTCCACCTGCACGTCCTGCCGGCATGGGACGAGTCGCACCTCACCTTCTCGCACGCGCGCGCGGGCGTGCCGTCCGCCGAGCTCGACGCCGCCGGAGAACGCCTGCGCGCCGCGCTTCGCGCCCAGGGCCACGGCGGGCACGTTCCCCGGACGATGGACGCGCTCGACTGATCGCGACCTGCACCGCCATCACCCGAACGGCCCTCGTACCGCGGTCCTGGCGCGTCGACAACCCAGACGGAACGTGTCGACGTCGGCGCGCACGGCGCTGGGGTCGGTCGGCGGCAAGGGGTGGCGCACGACGTGGGAGCGGGTCGGACCGGGACAGCGACGCCGAGCGGGCCGCACGGGCGCGCCCTCATGACGCGGCGCGGGCGGCGCACGGCGGAGCGGCGCGCACGCCGGCGTCGACGGGGCGCCTGGATCTCGAGCGTCGTCGTCCTCGCCGTCGCTATCACCGCCGTGAGCGTCGGCTTCACGGCACGTGAGGCCGCGGGAGCACGTCAGCGCGCAACGGCTTCGGCGCGCCAGGGGGTGAACGAGGGCGCGCCCGCGCGACGGTCCCAGACCGCCATGAGCGCTCGGCTGACCGCCGCCGCGGCGGCCTACGCGGCAACCACACGCACCCAGGCGCTTGCGGCGGCAGCGGCGGCGGAGGTTGTCGCCGTAGAGGTCCAGAGCGCTGCCACGACGCTTCTTGCTGATGCCGCCCTCGAGCCCCTCCTCGACGCGCGAGACGAGCTCGCCACCATGACGGACCGTCTCTCGGCAGGCACGGGCGCCGTGACCGTGATGACCGTCTCGTTCGACGACGACGACGCGCCTGTCTCGTCGGGCGGCACGGCCGACCACGGTTCGCCGAACGGCCGCCGTGGCGGACCGGTCCTCGACTCGACCGCCTCGTCCGTCGCTCTCAGCGCCGACGTGCTCCGGGCGGCGGGCGAGCTTGCGGCGGTGACCGAGCAGACCCGCCTCGACACGGCGGACGCGATCGCCGATCGGGACCGCCGGACCGCGACGGCGGCCGCGACCGCAGCAAGCGAGCTGACGCGACGGGTCGCGATCGCCGCGAACTCGCCGAACGGCCAGATACCACCGGCGGTCCTGTGCGACGTGTCGTTCGCGCCCGGTGCACGGCTCCGCTGCGACGCGGCCGCCGCACTCGATCGGCTCGACGCCGCGTTCCACGCCGATCGCGGCGGTCATCTCGTGGTCGTCAGCAGCTACCGTGACCTCGCCGGCCAGGTCGAGGTCAAGGCCGCCCGCGGTGAGCTCGCCAGTGCGCCCGGTACCTCGAACCACGGCAGGGGTATCGCCGTCGATCTCGCCGGCCTCGGCGCGGTCGCCGACTTCACCGAACCGACGTACCTCTGGCTCACGGCGCACGCGGCGGCGTACGGCTGGCACCACCCCGCCGCGATGGAACCCGGAGGGAACGGGCCGCCTGAGCCGTGGCACTGGGAGTTCGGCACCGAATGACCTCGCGAACGCTGTCCGTGCGCGATCGTGCTCTGGCTGAGGTGAACCTGGCTGGCATCCGTCGAGGCAGTCACCTAGCGTCAGTGCCATGGTCGATCCACAGCACTCCGGCGACGAGGTCGCTCCCGGTCCCCGGTCCTCCGCCCCGGCCTCGATCGACGTCGGCCAGCACGCGGACGAGCCGCACAGCGACGGCATGGGCGCGCGCCTCAACTGGTTGCGGGCCGGCGTGCTGGGCGCCAATGACGGCATCATCTCCACGGCCGGTCTGGTGATCGGTGTCGCGGCGGCCACGACGGCCCGTGGGCCGATCGTCACCGCGGGGGTCGCCGGCCTCGTCGCGGGAGCCGTCTCGATGGCCCTCGGGGAGTACGTCTCGGTGAGCAGCCAGCGCGACACCGAGCGCGCGCTCCTGGAGAAGGAGCGCCGCGAGCTCGAGGAGTTCCCCGAGGCAGAGCTCGCCGAGCTTGCCGACATCTACGTGAAGAAGGGGCTGAGTGCGACGACGGCGAGGATCGTCGCGGAGGAGCTCACGGCGAACGACGCCTTCGCGGCGCACGTCGACGCCGAGCTCGGGATCGACCCGGACGATCTCACCAACCCCTGGCACGCCGCCTTCGCGTCGGCGCTGGCGTTCACGGTCGGCGCGGCTCTGCCGCTCATCGCGATCCTCCTGGCCCCCACGGCTGCCCGGGTCACCGTCACGTTCGCCGTCGTCGTGCTGGCACTCGCCCTCACCGGCTCGGTCAGCGCCGCGCTCGGAAAGGCCGGTCACCTGCGCGCCATCGTTCGCCTGGTGGTCGGCGGAGCGCTGGCGATGCTGGTCACGTTCGGCATCGGTGCGCTGCTCGGCGCCCACGTGTCCTGAGCCGGCCGAGCCACCCGGCCAGGACCCGGCTCGCACCGTCCAGGTCGCGCGTCGTTCGACGCCGCCCGGCGTTCCCCGGTGCCTAGGATCGAACCGCACGACCTCATGGCCGGCCGGACGCCGGCCGTGGCACCACCCGAGGTCGCCGGTCGATCGACGCGCGACGACACCGCCGAGGGAGGTCCACGTGGGGATGCGGCGCATGCGCGGCCGCCTCGCCGGAGCCTGGCCCGCGGCGCAGACGACCGTCGTCGGGGCGATCGGTGCCTCGCTGATCGTCCGGGGCTTTCTGATCTCGCTCGTCACGGCCCTTGTCCCGATCGCGATGCCGCCGGTGGCGATCACGGCCGATCAGGCGACGCCCTGCGTCGGCGGCGCGATGCAGGTGGTCGCCCACGAGGACGACGACCTCATCTTCCAGAATCCCGACATCCTGCACGACATCGACGCCGGACGGTGCGTACGGACCGTCTTCGTCACGGCCGGTGACGCGGCGCAAGGGGAGCTCTACTGGAAGAGTCGCGAGAACGGCAGCCGCGCGGCCTACGCGCGCATGGCGGGGGTCGCGAACACCTGGACGACCACGGACGCAGGCGTGCCCGGGCACGCCGTGCGCCTCCAGACGCTGATCGGCGCGCCCCAGGTGTCGCTCGTGTTCATGCGCCTCCCGGACGGCGACCGGACCGGCGCCGGTCTCGTCGTCCACGAGCACGAGAGTCTCAGGCGCCTGTGGCAGGGCCAGATCGCGTCGATCGGCGCGGTCGACGGGTCGACGCGTTACACCGAAGCCGGCCTGCGCACGGCGCTGGCGGAACTCATGGACATGTTCGAACCGACGACGGTCAGGACGCTGGACTGGACGATCGCGTTCGGGCACGGAGACCACGCCGACCACACCGCCACGGCACTCCTGACGCGCGCGGCGAGCCTGGACTACCCGTCGGGCCACACCCTTCTCGCCTACGGCGGCTACCCGACCTGGACCAGGCTCGTGAACGTCACCGGCGTGGACCTCCGGGCCAAGGAGAGCACCTTCCTCGCGTACGCGGTTCATGACCGCAAGCTCTGCCTGGACCCCTGGTGCCCGATCGACGTCGTGTACTCGATGCGGCTCAGCCGGCAGTACGTCGTCGCGAGCGAGTCGATGGGTAACTCCGCGCGTGAGCGAGGGGTGCGCGTGACGGCGTCGTCCGAGAACCTCGCCTTCGGGCAGGGCGCCGACCGCGCCGTCGACGGGTATGCGCTCGGTGACCCGAGTGCTCGTGCGCGGGAGTGGGCGACCGAAGGCGGTGGGGTCGGCAGCTGGATCAGGCTCGAGTACCCGTCGCCCACGACGATCGACGGCGTGGTCCTCTACGACCGACCGAACCTTCGCGACCAGATCACTGCGGCGGTGCTCGAGTTCTCCGACGGGAGCACCGTGGCGTTGGGGGCGCTCCCGAACAACGGGTCCGGACTCACGGTCGGGTTCCCGGCGCGGACGGTGACGAGCGTCCGCGTGCTCGTCACCGCGGTGAGTGCCACCACCCGGAACGTCGGCCTCGCGGAGCTGGAGACCTACGCCACCCGGCCCGGGTCGAGCGCTGGTCCGGACGCGACTCGCGCGGCGTTCGCCCCGACCTCCGGCGTCGGACTCCACGCCGTCGGGACGAGTGGGCGCGAGCCGTCGAACTAGACTCCGACCATGTCGCTCCCGGTGAGACCTGCAGGTCAGGACGACCGGAACCGGGTCGTTCTCACCCTCACCGACGGCACCGTGGTCGACGACTCGGTTCCCGTCCCGATCCACCGCCCGGGCGACCTCCTCGGGGCCCTGACCTCGCTCGCCGCGATCGTCCTGGTCATGCTCTTCGTGGAGTACGCGCACGGCACGACCGCGGGGGTCTCGCAGGACGTTCAGGGCTTCGCCGCCGACCTGGGGCGAGCGCTCCAGATCCCGGTCGCCGTGCTCGAGTGGCTCCTGACCCTGGTCGCCCCGATCGCCGTGCTCGGCGAGCTCGCCGTGCGGCGGCTCGGACGGCAGGTCGTCGAGACGGTCGCCGCCGCAGTCGTGGCGCTCGCGGCATCCGTGCTCGTCGGGCTCGCCGTCGACGTGCTCGGGTCGACAGCACTCGTACGTGGACTGTCCGTGCGGGTCGGAGCGAATGTGGCACTCTCCGTGCCGACCTCGCTCGCCGGCGTGGTCGCTCTCCTCGTGGCAGCGGGTCCGCGGGTCAGGCGACGCACGGTCGCGTGGTCGTGGAACCTCCTCTGGGTCTCCGTCACCATCATCGTGGTCACCGGACAGGTGTCTCTCCCCGGCACCACGGTCGCCTGTCTCCTCGGTGTCGCCTCGGGCCTCGGGATCCGCTACGCCCTCGGCGTGACGTCCGGCCGCGTCGAGGGAAAGGCCCTGGTCGACGCCCTTGTCCGCGCCGGCGTCGCTCCCGTGCGAGTCGTCCGGCTCGAGGACGCCCCGGAGTCGCGCTCGTTCGACGACCGCACCTACGAGGTCACCTCGGCCGACGGCCGGATCCTGCAGGCGATCGTGATGGACGCGGACAGACAGGTCGTGGGAACGGTCTCACGGCTCTGGCGCGCGGTCCGGCTGCGCGGAGTCGAGGGGAGGTCGATCGTGTCTCTCCGGCAGGCGGCCGAGCGGGCCGCACTCGCCACCTACGCGGCACGGGCGGGCGGGGTGCGGACGCCCGGGTTGGTCGGGATGGCCGAGGCTGCGGACTCGATGCTCCTCGTGAACGAGCACGTCGACGACGCCGTCCCGCTGCGAGAGCTACCGGACGACGCGGTGACGGACACGCTGCTCGCCGCGCTGTGGGAGCAGATCAGGAGACTGCACGCCGCGGGCATCGCCCACCGATCGCTGACGTCCGCGAGCGTCCTCGTGGCGAGCGGCGGTGAGCACCCGCGCATCTGGCTGACCGGGTGGGACTCGGCCGATGTCGCCGCATCCGAGCTGTCGCGCCGCATGGACGTGACGCAGGTCGTCGCGATGCTCGCGACCCGCGTCGGCGCGACGCGAGCGGTCGACTCGGCTGCCCGCGCCCTGCCGTATGCCGAGGTGGCAGCCGTGGGGCCGCTGCTCCAGGCCGTCGTGCTCCCCCGCCGAACCAGGGTCGAGGTCCGCGAGCGTCGTGCGGTCCTCAGCGAGGTCCGTGCCGCGCTCGTCGACCGGATGCCCGATGCGGACGTCGAGCCCCAGCGTCTCGTGCGCTTCGGGGCGCGCTCGGTCCTGACGGTGATCCTTCCGGTCGTCGCCGCGATCATCGTGCTGACCTCCGTGAACGTCGACGAGGTCTCGACCGCACTCGCGTCCAGCGACTGGCGGTGGGCAGCGGTGGCGTTCCTCCTCGGCCTGGCGACGTTCCTCGGCGCAGGACTCGCCTTCGCCGCGTTCGCACCCGTCCGGATCTCGCTGTGGTCGGCGACCCTCGTCCACGCGGTCGGGGCGTTCGTCGGTCTGGTCACCCCCGCGGGTCTGGGTTCGGCGGCGCTCAACCTGAGGATGCTCACGAAGCGCGGCGTGACGATGTCACTCGCGGTCGCGACCGTCGCTCTCGTGCAGGTCTCGCAGCTCGCGGTGACGATCCTGCTTCTCGTGCTCCTCTCCGTCGTCTCCGGAACGACCACCTCGACCCAGTTCGCACCGTCGACCGGGACCCTCGTGCTCATCGCCGTCCTGGCGGCGGTGGCAGGGGCGTCGCTCCTCGTGCCGGCAGTGCGTCAGTGGCTGGTGCGCACCACGATGCCCACGATTCGCCAGACGTGGCCGCGCCTGGTCGAGATCGCGGGAGAGCCCCGACGCCTCGCCGTGGCCGTGGCCGGCAACGTGCTGCTCACGATGGGGTACGTGCTCGCGTTCGACGCGACCCTGGCGGCGTTCAGCCAGCACCTGAGCCTCGTGCAGGTCGCGCTCGTCTTCCTGATCGGCAACACCGCCGGCGCGATCGTCCCGACGCCGGGCGGACTCGGGACGATCGAGGTCGCCTTCATCGGCGGTCTCACGGCGGCCGGGATCAACCCCGGTGTCGCGGCGTCGGTCACGATCCTGTTCCGAGTGCTGACCTACTGGCTCCCGATCCCGATCGGCTGGCTCGCCCTTCGTCGGCTCCAGGCCACCGGGGAGCTCTGAGGCGAGGCGGTTCTCACGAGCCGACGGCCTGCCCCACCCAGGAGGTCATCCGCCGAGCCGGGACGCGCCAGTCCGGTCCGAGCATCACGGCGATGACCACAAGAAGCGTGACCGCGCGCAGCACCCCGAGGCCGGCATCGGTCGGTGTCAGGGGTCCGAGGTGGCGCGGGACGTAGAGTCCCGCGACGACGACGATGCTCAACCAGGGCCAGCGCGTCCGACGCCACAGGAGATCGACGATCACCGTGGCGAGCACGAGGCCCGACGTGTAGTACGGATAGGTTCCAGGGTCGAGGATCATCCGGACCGCGAGCGCGAGAGCTGGCACGACGACCCAGCGTCGACGGAGGACGGCGACGAGTCCCAGCGAGATGCCGAGAAGCACCTGCGCCGGTCGGTCCCAGACCGGCGTCTCCGGCGACGTGACCCCGAACGGTCGCAGGGACGACGAGGCGACGTTGGGGATCGAGAAGTGTCCGACGTGCAACGTCGCCGGATCTGCGATCACGAACGGGAGCCACGCGAGCGCGATCCCTGCGATCCACGACCACGCGGCACGCTGCCATCGTTCGCGTGGGAGCGCGAGGAGCAGCGGGACGAAGGCGAGTGCCCACGGCTTCGCGTCGGCCGACGCAGCCAGCAGGAGCGCCGCCGTCGCCGCTCGCCCCCGGGAGACGGCGTGCAGGGCAGCGATGAGCAGCGCGAGCGCCAGGGCGTCGTCGAGGTGCGTGTAGTGGACCGCGAGCTCGGCCCACACCGGCATGAGGACGGCCGCAGCGAGGCCGCGTTGCCGCGCGGTGACGGTGACCTGCGGGAGTCGCGTGACGAGCTGCAGGAGCAGCGGCCCGGCTGCGGCGATCGTGACCGCGGCCAGCAGTCCCGACGCCCACTCCGGCGCTCCGCTCAGCGGAGAGGCCACCACGAACGTCAAGGGCCCCATCTGCAGCTCAGGATGCGTGGCGTACAGGTGCAGCCCGGACAGGTGTCCCTGTGACCTCAGGAGCGCGGCACCGGTGACCACGTAGTGCCAGGACACGAGCGCGTCCGTCGCGTGCACGACTGCCCACACACCCATCCAGACCCATGGGAACCAGGAGGCTTCGACCCACCGCATCACCGGGAGCGCACGCTCCTGCTGCACGGGGACGACGACACGCGTCTCCTGCGCCTCGACTACCGCCATCCGCGCGTCGACCTCTTCCGGGGCTCGGGGGACCGCGTCGGGGCGGCCAGGAGCGCACCAGCTCCCCGAGGCGCGCGGCACGCGTCTCCAGGGGCCGGTTCGCTGAGCGTGGGCGTGAGAGCCCGCGTCATACGGCGTCCACCTCGGCGAGTCCTGGGGTCCGCCGCCGGAGCACCTGCCGCCCTGCCGCCGGGCTGGCGGCGCGGGCGTGGTGATCCATGACCCGCGAGGTTCCCACAGGTACCTGGACGAACCCTGGGAGCACCGGTCACGACTCGCTCGCCGCGGCGCGCGGAGGTCCCACAGGATCGCTCCCTAGAGTCGATCGGGACAGGGACGACAGGGTGGCGAGGGAAGTGACGACCGTGGCGTGGAGACTCCATCGACGGCGTCGCTGGTGGCTCGTGGCCGCTGCCGTGGTTCTCGCTCCGGTTGTCGTCGTCGCCGGGTTGTGGCCGGTGACCCCTGGCGTCCACGATGCCGGTTCCCTCATCCGGGCACGCCTCGGTGCGCACGGTTCCCCCGTTCTGACAACTCTGGCCGGCTCGGACAAGGTGGTCAGGGCACTCGTCGCGACCGAGGACAGCAGGTTCTACGTCACGCCCGGCGTCGATCCGATCAGCGCGGCACGGGCGGGGGTCGCGCTGGTGACCGGAGGGGTCGACACCGGTGCGGCGACGCTCGAGCAGCAGCTCGCGAAGAACCTCTACTTCCCTCAGGACACCGGCCTGGTGGACAAGGTGACGGAGGCCGAGGTCGCACTCAAGCTCGACGCGGCGTACTCCAAGAGGGAGATCCTCCTGATGTACCTCGCCGTCGTGTACTTCGGGCACGGCTACTACGGCCTTCCGGCCGCCGCCGAAGGGTACTTCGGCGCGCAACCCTCCGCCCTGACCTGGGCGCAGGCGGGCCTGCTGGCGGGGCTCGTGCAGGCTCCGTCGGCCTACGACCCCATCGAGCATCTCGGTGCAGCGCGCCTGCGCCAGCGGCATGTGCTCAATCGCCTGGTCGCCACCGGCGTCATCACCGCGGCTGAGGCGGACGCCGCGTTCGCGGCCCCCCTGCACCTCCGGTGACCGGCACGTCGCCCGGGGCGGTCCGAGCCGGCGGCGCGACGGCGGGCGACGCGTCGGACGGCTCTCACGGGCGGGAGGCCACCCGAGGCAGACCGACGCGCCCCGGGCGCACCGTCTGCATGAAGTGCTCCGCCGCCGCCCCGAGCCGCGCCCCCCGTCGCCACACCACGTCGAGGGACCGGGCGAGATCGACGCCCTCGAGCGGGACCTCGACGAGCCTTCCGTCCCGGAGCTCGTTCGCGACGGCGAGCTCGCTGAGGACCGCAGGGAAGCTGCCGGAGCTGACGAGCACCTTCACGGCGGCGTTCGAGTCCAGCTCGACCGCCGGTGCGGCCATGGGTCGTCCGACGGCAAGTCGCAAGGTGTCCCGGGTCCCGGACCCGTCCTCACGCGAGGCCAGCGGGGTCTCGGCGAGCTCGTCTCGCCCGATCGGGTGTCGCCGTCGCGCGAGGGGGTGATCCGGTGCCACGACGAGGACCAGTCGATCAGTCGCGACGCGCCGTCGATGAAGGTCGGACGGCACCTGCGGGGTCTCGACGAAACCGAGCTCGATCGTCCTGGCCCTCAACGCGGCGATGACCTCCTGCGAGTTCGCCACTCGGAGCTGCACGGGAGCCTCCCCCGCGCGCCGACGGAACTCACCCAGCCAGGTCGGCGCAAGGTACTCCGCGATCGTCTGGCTTGCTCCGATACTGAGCTGCTCCGCCTCTCGGGCGGCGAGCGCCTCGCTACCGGTGAGCAGCGCGTCAGTCGCCTCGATCACGCTCCGGCACCATCCGGTGACCATCCGGCCCTGGTCCGTCAACGTCGCGCCTCTGGTCCGGCGATCGAGGAGCTCGAGACCGAGCTGACGTTCCAGGACCTGGATCCGCTTGCTCGCGGACGGTTGACTGATCTGCTCGGCGCGGGCGGCAGCGGAGATGCTGCCGAGGTCTGCGACGAGCGCGAGCATCCTCAGCGCCTCGAGGTCGAGTGCCGGACGACGGGACGCCACCGGGTCTCCTTCCGCGCCGTCGATGCCGTCCGGCGCTCCCCCGATGCCATCCGGGAGATCGCGGGCCGAGCATGGGTATAGCCGTTGGCTATGATGCTATCCGCTTTCGCCGGCTACCGGAGGGACGTCCCGCGCGTCAGAGTCGTCACGTGACATTCTCGAAAGAGTCGACCGCCCCAGCAGCCCTCGTGCTCCCGCACTCCGAGGAGACCTCCCCCGGTGCGAGCCGATGGGGCCGTACCGCCTCGCGCATCCCCGGGCTCACGCTCGCTGTGGTGATCGCTCTGGCGGCCACCGTCATCGGGCGACTCGTCCCGATCGTGGGCGGGCCGGTGGCCGGGATCGTGATCGGCGTGGGCGTCGCCGCACTGGTCGCGCCCGGCGCCCGCTGGCGACCGGGCATCGCGACCGCGAGCCGGACCGTTCTCCAGGCATCGGTCGTGGTCCTGGGCTCCCAGCTCTCTCTCATGCAGATCGTCCACGTCGGCCTCAGCTCGCTCCCGGTGATGCTCGGGACCTTGACCGCAGCGCTCGTCGCGGCGTACTGGATCGGACGCTGGCTCGGGGTGACCGGAAACCTCCGAACCCTCGTCGGAGTCGGAACCGCCATCTGCGGGGCATCAGCGATCGCTGCGGTCACGCCGGTGATCGGCGCCGCGGGCGTCGAGGTCGCGTACGCGGTCACCACGATCTTCCTGTTCAACGTCTCCGCCGTCCTGGTCTTCCCCGTCCTCGGACACCTGCTCGGGATGAGCCAGCATGCCTTCGGCCTGTTCGCCGGGACCGCGGTGAACGACATGTCGTCCGTCGTCGCCGCGGCCACGACGTACGGCCATACGGCCGCGACCTACGCCGTCGTGGTGAAGCTGACCCGGACGCTGCTGATCATCCCGATCAGCCTCGGCCTTGCCGCACTCGTCGCGCGCCGTGAACGTGTGCACGCGGCGGCATCGAGCGCCGCCGGCACCGATACCGACACCGACACCGCGCCGACGGTCGCGGCCGAGATCCGGTCACGTGTTCACGTCCTGCGGCTCGTTCCGCGGTTCCTGATCGGGTTCCTCGTCGTCGCCGCCGCCAACACGGTCGGTCTCGTACCGGCCGGCCTGCACCCGGCACTCAGTCAGGTCTCGGTGTTCCTGATCACCGTCGCGCTCTCGGCGATCGGCCTGTCGACCGACCTGCCGGGACTACGCAACGCCGGCCATCGACCACTGGTGCTCGGTGCCGCGCTGTGGGTCGTCGTCTCCGTCACGAGCCTTGTCCTCCAGCGCGTGACCGGCCTCGGCTGACACGCTCCGCACCGACACCCCGGGCCGCCGGCTGCCGTCGACCGGGACGTAGCGGTGCCCGTGCCCGCGCCGACCTGCACGATCGCCGCTACGCTCGATGTGAGCTGATCTCGAGCTGGAGGCGCAATGGCGCGATCGAGCATCCTCGACCGTTTCCGTCCCGTGGGCGCCCCGGGGCCGGCAGGTCCGGCGGGGGTTCCGTCCAAGGACGTCCCAGGTTACGTCACCGAGCTCGCTCCGGTCTTTGCCGAGCTGGCGACCGACATCGAGGCGTGCCGCTCCCTGGTCGAGGACGCGCGCCGGCGGGCCGAGGCCGCGGTGGGACAGGCGCGCGCAGACGCCACGGCCGAGATCGCCCGGGCGCGACGAGAGGCACCGGCCGCGCGGGCGGCTGCCGCGGCAGCGGTCACCGAGGCTGCCGCGCAGCACGACGCCTTCGCGATCGCAGCCGCGCAGGAGGCGGGCCGCGCCATCGAGTCGTCGAGCACCGCGCGACTACCCGGCCTCGTCCGGGACGTCGTCGAGCGGCTCCTTCGGGATCAGCTCGGAGAGGCTCGATGAGCCGAGGTGAGCGCCGACTGGGTTGCTGCGACGGTCCGAGCACGGGCCCTTGCCCGCCGCCGCGCCGGTGTGGGTGCGAGCGCCGTCATCGCTCGCGCGGCAACCCTGCGCGACGGGCTGGCCGTGCTCGTCGGAACCGCCTACGAGTCACGGTTGGCCGACGTGACCGACATGGTCGCCGTGGAGCGGGCGACTGACGAGACCGTTCTCTGGCAGCTCCGCGTGCTCGCAGGATGGCTGCCGGCCACGGCGTCGCGACTCTGCCGGAACGCCGCCGCGGCGTTCGAGCGGGACAACCTCGTCGCGCTCGCAGCGCAGCTCGCCGGCGGACGAGCCGCGCCCGAGGCCTTCGACCTGGGTTCGCTCGGCACCGCATGGCCCAGGCTGAGCACGTCCGGCTCCACCGCCGAGCTGTACGCGGGGCTCGCCCGCTCACCCTGGGGCGCCGTCGGCGCCGAGGACGCTACCGCGCTTCGGGACCTGCTGACCGTGGTCTGGTTCCGTCGACTCGCCGACACCGCCGCTGCGGCGCGACCCTGGGCACAGAACGGCGCCGCACTCGTCGCCACCCGGATCGTGCTCGTCGACCGGGTCGAACCGCCGCCCCGGTTGCGCCGCCTGCTTCGACCACTGATCGGATCGGCGTGGGAGAGCGCAGCGGATCTCGAGGCGATGCGGGCCGCCCTCCCCCGTTCGACGGGTGCGGTGCTCGCCGGGATCGAGACGCCCACCGACCTGTGGCGGGCGGAGGCACGCGCCGCGATCGCCGTCGAGACGGACGCGTTCCGGCTCCTGCGGTCCGCGCTCCCCGGTCCAGACGCCGTGCTGGGCGCTCTCGCAGTGCTGGCGACGGACGCCTGGCGGGTGCGCGCCGCGCTCGCGTCGGCGTCGCTCGGGTCCGGTCGCAGCGAGGTGCTCGATGCCGTGGCGTGAGGCACTGAGCCCGATGCGGATGGAACGGATCGCTCTGGTCGCTCCCGTCGAGGCGTGTCGTTCGGTCCTGGATGAGGTCGCGAGGCAGTCCGTCGTCGAACTCGATCTTCCGTACCGGCCCGGCGACGGGGACGACGAGATCGACCGAGCGATCGAGGCCGCCGTGGTCTCGGGCCCGGTCACCGGTCTGGTGGGCTGGACGGCGACCCGGGACCTTCCGGCACTCGCAGCCGCCCTGGCGCCGCACGGGGCCTCCGTCGTCCCGCTCGTGCACCCCCGCGGCGTCGAACCGCCGACACTGCTGGTCGGCGCCGGTCGCCCGCGACTGTCGCGCACGCTTGTCGACACCTACGGAACGGTCCCGTACGCCGACGTGGACCCTTCTCGACTGGCCGCGTTCGCCTACGTCGTGATGTTCGGCATGATGTTCGGCGACGTGGGGCACGGTGCCGTTCTCGTCGCCCTCGGCCTCGTGCTTCGCCGCGCTCGGCGCCCTCGGCTCGTCGGGCTGCACCGAGCGTGGTTGTTCGTGACCGGCGCCGGACTGACGTCGATCGTGTTCGGCGCGCTGTACGGCGAAGCCTTCGGCCCGACCGGCCTGGTCCCGGTCCTCTGGCTCGAACCACTCACGAGTCCGGTCGCCCTGATGCTCGCCGCACTCGTCGTCGGGGCGGTGCTCCTGGGGGGTGCCTACGCGCTGGGGACCATCAACAGGGTGCGCGAAGGGGGCTGGGCGTACGCGCTCTATGCGCGGACGGGCATCGCCGGCTCTGCGCTGTTCATCGCCGTCGGACTGGTGGCCTGGGGGGTCACGGCGTCCGCGCCGCCGCTCGTGACCACCGGGGCCGTGCTGGCTGCGCTCGCCCTTGCCCTCATCTTCGCCGGCCTCGTCGTCGAGGCCGGCGGGGGCGCGACGGGAGTCTTCCAGGCCGTCATCGAGTGGGTCGACACGCTCGCACGGCTCGGCTCGAACATCGTGTCGTTCGCGCGGCTCGCCGCCTTCGGGCTCACGCACGCCGCCTTGCTGTCCGTCGTGTGGAGCGGGACGACAGCCCTGTGGGCTCCCGACTGGCGAGCCGCGACCGCGGTACTCGTCTTCGTCCTGGGGAACGTCCTGACGTTCGCCCTCGAGGCGCTCGTCGCGGGCATCCAGGCCCTGCGCCTCGAGTACTACGAGCTCTTCTCGCGAGTCTTCCTCTCCGAGGGGCGCCCGTTTCGCGCGTGGAAGCCGGCGATCCGACCGGTCGTCGCCGACCCGGTGTCGACCGGCCCGGCGACCAGCTCCGACAGCACGATCGAAGGGAACAGACCGTGAACCCGTGGATCGGCACCATTCCGGTGGTCCTGCTGGCGATGGCGGGAGGGTTCGTCCTCGTCCGCCGACGCCGACGCGCGGGGGTCACGGCGCTCGTGGTCCTCGACGCCGTCGTCCTCGTCGCCGCTCTCGTTGCGCTCGTCGTCGCCCTGGACGGCACCGGCGCGTCGGCGGCCGTCCTGCCCGCGGCGACCGAGACCGCGGCGGCGGGCATCGGCGGGCCGGCTCTCATCGCCGCGGCGATCGCGGTCGCAGGTTCGTCGATCGGCGCGGCCTTCGCCGTCGCGTACACCGGATCGGCAGCGCTCGCCGCCATGAGCGAGCGACCCGAGATCTTCGGACGCGCGATGGTGGTCGTCGGGCTCGCGGAAGGGATCGCGATCTACGGTCTCATCATCGCCGTGATCCTCATCGGCAGAGCGTGATGGCGCCCAGGATGACACGAGGGACGGTCGTGGCCCTCGGTGAACCCGCCCGCGTCGAGGGCTACCGGCTCGCGGGCGCCGCAGTTCACACCGCCGACACCGCGGACGCCGCGCGCGCGGCGTGGCGCGACCTCCCGGACGGGATCGCTCTCGTCGTGCTGACCGACAGCGCCGCGCGGGCACTCGGGACGGCTGCGTTCGCCCCGGACGCCCCGCTGACGGTCGTGATCCCGTCATGAGCGCGCTCCCCCGCACGTCGCTCGCGTCGCTCGCACCGACCCGGGCTGCGCTGCGCGCGGCGGCCGAAGCCGAGTCCGCCCGCGTGCTGGCGCAGGCAGATGCCGACGTGGCGGAGCTGCTCGAGGATGCTCACCGCGAGTCCGGCCGCATCCGTGCCGACGCCGCAGCCGACGGTGCCGCAGTCGCGCGCGGCTCCGCTGCGCTCCGCTCGGCGCGGACGCGTCGCGAGGCCCACGAGATCGTCCTCGCCCAGCAGAACGCGGTCTACACCACGCTCGTCTCCGAGGTGCGCACGGCCGTCTCTGCCCTCCGCTCCGATCCGTGCTATCCGGACCTGCTCGATCGGCTCAGCGCGCACGCGCGGGCGCTTCTCGGGCCACGGGCGGTGGTGACGGAGAGTCCGGCGGGAGGGATCGTCGCCGAGCGGGGATCGAGACGGCTCGACCTCTCGCTGCCCACCGTCGCAGAGGCGACCCTCGGGACGATGGCATCGGAGGTGAGCGCGCTGTGGACGCCATGACGGCGACCGTCTCGGGCGCAGCGCGAGGCGCGCGCGAGCACGGGCGCGCGGGGGTCGTGATCCGGGTGAACGGGCCGCTGGTCGAGGTCGAGGGCGTCGACGGGATCGCGATGCTCGAGCTGGTCGCTCTCGGCCCGGCGCGCGTCACGGCGGCCACCGTCGCGATCGCCGGCGAGCGCGCGACGCTGCAGGCGTACGAGTACACGGGCGGGCTGCAGGTCGGCGACCGCGCCGAGGCCACGGGCCGGCAGCTCTCCGGGCTCTTCGGTCCGGGGCTGCTCGGCCAGGTCTTCGACGGGCTGATGCGACCGTTGTCCTCCGCGCCGATCTGGCTCACGGCAGACCGAGCGCCGGCGATCGAGGACGCCGAGACCGTCGCCCGTGCCTGGCGGTTCGCTCCGACCGCCGCGATCGGCACGACCGTGTCGCCGGGCGACGTGCTGGGAGTCGTGCCGGACGCCGGTTCTGTCGAGCACCGCGTCCTCGTCCCCTCGGACGCGAGCGGAGTGCTCACGTGGATCGCGCCCGAGGGCGAGCGGTGCGTCGTGGACGTCGTCGCGCGCATCGGAGACCGCGAGGTCCGACTCGGGGAGCCGTGGCCGGTGCGAGTCCCGCGACCGTTCCGCAACCGCCCGGCGGGCTCGGTGCCCCTGCACACCGGGCAGCGTGTTCTCGACCTCCTGTACCCCGTGGCACGAGGCGCCGCGGCGGCCGTGCCCGGCGGCTTCGGCACGGGCAAGACGGTGCTCCTGCAGCAGATCGCCAAGTGGAGCGACGCCGACGTGATCGTGTACGTCGGGTGCGGCGAGCGTGGGAACGAGATGGCCGACGTCCTCGACGGCCTGTCACAGCTCGTCGACGCCCGAACCGGCGGGCGACTGATCGACCGAACCGTCATCATCGCGAACACCTCGAACATGCCGATGATGGCGCGCGAGGCCAGCATCTACAGCGGGGTGAGCGTCGCCGAGTTCTACCGGGACATGGGGTACGACGTCGTCGTCATCGCCGACTCGACGTCGCGCTGGGCCGAGGCGCTGCGCGAGTTCGCGAACCGGAACGGTGACCTGCCCGCCGAGGACGGGTACCCTGCGGATCTCGCGTCGGAGCTCGCGGCGTTCTACGAGCGCGCCGGTCGGGTGACCACCCTCGGTGGCGCCGAGGCGTCGGTCACGGTCATCGGCGCCGTGTCACCCCCAGGGGGGGACCTCACCGAGCCCGTGACGACCGATACGCAACGCTTCATCCGGGCACTGTGGCTCCTCGACCGCGACCTTGCCTACTCACGCCACTATCCCGCGGTGAGCTGGACCGGCTCGTTCGCGCGCGACGTCGTCGACCTCGGGTCGTGGCACGTGGCGAACGGAGACCCCGGGTGGCCCGTTCGGCGCGCCCGCGCGACGGCTCTGCTCGCGGAGGCCGATCGGCTGAGTGCACTCGCCGAGATCGTGGGGCCGAGCTCGTTGCCGGGACACGAGCGCATGGTCCTGCTCGGCGGGCGGCTGCTGCGTGACGGGGTACTCATGCAGAACGCCCTGAGCGCGAACGACGGCTTCTGCAGCGCCGCGAAGGGCGCGGCTCTCCTCGACATGGTCCTGACGGTGGTCGACGCGTGCGAACGCCTCATCGAGAGCGGCGTCGCCGCGACCACCATCGAGCAGGCGGATCACGGCCTCGTGCTCCGCGCGAGGGAGGAGACGGGCCCGGACGACGCCGACGCGGTGCGTGAGCGCTCCCTCGAGGCTCTGCGGTTGCTCGAGGAGCTCCGATGACCGCGACCAACCCGCTTCCCGCAGCCGCCTCGATCCCTGCGGCGCCGGGACGTCCGAGCCATCCGGAGACGGATCCCCGCCTCGAGGCACAGGTGTCCTACGGCGACGTGCGAGAGCTGCGCGGACCTCTGCTCGTTCTCGGCGATGTCGACGGCGTCGGGTGGGACGAGTTCGCCACGGTCGAGACCCCTGACGGGGCCAGGCACGGCCTCGTGCTCGAGGTAGATCGAGACCGCGTGACGGTACAGGTGCTCGAGAGCACGGACGGCTTGGCGCCGGGTGAGGTGCGCGTCCGGTTCGCCGGGCGACCGCTCGAGATCGTCGTCGGGCCTGGCTGGCTCGGACGCGTGTGCAACGGGCGCGGGGAACCCCTCGACGGGGGTCCACCGGTCACCGGCACCACCACCATGCCCGTCTCCGGCTGGCCTCTCAATCCCGTGCACCGCGAGCCACCGCACGAGCCCGTGCTCACCGGCATCTCGGTCATCGACGCCCTCACGACGCTCGTGCGCGGACAGAAGCTCCCCATCTTCTCCGTCCCCGGCATGCCCCACCTCACCCTCGCGACACAGATCGCCGCCCAGGCCACCTCGAAAGGCGCAGGGTTCCGCGTGGTCTTCGCGGCGATGGGGATGACGCACGCCGACATCGCCTACGTCCGGGACCGTCTCGAGGAGCGGTCCGCCGCCGGGGAGCTCGTCCTGCTGCTCAACGCCGCCGACGACCCGGTGATCGAACGGATCCTGACTCCGCGGATCGCTCTGACGATCGCCGAGGAGCTCGCCTACGTCGAGGGCCACGACGTGCTCGTGATCATGTCCGACATGACGTCCTACGCCGAGGCGGTCCGCGAGGTGTCCGCCGCCCGCCGGGAGATCCCGGCGCGACGTGGGTACCCCGGCTACCTCTACAGCGACCTGGCGAGCCTGTACGAGCGGTGCGGACGGATCCGCGGCCGACCCGGCTCC
This sequence comes from Actinomycetes bacterium, assembly GCA_021778635.1. GTDB lineage: Bacteria > Actinomycetota > Actinomycetes > Actinomycetales > Cellulomonadaceae > JAJDFX01. The sequence goes on from JAJYCD010000002.1 coordinate 20,838, forward strand.
GTCACGATCCTGCCGGTCCTGACCATGCCTGCGGGTGACATCACGCACCCGGTCCCCGATCTCACCGGTTACATCACCGAGGGGCAGATCGTCCTGTCGCCCGAGGTCGACGCGCGCGGTGTGTACCCACCCGTGGACGTGCTCTCCTCGCTGTCCCGACTCATGCGGAGCGGTGCCGGACCCGACCGCACCCGGGAGGACCACCTCGACGTCGCCGCCCAGGTCATGGCATCTCTCGCGCGCGCCCGCCAGGCGGCCGAGCTTGCGGAGCTGGTCGGCTCTGCGGCGTTGAGCGAGACGGACCGCAGCTATCTGGCCTATCAGGGTGTCGTCGAGCACCGGCTGTTCGACCAGGGTGCCGACGAGCTGCGGTCGCTCGACGACACCCTCGGACGTGCCTGGGCTGCTCTCGCGGAGCTGCCTGAGCGCGAGCTCACGATGCTCCCGACGACATTCCTCGACCGCTTCCTTTCCGCCCGAACGGAGACACCATGACCGACACCGGGCGTGCCGGGCGCATGCGGCTCGAGCGCCGACTCCTCATCGCACGGCACGGCGCCGACCTCTTGGATCGCAAGCGACAGATCATGACCGACGAGCTCGAACGGCTCCAGCTCAACGCCGAGCGCGTCTCGGACTCGTGGTCGACGCGCGCCCGGGACGCCTCGACGTGGCTGCAGCGGGCGTCGGCGCTCGACGGGCACGGCAGGATCCAGGAGGTCGCACCGGCCCCGCCGGCCCAGGTGGAGATCATCTGGAGCGGTGCGATGGGGGTGGCCTTCCCCGACAGCGCGTCGTGCGACATCCCGGCGATGGCGGGTCGTGGCGGCTCCTCGGCGCTCGTCTACGCCGCGGCAGGCCACCGGGACGCACTCATGGCCGGCGCGCGGTGCGCCGCCGCCGAGCGCGCCGTCCGCCTCGTGCAGACCGAGCTCGACGCCACTCGGCTGCGGCAGCGCGCCGTCGAGCACCGCTGGATCCCTCGCCTCGAGCGCGAGCTCGACGCGATCCGCCGGCGGCTCGCCGAGCAGGAGCTCGAGGAGGCGCTGCGGCTCCGTTGGGCGGCGGACCTGCACGGCGGCGCGACCGAGCCGAACACACGCAGCACCGACGCGGGCGGTGCGCGGTGACCGATCTTGTCCTGGTTGCGGTGAGCGACTCCTCTGCGGCCTTCGCCGCCGCTGAGGTCGCCGTCGAGTGTGCGGCTCGCCTCCATGCGCCGCTGCACGCACTCAGCGTCCTCGGGTCCGGAGAGCTCGACGAACCCCTCGACGGTGTGGACCACCTGAACCTGGTCCGCGACGAGGCTGCGAGCGCGGCCCTGCGACACGTCGCGACACTGTGCGCGGCGGCGGACGTCGCATGCACCGGGATCCGCCGTCGCGGGAACGTGGCGGCTCAGATCCTTCAGTACGCCCACGAGGCCGGCGCGACCGTGATCGTCATGGCCTGCGTCGACCGACCCGGCCGTACCTTGCCGTACGTCGGCAGCGAGACGCTCCGCGTCCTCGAGTTCGCCACGGTCCCCGTGCTCGTCGTACCGGTCCACCGCGACTCCCGCAGGCGCACGAGCCTGTCGCGCTGACGTGCGCTCTCGGCGAGCACCAGCACACCGGTCATCCCTCACGATCGTCCGAGGACCGACGTGACGTCAGCTCGCCGGCGCCGGTGTCGGTTCGCGCCGGCCTCCCAGCGTGGTCCCGTAACCTCCACGTCAAGATCCCCGCGGTGGCCGCGATCACGAACGCCAGCAGACTCCTGCGTCCACCTCGCACCGAAGGAGGCTCTCGCCGATGTCCGATGACCCGGCGTCCGTGAGCGCATCGCCCTACGAGGAGGATCGATCGCCAGGCTCCGGCGTCGACTCCGACGGCGCGACCCACGCCACCGAGCGCAGCATCGGACGGCGCGCCTTCCTCGGAGTCATCGGCGTCGGAATCGCGGCAGCGGCCGTCGCCGCCGCCGACGCGTTCCTGTCGCCGCGTGGACCGGCGCCAGTGACCGCAGGCACCGGCACGGTGACCGGGCTCCTCGCCACCGCGCACTTCTCGGTGGCTCATCGCGGTTGTGATCGTTCGTGGCCGGAGATGAGCCTGTACGCCTACGAGAAGGCGGTCGCGGTCGGCTTCGACGCTCTCGAGATCTCGCTGGCCCGCACCGCCGACGGAGTCTGGTTCGGCCTCCACGACGACACGCTCGACCGGACCTCCGGCGTCGTCCAGAAGCGAGCCAGCATGATGACCTGGGCCCAGGTCCAGGAGTACCGGATCCGCGGGTCGAACGCCGTGGACGATCCGTCCCAGCCTGACCGACCGTACATGCGATGGGAGGAGCTCACTGATCGGTACTACGGGTCGCGCGTGATCTTCATCGACCCGAAGTCTGCTGGTGTGCACGCGGCCGAGCTGCTGACCAGGATGGACGCCCTCGCCGGAACACCTCAGGATCATCTGGTGTGCAAGGGCTACGGCATCTCAGGCAACTCCCAGAACACCACCGGGTGGGCGCGTGATGCGGCGGAGCACGGATATCGCAGATGGGGATACTTCTACGGCTCGGACATCCCGCACCTCGCGGAGTACGAGGCCCGATGGGACATCCTCGGCATGGACTACTCCGCTGGAGACTCGGCATGGTCGGCCGTACGAGCCTTCGGCAAGCCGGTGATCGGGCATGTCGTGCCCTCCACCGCGGCGGCCGATGCCGCGCTCGCCAAGGGTGCTGCCGGCGTCGTCGCGTCAGACGCGTCGGTTCATTCTGGTCGCTGATCCAGGATCTCGGATTCGCGGTGAGGACGTGCGCCACAGCGGTCGCCGTCAACCACGCGGTCACTGTCGGCGTACCCTCGCGCAGCCTGGCCGACGTCGCCGCCCTCGGCGTGCCCCGGCGCCTTGCACCCGCCGACGGGCGATCCGTGCGCTCGAGCTCGCCACGTCTCCGCTGCTCGTCCCGCCCGGCCACCGCGCTGCCTGGCGAGGACCGCCCGCCCCTCAGTCCCGATCCCCCAGGTTCGCGGCCTTCCGGCGCGCCGCGTCGTGTCGACGCAGCGCCTCGAGCCGTTCCGCAGCGTGGTCGACGATCCGACGCGGATAGCCGTGCGCCAACCCTCCCGGAACGTCCCACGGGCGGTGCACTGCCCGGCCGGCGACGTGCGCGAGCTCCGGCACGTACCGGCGCACGTAGTCGCCGTCCGGATCGAATCGCTCCCCCTGCAGCACCGGGTTGAACACCCGGACGTACGGTGCCGCATCCGTGCCGGTCCCGGCGACCCACTGCCACCCGTGGGTGTTGGAGGCGATGTCGCCGTCGCGCAGGCGGGACAGGAAGTAGCGGGCGCCGTGCGGCCACCACACGTGCAGGTCCTTGACGAGGAAGCTCGCGGTCACCATCCGGACCCGATTGTGCATCCAGCCCTCGCGCGCCAGCTGGCGCATGCCCGCGTCGACGAAGGGATAGCCCGTTCGCCCCTCCCGCCACGCCGTGACAACCGGCTGGTCCGGGTCGTCGTAGACCATCTCGGCCAGGTCGGTCCGCAGGTCCGTCCAGGCAGACTCGGGCTCGTGCCACAGCACGTCGGCGTAGAACTCGCGCCAGCACAGCTCGTCGACGAAGCTCGCCACGTCGATCCCGATCGACGACCGCGCGGCCAGGTCCGCCAGCATCGTGCGCGGATGGATCGTGCCGAACCGGAGCTGGGCGGACATCCCCGAGGTCCCGTCGACGTCCGGCCGGTCGCGCATCGCACCGTAGTCCGCAATACCGCGTTCGAGGAACTCGTGCCAACGCGAGTGTGCCTGCTGCTCGCCGACCGAGGGTGCCCCATCCGGACCGCGACCCGCGTCGAAGGCAGGCACGGTGTCGGAGCTCGCGCCACGGTGCCAACGCAACCCGGTCGGCACGTCGGCCGGACGCGGCCACCCGTGCTCGCGCCATGCCCGGGCGAACGGCGTGTAGACGCGATACGGGCTGCCGTTCGCCTTGAGCACCCGTCCGGGCGTCACGGCGTACGGACTCCCCGTCGCCACCATCGGCACACCGACCGGAAGCGCAGCGCGAACCCGGTCGTCGCGTCGACGTCCGTACGGCGTCGTCTCCGCGCTCACGTGCACGGACGTGGCCCCTACCTCGCGCACGAGTGCCGGAAGCACCTCCGTCGGATCGCCGCACCGGATCACGAGAGCTCCCTCGTACACCTCGCCGAGGTTCGCCAGCGCGCCGACGAGCGCGTCCGCACGACGTGAGTCGCCGAGCAGCCGCGGGTCGGCGACGAAGACGGGAAGCACGCCGCCCGCACCGGACGACTCGTGGGCCGAGACCAGCGCCGGGTGGTCACGCAGGCGAAGGTCCCGCCGGAGCCACAGGACGCTCGTCATGGGCCGAGCCTAGGTCGTCGCGGACGCGTGCTGCCGGTCGGCGTCGCGATTCCGACGTCGCCGTCGGCCCGCACCCGCGCGTCTCGGCCCAGCATCCGATCGGTTCGCTGTCAGGATGCTCGCAGCAAACCACGGCACCCTGTCCTGGACACCTCGACCAGCACGGGGAGGCGACGAAGGGACGAGGAGTTGGCAAGCAGCGTGGAGGGCCAGGTCGGAGGCGCGCGGACCCGCAGGCGCGTGAGCAGACGGCGGATCTGGGTGCGTCGCACGGGCGTGGTCATGGTGCTCCCGCTGGCGTGGCTGTCCTGGTCGGTCGGTGGTGTCCTCATGGCGCCGGGCACGGACACGGTGACCGCAAGGCTCGCAGAATGGGCGCGGTTCCACGGGATGGGCGGGGTCGTGAGCGAGCTCGAGCGGATCCAGTACCAGCTCTCCCCCCCGAAGGTCGGCGGCGCGCTCGCCGGTGCGATCCCGACCGAGACACCCGTGACCGCGGTGCCGAGCCCGCTGCCGACGGCTCAGCCGACCGCTCAGGTCTTCGGCGTGCCGACCGGTCTGCAGCCGATCGCCACCCAGACCCAGCCCGCTCTGCCGGGTGAGGGTCAGTGGCAACCGTTGGTGACGCTGCACGGCAGGCCGGCGATCCAGGCGGCGTTCCTGCGTCCGGATGCCCTGCACACGAGCTACCTCACCGGCGTGACGGTGATCGACCAGTCGCTGCTGAAGATGGAGCTGCACCCCGGCTACCAGGTCCCCGGCGGCACCGGGTGGCTCCAGCCGTCCCAGGTGCCGACGAGCGAGCGCGACGCTCTGGTCGCGACGTTCAACTCCGGCTTCCGGATGGAAGACTCGCGGGGCGGCTACTGGCAGGACGGGCAGACGGGCGTCCCGCTGCGGACCGGTGCCGCGTCGATGGTCATCTACAAGGACGGCCACGCCGACGTCGTGGCCTGGGGCGGGGGTGCGCCCGGCCCCGACGTGGTCGCCGTCCGCCAGAACCTGGACCTTCTCGTGAACAACGGCACCCTCGCGGCGGACATCGACAGCACCACCACCCGGACCTGGGGCAAGACCGTCGGCAACGCCACCTACGTGTGGCGCACGGCACTGGGCATCCGCGCCGACGGGTCTCTCGTGTTCGTCGCCGGGAACGCCCTCTCGGTGCGCACGCTGGCCACGATCGCACGCGACGCGGGTGCGGTCCGGGCCATGGAGATGGACATCAACAAGGCCTGGACCAACTTCATCACGTACACCCACCCGAGCCCCGGCATCGCGGTGCCGCACATGCTCACGGCCGACGAGCAGCCGAACCCGAGCCGGTACCTGCAGCCCTCGACGCGCGACTTCGTCGCCGTCCTCGCTCGATGACCCGCCTCCACGGCCTGGACGTCGACGCCGTCGTCCAGGTCCAAGGGCGCCTGTCCGGGGCCGGCTTCCTGCAAGGCGCGCGCCTCCTCAGCGCCTTCGGCGAGCACGCCTGGGGATGGACGGCGATCTGCCTGGCGGGCGCCGCTGTCGACCGGGAACGACGGGGGGACTGGCTGCGCGCCACGGCCGCGGTGGTCGGTGCCCACGGCGTGAGCATCGCGCTCAAGCGGCTCGTGCGCCGCCACCGCCCGGACGACGAGCGGGTCCGCGTCCACGGCACGACGTCGAGCGACTGGAGCTTCCCGTCGTCCCATGCGGCATCGACCACGGCTGCCGCGGTCGCCTGCTCGCGTCTTCTCGGGCGCCGCTGGCCCTGGGCGGTCGTGCCCGCGATGATGGTGAGCCGGGTTGCCCTCGGCGTCCACTACCCGGGTGACGTCGCGGCCGGTGGGGTCATCGGCGCGGTCCTCGGTCGTTGGCTCGTCCCCGCGCGAGTCGATCCCCTCGCGTGAGGCGCGCGCGGATCCTGCTCCGGGCCTGCCGGCCCCGGCAGTGGACGAAGAACGTCCTGGTGCTGACCGCGCCTGTCGTCGGTGGGGTCGCGCTCGACCCACGGGCTCTCGTGGCGATGTTCGGTGCGGTGGCGGCGTTCTCGCTCGCGGCATCCGGTATCTACCTGGTCAACGACGCCATCGACGTCGAGGTCGACCGCACCCATCCGTCGAAGCGCAGGCGCCCGATCGCCTCCGGAGCACTGTCGATCCGCGCCGCGTGGACGGCCGCAGCGGTACTGCTGCCCGCCGCCATCGCCATATCCGCGCTGCTCGGATGGCAGCTCGTGGTCGTGGTCGCGGTCTACGAAGCGGTGCAGCTCTGGTACTGCCTCGGGATGAAGCACGAGCCGGTCGTCGAGCTCGTCAGCGTCGCCTCCGGCTTCCTGCTGCGCGCGATCGCCGGCGGCGTCGCGACCCACGTCGCTCTCTCGCAGTGGTTCCTCATCGCTGCGGGCTTCGGGTCACTGTTCATGGCGGGCGGGAAGCGGTACGCGGAGATGCGCTCGAGCGAGACGACGGGCGAACCAGGACGACCGGTGCTCGCCCGCTACACGTCGTCGTACCTCCGGTTCGTGTGGACGCTGTCGGCCGGGGTGCTCGTGACCACGTACGCGCTGTGGGCATTCGCGATCCAGGATGCGACGGCCAACGAGTGGAGTGTCATCTCGATCGTGCCCTTCGTGATGGCACTGCTGAGGTATGCCGTCGACGTCGACAGCGGCGCCGCCGGCGAGCCGGAGGAGGTCGTCCTCCACGACCGGGTGCTCCTGGCGCTCGGTGCCGCGTGGGCCGCGTGCCTGATCGGCTCGGTGTACGTCTAGCGACCGAGGCCGACCGAGGCGACAACCCATCGCGACCCCGTGGCGCGCCCATCACGCCGGAAGTCGGGACGCGGTGCCGGTCAGATCGGCAGTCGGCGCAGCACGACCCGAGGCAGGTGCCGCAGCCCGGACATCACCCACCGCATCGCGCTCGGCGCCCACACGCGGTCCCTCCCGGCGCGCAGACCTTCGACGACCACGGCCGCGACCTCGTCCGCCGTCTGCGACAACGGCGCCGGTCGGAGCCCGGCCGTCATCCTCGTCCGGACGAACCCCGGACGCACGACGATCACCTCGACCCCGTCCGGCGCGACGGCGTCGCCGAGGCCGGTGAAGAACGCATCCATGCCGGCCTTCGTCGAGCCGTACACGAAGTTCGACCGACGCGGAAGCTCCCCCGCTACCGAGGAGAACGCCACGACCGTGCCGTGGCCCTGCGCCCGCATCCGCTCCGCCACCAGCACACCGCAGCCGACCGCAGCCGTGTAGTTCACCTGGGTCATCTCGAGAGCGGCATCGAGGTCCTGCCACGCGCGCTCCTGGTCGCCCAGCACGCCGAACGCGATCAGCACGACGTCGACGTCACGACCGACGTCGAACGTCGCGCCGATCGCGCGCTCGTACGAGGTGCGGTCCATGACGTCCAGGTCGATCTCGGTCACCGTGAGGCCGCGTCCCCGCAGACCGGACGCCGCGTCGGCGCGGCGCGTCCCCGGTCGTGCCGCGAGCGTCACCTCCGCGTCGGCGCGCCCTTCGGTGAGCCTCCGGACGGTCGCCAGGGCGATCTCCGACGCGCCTCCCAGCACCAGGATCCGTTGCACGTTGCCGATCGCGTCCTTCACAGGTCGAGTCTCCTTGCCAGGTCCGAGGTGAACACTCCGCGCGGGTCGGCCTCGGCGCGCACGGCGCGCCACTCGTCCAGTCGCGGGTACATCTGTGCCACGGCCGAGGCCGGTAGACGGGAGTCCTTCGCCAGGTAGAACCGTCCACCGGCCGCGAGCACCTCGGCATCGAGGCGGTCCAGCAGGCCGCCGAGGTCGGCCGCGCCGAGCGGCAGGTCGAGCGCAAGCGTCCAGCCAGGGGTCGGGAACGACAGGTGGCCGTCGCCCGCCGCACCGAACCGCTTGAGCACCGCGAGGAACGACGCCAGACCGGACGCACTCAGCAGCTCGAGCGTCCGTCGGAGCGTGTCCTCGGCGCCGAACGGCACCACGAACTGGTACTGCAGGAAGCCACGAGGTCCGTAGACGCGGTTCCACTCCCCGACGCCGTCGAGCGGGTGGAAGAAGCTCGCGATGCCCTGCACCTCACCCCGCCGCACGCGCGGCGCCTTGCGGAACCAGACCTCGTTGAACGCGGTCACGGTGCTGCGGTTCAGCAGTCCGCTGGGGAAGACGGGCGGCGCGACGGCGAGCTGGCGAGGGCGGAACTCCGTCGCCCGGGGTTGCAGCCGCGACGGTAGCTGGTCGCGCCTGGCCGACCAGCCACGCGTCAGGACGGACCTACCCAGCGACGACCCGCGCGCCAGGCAGTCGATCCACGCCACGGAGTACGTGTACCCGTCATCACCCTCGGTCATCCGCGCGAGCAGGTCGTCGAGATCGTCGCAGCGCTCGGTGTCGACGACGCAGTAGGCCGACTCCACCGGGGTCAGCCGGAGCGTCGCGCGCAGAATGACGCCCGTGAGCCCCATGCCGCCGACGGTGGCCCAGAAGAGCGGCTCGTGCGGCGTGAGTCGTCTGATGCTGCCGTCGGCGAGCAGCAGGTCGATCGAGGTGACGTGCTGCCCGAAGCTGCCGTCGACGTGGTGGTTCTTCCCGTGGATGTCCGCGGCGATCGCGCCGCCGACGGTCACGTACCGCGTCCCCGGCGTGACCGGCACGAAGAGGCCCAGAGGAAGGAGCACTCGCATGAGCCGATCGAGACTGGCGCCCGCCTCGACCTCCACCACGGCGTCCTCGACGTCGATGCGGAGAACGCGGTCGCGCGACGTCAGGTCGAGCACGACTCCCCCGGCGTTCTGCGCGGCGTCCCCGTAGCTGCGCCCGAGCCCGCGCGCGAGCACGCCACGTCCGGTCGCGCCGACGACCTGCTGACTCATGGTCTCGTCTTCGCCGGCCGAGACCACGGTCGCGACGCTCGGACTGGTCTTCCCCCAGCCGGTCAGCGCGCGGCGACTGCCCACTGCTCCTCCTCCACCCAGCGCTCCGCCCCGGAGCACGACGATCGTCGCAGAAGAGTCTGAGGAGATTCTCAGAATCCTCGGCGGCGGTGATCCCGGTGATCGCCAGGGCCATGTGCAATAGTGCCGAACGGTCAGGATCTGCTGGTCGCAAGCGCGTCACCCTGTCGTTTGACGGGCCTGCTTGCACTACCCGAGGTGTGAACCGATGCGGCAACCCCCCGTGCGATGGTCACTGGGTCGACGCCTGCTCGGGGTCGGCGCGACCGTCCTCGTCGGTCTCACCGCGGTCGCCGGCCCGGCGATGGCCGACAGCTACGACGCTCAACGGCAGAGCCTCGAAGCCCAGCTCCAGCAGGCCACCCAGGCCGCCGACCAGCTCGCCGCGGCGCTGCAGTCGGTGAACAGCCAGCTCACCCAGGCCCAGGACCAGCTGCAGACGACGCAGTCGCGCCTCACCACGGCGCAGGCCGATCTCCGCACCGCCCAGGACACGCTCGCGACCTCTCAGCGCGAGGAGGTGCTCATCGCCAACCGCCTCCAGGACGCCCAGGCGCAGGTGACCACGCTCACCGCCAAGATCAGCGCAGACGCGAGCCAGACGGCCAAGGCACATGCGGCCATCGGGCAGATGGCCCGTCAGGCGTACCAGGACCGGGGGTCGACGAGCACGATCGGACTGGTGCTCGGCGCCCAGAGCACGCAGGATGCCGTCGACCAGTTCGCGATGGTCTCGACCGGCCTCCGAATCCAGGCCGCCGCGCTCTCGCAGCTCCGCCAGGTCGACGCCGAGAACGCGAACGACCAGGCTCGACTGGGCGCCGTCCACGACCTGATCGCCGCACTCAAGGCGGAGGCGGACAAGAAGCTCGCGGACGCCGCCTCCGCAGAGACCGTCGCCGCCACGAAGACCGCGGAGATCCAGACGCTCGTCGCCGTTCAGACGACCCAGGTGGCCTCGGTGACGGCTCTACGGGCGACCTACGTGAACGAGCAGGCGCAGAATGCGACCGAGCGTCAGGTGATCTCTCGCTCGCTCGCCGACATCATCGCCAAGCAGCAGGCCGCGCGAGCGGCCGCCGGTCAGGCCACCAGCTGCAGCGCCGGCTCGCCCGCCGGGGGCGGGCCCGGAGCGGCTCTGCCGAGCAGCATCGGCCGGTTCTCGGGTCAGCAGATCGTCAACGCCGCCCAGGTCATCATCGCCGCGAACGACCTCGGTATCGGCCTCCGTGGCCAGTCGATCGGCATGATGACCGCGATCGGCGAGTCGAACCTGGTGAACGTCAACTACGGCGACCTCGCCGGCCCGGACAGCCGGGGTCTCTTCCAGCAACGCGCCAACGGCGCGTGGGGCTCGTACGCCGACCGGATGAACCCACGGATCGCTGCGACCAACTTCTTCAGAGCCCTGCTGGGCGTACCCGGATGGCAGACGATGGCGCCGACTCTGGCCGCCCACGCGGTGCAGCGCAACGCCGACCCGTACTACTACACGCCGTACTGGAACGAGGGCGTCCAGATCGTCGGAGTCCTCAGCGGCTACCCGAACCTGTCGTGCCAGTGAGCGCGACCGCGGCGCCTCGTGTCTCCGGCATGGCCACGGTCGTGGCAACCGCGAGCACCGAGACGGCAGCGGTCGCGAGGAAGGCCACCTCGAAGGACGCCGCGTCCACGAGGGCGCCGGCCACGAGTGGGCCGATGAACGCGCCCGCGTCCGAGGCCATCTGGAAGGCCGCGACCGGTGCACCGCCGCGACCATGGATGACGTCACCGACGACGGCCGAGGTGGACACGCCCAGCAGCGCCGATCCTGCTCCGTACAGGGCCATGGCGAGGAGGAACTGCGGTGCGCCACCGGCTAGCGCCATGGTGACGGCAGCGAGCAGCGCGATCGCCGCCCCCGCGCGCAGGTAGGGTCGGCGTCCGCGCGTGTCGACCACGCGGCCGACCGGGACGAGCGCCAGCGCCTGCACCACCGCGGAGACGACGAGGCCGGCGCCCGTCCACGACGCCCCCAGCCGAAGACCCTCGACGACGAACAGCGGCACCAGCGAGGAGCGGACGCCGACGACTCCCCAGCCGACGGCGAAGTTGTTCACGACCGCAGCCCGGTAGGCGGAGCTGCGCAGAGCGGCGCCCAACGGGGTGGGAGGACGGTCCGCGCTACCGGCTGCCACCTCGTGCGCACGCAGCGACGTCCGTGCCAGGAACACGGTCGCCACGGTGCCGGCCACCAGCAGCGTGACGGCGTACACGAAGAACGGTGCGCGCAGCGACCATGCGGTCAACGGGCCACCGAACGCCGGTCCGGCGATCCCCCCGAGAAGAAACCCTGTCTGGTACGTCCCCGTCGCTCGACCGCGCTGCTCCGGCGCCACCACCCTGAGCAGGAGCGCGAACGAGGACACGGTGAACATCGCCGAGCCGAACCCGCCGATGCCTCGCAGGACGAGGAGCTGCACATAGCTCCCGGAGAGCCCGGCCAACAGGCTCGAGATGCCGACGATCCCGATCCCGGCTGCGAGCACGATGCGCTCCCCCAGCCGATTGACCATCCGCCCCGCCACTGGCGCGGAGACGAACCGCACGAGCGCGAAGACCGAGATGACCGCGCTGGCCGCGAAGTTGGTGACGCCGAAGTCCTTCGCGAACAACGGGATCGCCGGCGCCACGATGCCGAAGCCGAGGGCGACGGAGAAGGCCACGGCCGTGAGGACCGCGACCTCGGGCGGGAGAGATCGGAACGGGCTGCGTAGGTGGCGCATACGATCGTCTATCTTTCCAGATCAGCAGGGATGCGCGGGCAACTCGGTACCCTCGGGCCTGGACGTGCGCCCGGCCGCTCCACCCCGCTCGTCGACCCTCCGGAGGTTCACCGTGGTCCTCTTCCTGACCGTTCTCAGCGGGGTCGCGTGGACCGTCGTCTACGTCGACGCGATCAGGGTCGGCCTGCGCGCCCGGACGTACGCCATGCCGGTGGCCGCTCTCGCGCTCAACATCGCCTGGGAGGCGATCTACGCGGTCCACGGTGTGGCGACGGATCTGTCGGCGCAGGCAGTCATCAACGTGGTCTGGACGGTGGCCGACGTCATGATCGTCACCACGTTCCTCCGCTTCGGACGACGCGAGCTACCCGAGTTCGTCTCGCGCGCGATGTTCCTCGCCTGGGCTTCCGGGATGCTGCTGACCGCGTTCGTGGTGCAGGCGCTGTTCATCGGTGAGTTCGGCTGGGACAACGGCTCCGGCTACGCCGCATTTCTCCAGAACCTGCTCATGTCTGGTCTGTTCATCGCCATGTTCGTCGGGCGGCGCGGGGCACGCGGCCAGACCCTCGTCATCGCGATCGGGAAGTGGATCGGCACACTCGCGCCGACGATCGCCTTCGGCGCGCTCGGTCACAGCGTGTTCGTCCTCGGCGTCGGCCTGCTGTGCAGCATGTTCGACATCGCGTACATCGGCCTGCTGCTGTGGGCACGGGCCGCGCCAACAGCGCTCATCGAGCACGCGTCGGCCGAGCAGGCGCCGACCGCGGCCTGAGCGACGACGCGCGTCGGCCCCCGCGGTGGGAGCGGGGGCCGACGCACGAACGATCGGGGCGAGCGCAGGTCTCAGAAGCCGTGCGCCACCCTGCTGCGCTGCTCCTGAGTCTTGAAGAGCCGGAACCGCGGCAGGAACTTGTCCCAGTCGATCAGGTGGGAGTCGATCTCCGGACCGTCGATGCACGCGTGCTTGCGGATCAGCTTGCCGTCGATGACCACCGGAACCATGCACGCTCCGCACATCCCGGTGGCGTCGACCATGATCGAGTTCAGACTGGCGACGCAGGGGACGCCGTACGGTTTCGTCAGGTCGCTCACCGCTCGCATCATGAGCGGTGGGCCGATCGTGATGACCTCGGCGACGGTTCTGCCCTCGCCACGCTTGTTCGCCTCGAGTAGCTCTTCCAGCGGACCGGTCACGAACCCCGGGACGCCGAACGAACCGTCGTTCGTGGTGTAGATGATCTCGAGCTGGTCGCCGTACTGCGACTCGATCCGGCCGACCCGCTCGTCCTCACCGGTCCAGAACATCAGGTCGCCGCTGCGGAACCCCGCGATCAGGGTGACGTGGTTCCCGGTCTCGAGATGTTTGCGCATGATCGGGAACACCGGTGGGAGCCCGAGGCCGCCCGCGGTGAACACCACCGTCGAGTCGTCCGGATACCGGTGCACGTCGCTAGGACGCCCGAGCGGCCCGGCGATCCCGGTGAAGGAGTCACCCGCGACCATCTGGTTGATCTCGAAGCTGCTGGTCCCCATCCCCTGGACCACGAGGCAGATGGTGCCGGCCTCCGCGTCCCAGTCGGCGAGCGTGAGCGGGATCAGCTCGCCGTCCGGCCGCGGGAGGACCCGGACGAACTGTCCCGCCTGAGCGGCCTGGGAGATGACCGGCGAGTGCACCGTGAACTCGTGGATGCCGTCGCTGAGCTCCGAGGTTGCGACGACGCGCTGCGCCGTGGACGCCGTGTCGGTGTAGGCCTTGGCGCTGGCCACCATCGCCGCGATCGTCGACGGGTCGACGTCGATGTTCCCGACGATCTCCCGTGCCGCGGCCTGGCCGTCGCCGGCGGCACGGATCGCCGTCGAACCTCCGCGAGCCGCGTCCCCCCCGGTGAACACCCCGGCCAGCGTCGTCTCCTGCGAGCCCTGCTCGCTGAGCTCGATCGTGCCCCACTTCGAGGTGTGCAGCCGTGGCTCCGAGTCCTTGATGATGGGGTTGGCGTCGTTGCCGAGAGCCATGATCACCAGGTCGGCGAGCATGGTCTCGGTCTTCCCGGTGGCCGCGGGTCGGCGTCGCCCGGACTCGTCCGGCTCACCGAGCTCCATCACGTCCAGGGTCGTGGCGGTGACGAATCCCGTCTCGAGGTCCCCGAGGAACTCCGACGGACCGCGCAGCACCTTGAGGTGGATCCCCTCCTCGAGTGCGTGGTGCAGCTCCTCGACGCGCGCGGGCATCTCCGCCTGGGTGCGCCGATAGACGATCGTCACGTCACCCCCGAGTCGTCGGGCCGTCCGGGCCGCGTCCATCGCGGTGTTGCCACCACCGATGACGATGACCTGCTTGCCTTCGGTGTCCGGCAGCGGGGTCTCGTAGTCGGCACGCAACCCCTGCATGAGGTTGACGCGCGTGAGGAACTCGTTGGCCGACATCACGTTGAGCAGGTGTTCCCCCGGCACGTTCATGAACCGGGGAAGACCGGCACCGGATCCGACGAAGATCCGCCAGAAGCCCGCGTCGCGCAGGTCCTGGAGCGATGCTGTCTTGCCGACGACGAAGTTCGAGACGAACCGGCCACCGAGGAGCGTGATCTTGTTGACCACGTCGTCGATGAGGTCGTTCGGGAGCCGGAACTCCGGGATGCCGTATCGCAGCACCCCGCCGAGGGCGTGGAACGCTTCGAAGACCGTCACCGGGAAGCCCTCGGCGGCAAGGAGGTACGCATTGATCAGGCCGGAGGGTCCCGAACCGACGATCGCCACCGGCGGGCGCTCCGCGCGATCCCACGGGTCGGGGATCTCCGCGAACCGTGCCGTGATCGAGTCAGGGTTGACCAGCTTCTCCCGCTGCGGAAGGAACCACTCGACCTGACCGATCTGAATCGGGTTGTCCTTGTGCAGGCAGACGCCCTGGCACTGCAGCTCCTGCGGGCACACCCGGCCGGTGACGTCGGGCAACGGGTTGCTGCCCTCGATCAGCTCCAGCGCGTCCTGGAACCGACCGTTGCCGATCAGCTCGAGGATCTGCGGGATGTGGATCTTCACCGGGCAGCCGCCCTTGGGCTCGCGGTGGTTCGCGAGGAAGATCCCGAGCTCGCACGGCTTCTCGGCACACTGCTTGTCTCGCAGCGCCTCGAGCCAGACGAACAGGTCGATGTCCTCGCGGCTGTAGCCGAGCGACATGTAGCCGAGGTAGCCCTGGTTGACCAGACCGAAATCCTTCGAACGCGACTCGGCGTCACGCACGTAGGGCGGGATGCTGGTGCTAGCCGGCCACCCGTCCGACAGCCCGTCGAACATCGGGTAGCGGTCCGAGAGGTGCGCGTCGATCGCTCGGATGAACAGCCGCTTCTTGCCCAGCGGAAGGTTCCACAGGAACCGCATGAGCACGGTGCTCGCGTCGTCGCCGCGTCGCAGCATGGACCACAGCACGCGGGTGAACTCCGGCCCGAGCTCGGGCTGGGTGAACTCCCACGCGACCGCCGACATGCCGTCGGAGATGAACAGCTCGCGGAACGTCTGCGGCTCGGCGAGGAGCCGACGCCGCAGGAGCTCCATCTGGCGGTTGTACTCGGCAACTCCGGAGGACTGCTCCAGCTCGGCGACCTCGGCGCTGCTGGACTGCAGCGCCGACGAGGCGTCGAGGTACCGGAGCAGATCGTCTCGACCCGACTCGGTGGTCGACGTCGACCCGACGGGGGGCAGGATGTTCGTCACTGGATGATCTCCGCGTCGCAGGTGGCCTTGACCCGTGCGATCCGAGCCGACAGCTCAGGAGTGATCTCGACCTTCTCCAGAGCGCCCGGGATCATCCTGGCGACGACCGTGGCCTTGCCGTCGATGATCGTCGTGGTCTTCTCGAACAGCTGGGGCAGCTCCTGGTAGCACGTGCCGCAATCGGTGCACCTGGTCTGGTCGGCCGGATCGAGCCACACCGCTCGATCCGCCACCGCGACGGCGGAGGACTGCGGTTCCGCGGCCACCGCCGTGCCGTTCGACCCTGCGATCCCGACCGACACCCGGGTACCGAGCCCGGCAGGCGCCCGACTCGAGGTCGCCAGCTCGGACATCGCCCTCGCGATGTCGTCGAGCGAGCTCTCCTTGGCCCGCGTTGCTGCGTCGTACTTCGCCTGCAGCTCCGCGATGTCGTCCCGGTGCAGCGCCGTCAGCGTGGCTTCGTGGCCGCCGGACAGGTACTGCAGGATCTCCCAGTGCCGCATCCGGTCCTCGACCAGCGCGACCACCTGGTGCGAGCAGGCCACCTTGATCAGGCGCCGGTCGTCGTCGGTCGCGTACACGAACGGGATCTTGTCCGTCCGGGCCGCGACGTCCAGGGAGACGTACTCGTCGATCGGCAGTGCCGTCGCTTCCTGCGCCGGTGTCAGGCGTCGGAACTGCTTCTTGAACCGGGTCTCGCCGAGCGCGAACTCCGCAGGGGTGAGCGGCGTGGTCATCAGCTGCACCTGACCGGACTCGTCCAGGTACTCCAGCGTGCTCGTCGTCCACCGCTTGTCCGGGTCGGGGTTGCCCTCGAGCGAGAACCAGTCGTGCAACGTCGTCCCGCGCCTCGGGTCGTGCACGAACAGCGGACTCATGCGCGACTCGACCGAGAGCCGCGACCGTGCGGCCGAGGCCGCCTCCGCGATGCCGTTCTCCGAACCGCACGGCGTGTACACGTCCATCAGGGCGGGCGCGCCGTCGTAGCTCAGGTAGTCCATGGTGCACTTGAGGAAGTGACCGTGCATCGCGGTGCTCGTCTGCGCCACGTAGACGTTCGGGTGGAACGACGCCAGCAGACCGAGCTCCTTGCGGAACTCGTGCTTGCCGTCATGCGCTCCGCCGAACCGTGAGAGGTCGGAGTCCTGACCCGTGAAGCTCGCGGTCGACGCCTGGCCGCCGGTGTTGGAGTACGCACCGGAGTTGAGCACCATCACCTTGATCGGGGTCTCGCTCGCCAGCACCCGGCTCATCGCGCCGAAGCCGATGTCGTAGCTCGCACCGTCACCGCCGATCGTGAGGATGGTCGGCATCAGAGCGAGCTCGTCGTGGGTCATCCGCTCCCACGTCAGCCGCTGCATCGCCTTGTCGTGACGGGCGGGGTCATAGGCGTCGTCCAGCTCGAGACGCGCGGTCCGCATGTTCCGCACCTCCCCGACGAGCTCGGCCGCGACGCCTTCGAAGATGCCCTTCGCCAGCGGTTGAGCGTCCTGGAACAGGCTGTTGACCCATGGGTCGACGTAGTTGTTGAACGGCATCGTCGACGCGTACACGCTCGAGCACCCGGTGGAGTTCGCCACGATCATCGGCGCGGGGCCGTCGCCCGTGGGTCCGCTCTCCACCAGGTACAGCCGGCGCTCGAGAGCGTCGAGCACGGCCTGGACCCGTGCCTGCCGCTCCGGGTCGGCGGCCAGCGCGACCACCTTCTCCTGGAGGCGTCCGACGACGTCCTCCAGCTCGCGCAGGTGGGCGACCCTCTTCTCCTCGCCGAGGGCATGGCCCATGGACATCACGAGCCGGATCGCGGTGACCTCACCGCAGCCACGGCACGCGCCGTGCCCGCCGGTCGTCGCGTAGTAGTTGTCGTGGTCGAGCAGGAGTCGCTTGAGATCGCCCTCGGGAGAGGTCGATCCCTCGTAGAACCGCTTCGGGGTGTTCGGGAGCTGCGACAGCAGCTCGAACCGGTCCTGAAGGGTCTCGAGAACCGTGTCGTCCTGGTCCATCGGAGTCAGCGCACCGGGGCCGCAGACCTCGGTGCACTCGAGGCAGCCCGTGCACTTCCACGGGTCGATCGTCGCGGTGAAGAGTCCGCCGCTTCCCGGTACCGACTTCTCCATCGCGTCGAAGTAGGGCCGCGTCCGGGCGACGGGGAAGGCGGCCAGAGCCTCGACGAGAGCACCGAGGCTCCGGGTGAAGACAGGGCTCTCCACCGACAACCCGGCACCGACCTGCGCCACCAGGTCGTGGAACGCCACCTCCGACTTCTCGGCACGGTAGCGCTCGCGGACGCCCTCGGAGAGTGGGTAGACCTGTGCGCGCAGTGCGGCGCGCTGCGCCTCCGGCAGCTCGAGCCGGTCGATCGTCGTGAGCAGCAGGGCGTGCAGGTCGTGCACCGTGTTCGGGATCGCAGCGTCCGGGCAGACCAGAGCGCACTCGAGACAACCGGTGCACAGGTCCGCGTTGAAGCTCGGCACGGTGCGACGGAACAGACCCTTGTCCTTGCCACCCGCAGATCCGGGAGGCATGAACAGACCGATCCCCGGCATGACCGGAGCGTCGCCGATCGTCCCCTCGCGGAACGGCCGCGCCACGATGTCCTCGTAGTAGCCCGGGTCGAAGAGCCCGCTCGCACTTCCGGCACTCGCGCTCACACACATGTCCCCTGACACCGAGACCGGCAGGGTCCTGCGCAGCTGGACGCTCGAGGCGTCGATCGCCACCAGCTCGGGGTCGTCGTAGTCGACCTTCGTGACGGCCTCGATGCCCTCGCGGATGACCGCCATGTTGCCCTCGACGACGGCCTCGCCCTTGCTTCCGAACTTCTTGACGATCTGCGTGCGGACCTTCTCGAGGATGACGTCCCGGTCGGCGCCCTTCGACACCCGGTCGACATGGCCGGCGACCACGCCGATGAACGCGATGCCCATCATCCGCGTCTCGAGCTCGGGCTTCGGCGCGTGCTTCTTCGCCACGCTGAAGGCGTCGACGACGAGGAAGCGGATATGGCGCTCACGGATGGCAGTGCGCGCGTACTTCGGAAGCTGACGCCACACGTCGGCGGCCGGCAGGTCAGACTGGAGGATCAGCGTGCCTCCCTCGACCAGTCCCTTGAGCGGGTTGGTGTGCACGAACGCCTTGTGATCGGGGCAGAGCACGACCTCGACGTCCTCGAGTTCGGCGTTGGTGATGAGCACCGGCTCAGGACTCAGGGTGATGTAGTAGTTCGTCGGCGCGCCGCTCTTCTCCGAGCCGTACTTCGGCGCGGACTTGGAGTGCATACCGAGCACACCGGCGAGGATGTCGGTAAGCAGCTTGCCGGTCGCGATGGTGCCGTAACCGCCGACCGAGTGGAACCGGATCCGCATGGCGCTCTCGGGGAGCAGCTGGGGGTTCGGCTTCGTCTCGAGGGCCATGTGCGCGGTGTCGGGGTACGCGGCTCGCAGCCGATCCTCGATCTCCGCCATCTGCGGCGTCGGGTGCTTGCTGAAGAACTGGGAGCCGAGGTAGATCAGCGGTGCGCTCTTGCCGTCGATCATGTGCTCGAACGCCGCGATCAGGTCGCGCGGCTGCACGTCGTGGCCGCCGAGGCCGAAGATCGCGGTGGTGAGCAGCGGCATGGCGCTCAGCGGCGGAACGGCGTGCGCGGCGCCGTCCGCGTTGGCGCGCGCCTTGAACAGTGCGGTGGTCACGAAGGTCGTGAGCGACGTCTGGTCGGACCGCTCCAGCACGGTCACGGCCTTCTTGCCCGCCAGGGCCGCGACGAGCTCGGCCTCCGGGAACGGCTGCAGGAGCTTCACCGACACCACGCCGACCTTGTGCCCCTGCGCACGCAGGTACGGCACCACGGCGCGGACGTCGTCCGTGATCGAGCCGAGGCCGACCATGACGTAGTCGGCGTCCTCGATGTCGTAGGTGTGCAGCGGGCTGTACTCGCGACCCGTCAGCTCGCTGTACTCGGCCATCGCCTGACGCGCGAGCCTCGGCACCTCGCTCGCGAAGTGGGTCCGGTGGTCGACCGCGCCGGCCTGGAAGTCGGGCTGGTTCTGCACGGGTCCGGTCAGACCGGGGTTGTGCACGTCCACCAGGGCCGGGACCATCTGCCGGGTGCCCTTGGCAGGGGCGTTCACCCACTGGCGACGCCAGGGCGCGTGCAGCTCGACCGGAAGCCATGCGAGAGTCTCGCCCACCAGCGCGGCGGCCTCGTCGGCCTCGATCGCGTCGGCGTTCGCGCGGAGGAAGGTCGTCACGGCCTCACGAGCGGCCTCGACGAGGTCGTCCT
Organism: Actinomycetes bacterium; assembly: GCA_021778635.1. Taxonomy (GTDB): domain Bacteria; phylum Actinomycetota; class Actinomycetes; order Actinomycetales; family Cellulomonadaceae; genus JAJDFX01. The sequence continues at coordinate 40,894 of JAJYCD010000002.1, forward strand.
TGTGGCGGTCGAGGTAGGCGCTGAGCTGCGCGACGCGTCCCTTGGCGCCGAACAGCACCTCCTGCGCAACCGTCGGAGCCGGGATCCGACCGGCAGGGTCACCCAGATACGTGCGCAGCAGATCCGCCTCGGGAAGCAGCATCTCGCTGAGCATGTGGCTCGTGGAGAACCCGTCCATCGCGTTGGTGACCGGGATCAGCGACAACGCGGACGTGCGGTAGGAGATCGCCGCGAGGTCGGCCGCCTCCTGCGGGTTGGACCCGAAGAACACGGTGTACCCCGACGGCAGCAGGGCGTAGACGTCGTCGTGCCCGGCCATCACGTTGAGTGAGTGCTTGGACACCACGCGGGCGGCGACCTGGAGGACGAAACCACCGATCTTCTTGCCGACCGTCACGAAGTGCGACTCGAGCGCGTACAGGATCCCCTGGCTCGACGAGGCGTTCGAGACGAACTGCCCGCCGGTCAGAGCTGCGCCGAGCGCGCCGCTCTGCGCGGAGTGCTCACCCTCGGCCTCGAAGAAGAACGGGTGCTTGCCCCAGACGTTGACGCTTCCCTCGGCCCGTGCGGCCTCGAAGAGCTCGGAGATCTCCGTGGACGGTGTGATCGGGTACCCGATCACGCCCCCGCACACGTGTCGCATGACATGAGCCACAGCGCCATTGCCGTTGATGACGGCGGGAACGCCGGGGAACCGCGGTTGCTGAGAGGTCATCGTGCCTGTCCCGAGGTGTGAGCGAATACCGGTCGACGGCAGAGGGTCAGCGGTGACCCGTCGCGGCGGCGGTGGCCGTCGTGGCGGTGGAGGTGCTTCAACGCGAACCCCAGGCCTTGTCCCGCCAGGCTAGGTCCGTATTTGACACTGCATCTGGGACCTATCGGCCCCCCTCGGCATGGTTTCGGATCACTCCTGACGGAACTGGTGCCGGGCCGTCGGCGTGTCCCGACGTCCTCGGTCGATGCCGTGTGCGCTCGGCGCCGACCGCCCGGTTCGCGCCGCGAGAGGCGGCGATCCGCCGCCCAGATCGGCGGCCCGCGCGTCTACCCTCGAGAGCCCGCGCGAGAGGACCGGAGACAGACAAGTGACTGCCGCGCCAGCTGGACATGCACCCAGGCCCCGGGAGGCCGCGACCCGCCGATGGGTGGCACCCGCGGTGCTGGCGCTCGTCCAGCTCGCCGTGATGGCGACGTACTCGCTGACCCGGTACGACCAGTTCCTGACGGCGGGGCATGACCTTGGCATCTTCGACCAGGTCGTTCGCGCCTACTCGCACCTTCGCGCACCGATCGCCCCGCTCAAGGGCGACGGTTTCAACATCCTGGGCGACCACTTCCACCCGATCGTCGCGTTGCTGGCGCCGCTGTACTGGATCTGGGACGACCCGCGCATGCTGCTGCTCGCGCAGTCCGCACTCCTGGCGGTCTCGACACTGATCGTCTGGCGATTCACACGTCGAAGGCTGGCGCCCGGCTGGTCCACGGTCCTGACCGTCGGCTACGCCCTGGGCTGGCCGCTCCAGGGCATGGTCAACTTCGACTTCCACGAGGTCGCCTTCGCGGTCCCGCTGCTCGCCTGGGCGATCGACGCCCTGGATCGCCGGTCCGACGGAGAGCTCGCCGCAGCATCCGCACTGCTGCTGCTCGTCCGCGAGGACATGGGTGCACTCGTCGTGCTCCTCGGTGTCCTACGCACCCTTCGGCGGCCTCGGCGCATCGGCATCGTCCTGGGAACAGCGGGCGCCGCCTGGCTCGTCCTCGTCGCAGGCGTGCTGATCCCCCACTTCTCCCGTACGGGCCACTACGCGTACTGGGACCTCCCCGGGCTCGGCCCCGACGCCGGCGCTGCGCTCCGCACCGCGATCGCCGATCCGGGGACGGTGCTGCGGCTCCTCGTCACCCCGGACGAGAAGTGGCACACGCTGCTCTTCCTCGTCGTGCCGCTCCTCCTCCTGCCGCTCCTCTCCGCTCGAAGCGTCCTCGCCGTGCCGTTGCTGGCCGAACGCTTCCTGTCGGCACGTCCCGCGCTCTGGGGGACGAGCTTCCACTACAACGCCCCCGTCTGGATCATCCTGTTCCTCGCGACGATCGACGTCGTCGGCCGACCTCACGGCTGGCGTCGACACCTGCTGGGATCGGCGCTCGCCGTCACCCTCGTCGTCGTTCCGGTCGTGGGACTCGTCCTGGAACCGGCCAGCGTCCAGTCCCTCCTGCCGCTGGCGCGTCTGGTCGACGGCAGCGCGTTCCAGACCACGGCACACATCCGGGACCAGGCCGCGATCGTCGCGCAGGTACCGGCAGGTGTCTGCGTCGTCGCCGACGATCGGCTCGCGTCGCACCTCACGTCGAAGGACGTCGTTGCGACCTTCGGTCTGACGAACCGGTCGCAGGACTTCTACGCGATCGACCTCTCGCAGCCGGTCCTGTCGGTCGAGCCGAACCAGAAGACGACGCAGGACGCCCTTCGCACCGCGCAGGCTGAGGGCTTCCGGGAAGTCGCGCGCGCCGGCACGGTCGTGCTGCTGCGGTCGCCGTCGTACGCCGGTCCGACGCCTGCGTGCCGCCCGTGACGCGACTCGGACCAGCAGATCTGGCCTGATCGCCGCCACGGCGCAGTGTTAGCGTGAGGGTCCCCTGCTGGAGGTCTGATGCGATCGTCCCACCTTCGCGGCCGATACATCCACATCGTGACGTTCTTCGCCGGAGTCATCGCGCGGTTCGTGCTGTGGGACATCGTCCTGCGTCATCTCGGATTCCGGCGCTGGGTTCGGCGAACCAGGAACGAGCGATTCCGACGGGAGGCGGCGCGCTTCCGGGTGCTCGCGATCCGCATGGGCGGCGTCATGATCAAGATCGGGCAGTTCCTGTCCTCGCGGCTGGACGTGCTGCCGCGTGAGGTGACCGACGAGCTCGCGAACCTGCAGGACGAGGTGCCGGCCGAGGACTTCCTCGCGATCAGATCGCTCGCCGAGGCGGAGCTCGGCGCCTCGCTCGACGAGCTCTTCGCTCGGGTCGATCCCGTACCGATGGCCGCAGCCTCCTTGGGTCAGGTGCACCGGGCGACGCTCCGTAGCGCGGACGACAGCGACTTCCGCGATGTCGTCATCAAGGTCCAGCGCCCAGGCATCGCCGCGATCGTCACCACGGACCTCGCCGCGCTCCGCAGGGTCGGCACCTGGCTGATGCGCTACCGCCCGATCCGCACGCACGCGGACGTCCCCGCGCTGCTGCGTGAGTTCTCCACGGTGCTGCACGAGGAGATCGACTACGAGCGCGAGGCCGACAACGCCGAGATCTTCCACGCGAACGTCGCCGACGACCCGGGCATCCAGGTCCCCCGGGTCGTCCGGGCGCTGAGCACCCGGCGGGTCCTCACCCTCGAGGACGTCGCCGCGATCAAGATCACCGACTACGCGGCCATCACGGCCGCCGGGATCGACCGCGCCGAGGTCGCCGAGCGGCTCGTGACGGCCTACCTCAAGCAGACCTTCGAGGACGGGTTCGTCCACGCAGACCCGCATCCCGGGAACCTGTTCGTCACCCCGGTGGCCGGTCACGACGGCGCGGCGGCGACCTGGCGCCTGACCTTCGTCGACTTCGGCATGGTCGCGCGGATCCCCGACTCCGTCCGCACGAGTCTGCGGGAGCTCGTGATCGCGGTGGGGACCCGGGATGCTTCCCGGGTCGTGAAGGCCTACCAGCTGCTCGACATGCTGCTGCCGGGCGCGGACCTCGCGGCGATCGAGAGAGCTGAGGCACAGGTCTTCGACAAGTACTGGGGCCTCTCGATGAGCGAGCTCCGGAACATCGACCCGCACGAGGTGCGCGAGTTCGCCCACCAGTATCGCGACCTGCTCCTCGACATGCCGTTCCAGGTCCCTCAGAACCTCATCTACGTCGTGCGGACGGTCGCCATCCTGTCCGGGATGTGCACCGGCCTCGATCCGGACGTCAACCTCTGGGAGCAGGTGGCACCCTACGCGCGCCGCCTCGTCGAGGACGAGGCCACGGCGGGCGCCGGGCAGTGGCTCGACAGGATCGGAGACGCCCTGCTCGCGGTGCTCGCGCTGCCGACGCAGACGAGTCGCGTCCTCTCCCGGATCGAGGGAGGCGGGCTCCCGGTCCGGGACGAGCAGGCAGGTCGTGCGCTGCGCTCGCTGGCTCGGTCCGTCGACCGGCTGACCACCGCGGTCGTCGCGGCCGGTCTCCTGGTCGCGGGTTCGGTGCTCGTGGCGTCGGGTCATGACGGCGCAGGCGGTGGAGTCCTCGGCCTGTCCGGCATCTCCCTGGTGTGGTTGGTGATCGGCGGCCCGCGACGCTGACGCGGGTCCCCGCCGCGGCCGGACCGATCCGCTTACGCCTTCGGGCTCTTCTCGTCGATGCGCTGGATCGCCGTGTCGAGGACTCCGCGCCACGCGAGGAGCATCTCGCGCCGCGCGGTGTCCCGGTGATCGAAGAAGGCCTCGGGAAGGAACGTCTCCAGGCCCTTGCGCATCTCGGTCCGCGCCGCGTGGAGGTGCTGGCGGACCTCGTCCGGGACGTGCGCCCGGAATGCGTCGTGACTCGCTCGGCTCTCGGTCATGAGCGGCTCCTTGCTCGGGATCCCAGGATAGCAACGGGGGCTGGCGACGCGGTCACCGCCAGCCGAGGCCCGGTGCGACGTCGCGGAGGACGCTCTCCATCAGGTGCGCGTTGTAGTCGACGCCGAGCTGGTTCGGGATCGTCAGCAGCAGTGTGTCTGCGGCTGCCACGGCCTCGTCCTCGGCGCGAGCTCGCACGAGCTGGTCCGGCTCTCCGGCGTACGTCTTGCCGAACCTGGCGGTACCTCCGTCCAGATGGCCGACCTGATCGGCACTGGCGACGTCCCTCCCGAAGTAGGCCCGGTCGAGGTCGCTCACGATCGGGAAGATGCTGCGGCTGACGGAGACACGCGGTTCACGCGGATGACCTGCGGACCTCCAGGCGCTCCGGAATCGTCGGATCTGCTCGGCCTGGAGCTGGTGGAACGGTACGCCGGTATCCTCGGTGAGCAGCGTCGAGCTCATCAGGTTCATGCCGTGCGTCGCGGCCCACTCCGCGGTCTGACGTGATCCGGCGCCCCACCAGATCCGCTCGGAGAGTCCAGGTGCGTGCGGTTCGACCCGGAGCAGCCCGGGCGGGTTGGGGAACATCGGACGAGGGTTCGGCGTCGCGAACCCCTCCCCCGTGAGGACCTCGAGGAACCGGCGCGTGTGCTCACGAGCCATGGCCGCATGATCTTCTCCCTCCGCAGGCTCGTGGCCGAAGTAGCGGAAGCCGTCGACGACCTGCTCCGGCGACCCCCGACTGATGCCCAGCTGGAGCCGGCCACCCGAGACGAGATCGGCGACTCCGGCATCCTCGGCCATGTAGAGAGGATTCTCGTAGCGCATGTCGATCACACCCGTGCCGATCTCGATCCGGCTGGTCCGGGCCCCGATGGCGGCGAGCAGCGGGAACGGCGCCGACAGCTGGTTCGCGAAGTGGTGGACCCGGAAGTAGGCGCCGTCGGCGCCGAGCTCCTCGACGGCGACGGCGAGCTCGATCGACTGCAGGATCGCGTCGGACGCCGAACGCGCCTGCGAGTGCGGTGAGGGTGACCAGTGGCCGAACGAGAGGAAGCCGATCTTCTTCATTCCCTCACGATGACAGACTCTCCCGCCATCCCCCTGGGCCCGCGCCGCACCTCCGCAGCGAGCTACTGGTCGATGTCCGCGCCGCCGTGCGTCCGGCGACTGGTGGTGCCTCCGTGTCATTCGAGCGGCACGAGAACGGCGTCGACCTTGAGGGTTCCGCCGGTCGCCCCAGGAACGCTCGTCGGAGGTCTTGTGCGACGCTGCGCGGATCCCGATCGACGGCGTCGCGAAGGAGTCCCCAGAGGTCGAACGCGGCGGCGCTGCGCCTGTCCATGCTGTCGGTCATCGGCAAGAGGGCGGTCGCCTGACACCGGCTGTCGCTCCTGATGAGCGAACGTCCCCGGCCGGATGCCGAGCGGAGGGCCCCGCGAGCACGACGATGGTCACCTCGCCGCGGCGGAGCAGCAGTCCGCCAGGGTGACCTGCGGTGACGATCCGAACCGCGGCAGGTTTCGCGCCGAGCGTCGCCGACGCCGGTTCGAAGTCGCCCTGAACGGTGGTCAGGTCGATCTCGACGAGGATGCAGGCGACGCACTCTCCTGCCTCCGCGTGTGCGGGCACGCCTGGTGAGCGGGCACGCCTGGTGAGCGGTCACGCCTGGTGGGCGGTCACGCCTGGTGGGCGGTCTCGCCCGCTCGACGAGGCTGGCGCCGCTGCGCCGGGCGTTGCGCACGGTATGGACGGTCAGGGTGGCGAGCAGTGCGGCGGTGACGTCATGCCCGACGCCGCCGGTGAGGCTGGTCATCAACCAATCGCTCGAGGCGACGCAGTCGCAGGCTTCTCCTCCGGCGCTCGCGGCGGGCTCGAGCCATCCGGCGAGGGTGAACGCCCCTCCGTCGCACACGAACGCTGCCGGAAGGAGACGCCACTGGATCTCCATCGCGAGCTCGAAGGGGGTCGATCTCGTGGCCGTCTCGTACACGTCGGCGTGGCGCCGGTTGGCGATCACGGCGCATCCCAGCGCATGGGCCATCTCGCGAAGCTGCGCGGCGACCGTCGGTCGGACGAGATCGACCTCTGACCGTGCGCCCGCCGAGGTCCAGCTGCTGTCGTCCGGCGGCTCGACGGACAGCACGCCGAGCGCGACGCCGCCCGGGCGACGTAGCGTCGAGTCATGTGCCGCAACATCACCACCCTGCGTGGGCTCGAGCCGCCCGCGACGACCGACGAGATCGAGGCCGCGGCGGCGCAGTACATCCGCAAGGTCACGGGCATCACCAGCGTCACCGACGTGACGAGCGACGCGTTCAGCACCGCGGTCGCCGCGGTCGCATCCGCCACCGCCCAGGTGCTCGCTGACCTGCCCCAGCGCCGAAGGCCCCCCACCACCGTGCCTCCGCTACGGCGCGATGATGTCGGCGCGCACGCCGTAGGCCATCGGCCTACGGCAGAGGAGCACGCGCACGGTGCGTCGCCCCGCCACTGATCGGTCCCGGCGGAGGGTGGGTCTGACGGGCGCTGCGGGTGTCCCTAGCCGGGACGCCCCCGCGACGAGCACGATGTTCACGGTGGCGAACGCCGGGCTCATGGGCTCGTCACCCAGGTTCAGTCCGCCGACGGAGAACGTCGTGCCCGACCAGTCCGCTACCGAGGCGCCCAGGGGACGAGTCAGGGCGTAGGCCACCCAGAAGCTCGCGACGCCACCTCGTGACCGGGTGGACCGAGAGCGTGCCCTCCACGCGCCACCAGGTCCAGAGCACCGCGGCGAGGATCAGCGCGTAGCCGATGCTCGAGCAGAGGAAGGGCACCGCGAGCACGACGTGGAGCACGTCGGCGACCATCGTGCCGAGGACGCCGATCATGGTCCCCGCGAACCAGGACGTCCAGGGGTGGTACCGACCGCGACCGAGCTGGAGCCCGAGCGCGATCAGGCACACGACGAACGTGCCCAGGACCGCGATCACCGGGTCGACGGCGAACACGAGGTAGTCGGGCGTCGACTCACCCAGCGCTGTCGAGAGCGCCCTGATCACTCAGGACGTCGCGGTGACCTCCGCGACACGAACCGCCGTCGACTGCGTCGAGGGCGCCAGGCGCAGGGTCGAGAGCACCCGCTCTTCCACGGACGTCGGCACCACACATCGGTCGGTACCGAACCGGTGGCGCGTCTCGACTCCGGGCGGCCGTTCGCCGTCGTGATCACCTCTCGGGCGCCGGCACACTCGCGGCTCGGGTCCGGCCGGATCCAGCCTTCGAGATCGCCCGCCCCGCGAAGGCGCCCCCTAGACGTCGCGTCGGCGCAGCAGGACCAGGGCGACGGCGAAGGTGACGGCCACCCAACCGGCGAAGACGGCGAGCCCGACCCAGGGGGTGAGCTGCAGGGGCTGGGCTACCTTCTCGATGATCTGGAAGCCCGCGTTGGACGGGAGCCACTGCGCGATGGCGTCGCGGTGCCAGGACAACGGCAGGAAGTTCATCATGATCGGCAGGATGAACAGCAGACCAGCCAGGGTCGTGATGGCGGCCGGCGTGCTGCGTAGCAGTGCGCCCAGTCCCACTCCGAGCAACCCGCACAAGGTGAGGTAGAGCGCGGCACCGACCACGATGCGCAGCGCGTTCGGGCTGGTCAGAGACACGCCGAGGTGCCGCGAGTCGCGGCCGAGGATCCACTGGGACGCGAAGAACGTCACGAAGGTCGTGACCGCCGCGACCACGAAGGTGACCAGGGCGAACACGGAGGCCTTGACTGCGAGCAGGAGCCCGCGCTGGGGAACGGCGGTGAAGGTCGTGCGGATCATCCCCGAGGAGTACTCCGCGGTGACGATCAGCACCCCGAGCACCCCGATCGCCAGCTGACTCAGGAAGAGCGCGTTGAACGGGAACCCGGCGGCGTTGAAGTCGGGCCCGATGGGCTCACGGCCCGAGGTGCGGCCCAGCGCGAACAGCGAGCCGAGCCCGATGGTGAGCCCTGCGGTGACCAGCAGCGTCCAGAAGGTCGACCGCAGCGACCGGATCTTGGTCCATTCCGAGCGCGCCACACCGGCCGGTCCGGGTCGGTGGTCGGGTCGGACGGTCGAGGTGATGGTGGGGGCGATGGCGCTCACGGGTCAGGCCTTCCTGTGCGAGGCGACGGGTGCGGCCGGACGCTCGGCGGGCTGTTCTGCGCCGTGCGCGCGGAACTCGACGTCATCGGCCGTGAGCTCCATGAAGGCCTGCTCGAGAGAGGCCTTCTCACTGGTCAGCTCGTGGATCGCGATGCCGTGGTGCAGCGCGAGGTCACCGATGACCGATCGCTCGAGACCGGCCACCGTGAAGGTCGGCGCCTCGCCGTCGTGCCCGGCCTCGACCTGTCCCACGTCACTCGACGTCTCGAGCACGAGCTGGCGCAGCCGCGCGGCGTCCGGCGAGGACACGCGCACCCGTCCGCCCGAGGCGCGCGCGACGAACTCGGCGACCGAGGTGTCGGCGATCAGCCGCCCCCGCCCGATGACGACCAGGTGGTCGGCAGTCAGCGCCATCTCAGCCATCAGGTGGGAGGACACGAACACCGTGCGCCCCTCCCCCGCGAGCGACTTCAGAAGATTGCGGACCCAGATGATCCCCTCGGGGTCCAGACCGTTGACGGGCTCGTCGAGCAGCAGCACCCCGGGGTCCCCCAGCAGCGCCGTCGCGATACCCAGCCGCTGACCCATGCCCAACGAGTACTGCCCCGCACGCCGGCGCGCGACGTGCTCCAGGCCCACGAGCTCCAGGACCTGCCTGACGCGCCGGGGACCGAACCCGTTGGACTGGGCGACCGCCAGCAGATGGTTGTACGAGCTGCGCCCGGGATGGATGGCCTTGGCCTCCAGCAACGCACCGACCTCGTGCAGGGGGTAGCGGTGCTCGCGGTACGCCGTGCCGTTGACCGTCACCGACCCGCCGGTCGGCGCGTCCAGGCCCAGGATCATGCGCATCGTGGTGGACTTGCCCGCACCGTTCGGGCCCAGGAACCCCGTCACGTGACCCGGCGACGCCGCAAACGTCAGCCGGTCCACCGCGAGCGTCTCGCCGTACCGCTTGCTGAGCTCACGCGCCTCGATCATCACACGTTCCGGGGTGTCGGGTGAAGTGACATGGCCCCAGCGTGCCCCGCCGCCGCTGCCCTGTCATCAGCCCTCAGAACCCTCGCACCACGACGGACATCATCCCCAGGGTTGATCGCCGGCGGGACCGGGCGGGAGTCCTCTCGGCCCCGACCGGCCCCGGTGTGGTCAGATGGCGGTGAGCGGGGCCCACTCGACGATGGTGAACGCGTCGCCGTTCTTCTTCACGCGGAAGCCGCCGTGGCCACCGAAGTGCGCGGGGAAGATCAGCAGGCGCTTCTCGGCCGCCTCGGTGAACAGGCGTTCGCGGGTTGCGTGGGCCTGGGTCGGGTCCTCGTCGAAGCAGCTGCTGGTGTGCACGTCATGGACCTGGGCGGGGCTGTGCACAGTGTCTCCGACGACGAGCACCTCGTCGTCGCCGGACACCAGCCGCAGGATCGAGGCGCCAGGTGTGTGCCCGGGTGCGGCCTCGAGGGTCAATGCGTCGTCGATGCGGTGGTGGCCGCTCCACGCGGTGACCTGACCGGCGGCGAGCACGGGAGCGATGCTGTCCGCCCAGACGCCGTGGGCGCCGGGTCCCATGATCGTCTGGTGGCCGTGAGCGGGGTCCCAGAACGCCAGGTCCTCTGCTGGCATCAGGTACTGCGCGTTCGGGAACGTCGGAACCCAGGTTCCCTCGACCAGGCGCGTGTTCCAGCCGACGTGGTCGGCGTGCAGGTGCGTGTTGACCACGACGTCCACGCTCTCGGGAGTGACGCCGGCCGCGGCGAGGTGGTCGAGGTACGCGCTGTGCAGGTGCGACCAGCTGGGCACGTCGGGGCGGTCCTTGTCGTTGCCGATGGCGGCGTCCACGAGGACGGTCGTGCCCCCGCTGCGGATGATCCAGGTCTGCATCGCCACGCGGCAGGTGCTGTCCATCGTCGTCGCGCCGTCGTCCTCGAGGAAGAACGGGCGAAGCGCGCTCTCGTTGCCGACCCACGCCGCGGGGTCGGTGCCGGGGAAGAACTGCCCCGGCGTCATGCCGATGCTCCCGACGCTCTCCACTGCGCGGGTGAGGGTGACGGCTCCGAAGGTCAGCCGGTCGGTCGTCGTGGTGCTCGTCGTGCCTGTCATTGTGTGGTCCGTCTCAGAGGTGCGGATGTTCAGGGGTGTGGATGGTCGCCGTCGGGCTCGCGCCGTTGTCCCGAAGTGGAAGCGCGCGTCGGATCGCGCCACGAACCACGTCCGTGCCGCCGGTCGCCCGGTCGCAACCGGAGATCAGCGTCGCTCGGGATGCGAGGCGGAGACAGACCGGCGTGTACCTACCCCTGACAGGGACAGGTAGCGAGGCGCTCCGGGGCGGAGACTGACGTCATGACCGCGAACGACTCCATCGGATCCCTGGGCGCCTTCTTGCAGGCCAGCCGCGCCAGGATCACGCCCGACGAGGCGGGACTGACCCTGTACGGAGATCGCCGTCGTGTCCCGGGGCTGCGACGCGAGGAGCTCGCCATGCTTGCCGGTGTCAGCGTGTCCTACCTCACCCGTCTCGAGCAGGGCCAGTCCCGTGGCGCGTCGCTGCACGTCCTGGACGCGTTGGCGGACGCCCTGCATCTCGACGACGCCGAGCGTCAGCACATGCGACGACTGGCCGAGCACCTGGGCCGACGCACGGCCCCGAAGCGACCGGCGGCGGAGGTTGCAGACCCGGCCCTCGCGGAGCTGCTGCGCTCCGTCGGCGACGTGCCTGCCCTCGTGCTCGGGCGCCGCACCGACGTCCTGGCGTGGAACCCCCTGGGACATGCCTTGCTCGGAGGGCACCTGGACGCCGATGCCCCCGCGGCAGCGGCCACCCGCCCGAACATGGCCGCCCTGGTGTTCCTCGACGCCAACGTCCGCGAACTCTACGTGGACTGGCGGGCGAAGTGCCGTGCCGTCGTCGGCAACCTGCGCCTCGTCGCCGGCCAGCACCCCGACGACCCCGTTCTCACCTCGTTGATCGGGACCTTGTCGATCACCAGCCCGGAATTCGCCTCCCTGTGGGCCGACCACCGGGTTCGGGCATGCGCCACCGCGATCTACGCGTTGCACCACCCCCTCGTCGGCAACCTTGCCGTCACCCAGCAGACACTGCGATCGATCGACCACCCCGACCAGACCCTGGTCACGCACACCGCACCCCAGGGCTCCGCCTCTGCCGAGGCCCTCACACTCCTCGCGCAGATCGTCGGGGATCGCCCCGCGCCCCCGCAGGTCTCCCCCTCAGTGCGTGCGGTGTCCGCCGTCGGAGCGGAGGACTGACGCTTCTCGACGACGCCAGGCCATCGCACCGAGGGCGGGGACAGGACGCTCGAGGCTGAGCCCACCACGAGGGCGAGCGATCGGCTGACGCCGGCGGTACCGGCCTCGCGGACGGGCTGGACGTCGCACGGCGCCAGGCCGTGGGCGAGGCGGTAGCCGGTCGGCGTCTGTCGCTCGCGCGGTGTGCCGATGGTCCGCCGGATGGGTCATCCGCACGCTCCGCGACCTACATCGAATCTTCATCACGTCTGCAGCCTGGATTCGGGGTTCGCCACGACGATGGGACCCGGCCGCGCTCCCGCGTCGGCACGGGGATGGCGACGTGCGAGGGGAGACATGGACGACGTACGAGCCGAGATCGTGACGACGGCGGTTGGCGTCACCCACGACCGTGCCCTGACGCCGCGATGGCGTCGATGCCGGCTCGGTGGGCAAGGATGGTCGGCGATGTCTCACATCCGGGTCGGAACCCCCTCGGCCATCATCGGCGCCGGCAAGGCAGCACCCGAGAAGGGCTGCCCGCCGGTCGACCTGCCGGACCACGTCCGCACCCGTGGTCTGAACCCTCTCCCGCCTCGGCTCATCCCGGTCGCGCACGTCCTCGCCCTCGCACCATCACCGAAAGGCATCTTCACCCGTGAACAACAAGCGCAGATCTGAGCTGACCGATCGTCAGGTTCGTCTCGAGGCGATCAAGAGTGCCCAGAAGAGGTCGGAGCGCAAACGCACCATCCTCATCGCCGCGATCGCGGGAATCCTGGTGGTCGGCCTGACCGGGGCCACGATCACCGTGATCGTGCGTCAGGGTCAGCACGACGCGAGCATCCAGGCCGCCGCGAAGTCCCCCATCGCCGGCGTCAAGACGTACACGGGCCTCTCACGGAACCACGTGACCGGCACCGTGACCTACGCCCAGAACCCACCGGTGGGCGGCGACCACGCCGCCGTACCCCAGAACTGCGGCTACTACTCCGCGCCGGTCGCCGACGAGAACGCCGTGCACTCGTTGGAGCACGGCGCGGTGTGGATCACCCACGACCCCCACCTGCCCGCCGCCCAGCTCGCCACCTTGCGCGCCTTCGCAGCCCACAATCCCTACGTGCTCGTCACCCCCCGCGCCGGGCTCCCGACGCCCGTCGTCGCCTCCGCCTGGGGCGTACAGCTGCAGCTCCCCTCGGCCGACGACCCACGCCTGCCCGTGTTCCTGACCGCCTACGTCAACGGACCCCAGACCCCCGAACCCGGAGCCGCGTGCTCCGGAGGAGTCGGCACGCCGGACGCGCCGTGACCGACGCCGACATGCACGCGCCGGCCGTCGCGGAGGTGCGCCCGCATCGCGCGCACCGAACCGATCGCCGCCCTTCCGCGCGTCGCCATGCCTGAGGGACGGTCGTGCGCCCGACGCGGCGAGCCCCGGGCAGCCGGGTCGAGCCCGGGGGCCCGAGTCGACGCATGATCGGTCGTGCCTCCGGGAGCCGACGACACAGTCGCGTGGACGGTCCCGGCCGAGGTGGCGCGCGGGCGCGGCGCGGCTCAGGGCAGGCGCCGACGACCAGCTCGACGCGGAACGGCGCGCCGTCGGCGTCGACCGGCGCGCCGTCGCGCCACGGGCGAGCTCGGCGGCAGCAGCCGGGTTCAGCTGCCCCACGTCGACCGCGTCCGGCGCATGACACTGTGTCCAACCACGGGTTCACAAGCCGGCGGAAGACCATCAGAGCCTCGCCGGATACTTCTCCGGCGAGGCTCTGACCTGCTGCTATACCGTCGGGATGACAGGATTTGAACCTGCGACCCCTTGACCCCCAGTCAAGTGCGCTACCAAGCTGCGCCACATCCCGATGCCCCGTGGGGCCGTGCAAACTCTACCGCACGCGGACGGCCGACTCCGTCACGGCTCCCGACGCGACCAGCCCGTCCTCGTCGTCCGATACCCGCACGTCAGGCGAGGGCACCGCAAGGGCGGGACCGACCGGCAGGTGCGCCCGCCACGCCGACGTCACCACCGCGAGGCAGCCGAGCGCGATCACGAACCCCGCGCCGAACATCTGCGGATAGCTCCACTCGGTCGCCAGCACCGCGAGGACCGCCGGGATGAAGAACCCGAGGTACGCCACCGAGTAGTACACCGCCGTCAGCCCCGCGAGATCGTCGGGACCGGCGATGCGCTGCACCTCGCTGAGCCCCGAGACGAGCGCCAGACCGTAGCCCATCCCGAGCACGGCAGCGGCCGCCAGTGCGAGCGGAAGAGTGAGCCGCGCCGACGCCAGCGCGCCGAGTCCCATCCCCGCCACGACGATCACCAGGGCGACGACGGACGCTCGCGCGCTACGCCTCGTGTCGATGGCGCGACCGAGTACCTGGATCCCGACACCGCACCCCAGGGTCAGCACCGTGAGCAGCGCGGACAACGCGATCGGCATGCCACCTGAGCGGTCCCGCATGAGGGCGGGGAGCACGGCGTACGCACTCCCTGCGCACCCGAACACCCAAGGGGCGAGCGGCACGACCACGCGGAGGAACCGGCGGTGCGCCGCGGAGGGGATCCTCAGGTCGTCCCGCAGTCGGGCCCGACGGCCTAGGCCGTCCGGCGTGCGCGTCTCGCGCACCACGAGCAGCCACAGTCCCGTGACGACGGTGAGGACCGCATGCACGGCGTACGCGGTACCGGTACGCCAGGGACCCCACTGCGCGAGCGCGCCCGCGGCCCCCGCACCTGTCAGGAATCCGAGCGTCAACGCCAGCGACGCGCGCCGGGCACCTGCCGCCTGGTCGTCCGCCCGTTCGGACAGCTCCTTGATCCACGTCGATCCGACGGCCATGACGAGCCCCAGCGCCAGCCCGCAGAGGATCCGCCCGACCGCGAGCACCATCGGGGCTCCCGGCCCGAGAGCGAGGACCACCGAGCCCACGAGGCTCAACGGCGCCGCAGGCAGGAGCAGCGGGCGCCTCCCGAAGCGGTCGGACAGCGGCCCACCGACCAGCAGCGCCGGGATGATGCCGAGCACGTAGGCACCGAGAAGGACGTCGACGGTCACGGCCGAGAAGTGCTCGACCTGGCGATACATGACGAGCAACGGGGTGAACTCGTTCCCTCCCCAGGCGATCGCGAACATCGAGGCCGCGATCGGCAGCCACGGCTTCCGCTCCTGAGCCCGTACGCTCACCGCAGTCCCCCGACCGATGCGGCGCGTTCCGGCAGGTGCGCAGCGTGCAGGTGGCGGCGCAACGCCTCCCCGAACTCCTCCGTGGAACCGTCCGCGACGAGGTCCGCGAGGTGCTGATGGTCGTCGATGAACGCCAGCGCGTGCTGCTCGTCGCGCCAGAGCGAACGCGCGACCATCCGACGCTGTCGTTCTCGCAGCGTGATGTAGAAGTCGGTGAGCAGCGGGTTCTCCCCCGCCGCCACGATCGTCAGGTGGAACTCGAGGTCGCTCTCCGAGTAGGCATCGAGATCACCCGTGCCCAGCGCCTCCCGCTGGTGCTGCACCGAGGTGCTGAGACGTTCGGCCAGTCGCTCACGGCTCCTGAGGTCAACGATCGACCGGACGGCGTGGGTCTCCAGGAGCAGCCGGGCGTCGACGACGGACTGGGCTTCTCCCGGACCCACCGGAACGACGAGCGCCCCACGCTTCGGGTAGAGGCGCAACCAGCCCTGTGCCTCGAGACGGAGGAACGCCTCGCGCACGGGGGTTCGGCTCAGCGAGAGCTGACCGGCGACCTCACCTTCGCTGATCATGGTGCCGCCGGGGAGGCGGTCGTCCAGGATCAGACCCTTGGTGTACTGGTAGGCCACCTCCGCCGCGGCAGGGGTCTCCGTGGGGCGGACGGGTCTCGCTGCAGATGCTGACGACATAGACACAAGATGAGTCTAAGCCTGGTGGCGTCGCCGCTGCTCCCAGCACCGCCCGGACGACGTCACCCCACGACCGGTTCGGGCGCCGTCAGCGACGGCGTTTCTCCCGCACCCGGACCGAGATCGAGATCGGCGTGCCCTCGAACCCGAAGGTCTCACGCAGTCGCCTCTCGATGTACCGGCGGTAGCCGGCCTCGATGAAGCCGGTGGCGAAGATCACGAAGCGCGGCGGCCGCGTCGACGCCTGGGTCGCGAACAGGATGCGCGGCTGCTTGCCGCCGCGCAACGGGTGCGGGTGCGCCGAGACGAGCTCGCCGAGGAAGGCGTTCAGTCGCCCCGTCGGGATGCGGGTCCCCCAGGACTCGAGGGACCGGTCCAGCGCCGGGACGAGCTTGTCGGTGTGCCACCCCGTCCTCGCCGAGAGGTTCACGCGCGGCGCCCACTGCACCTGCACGAGGTCCTGCTCGATCTCGCGCTCGAGGAAGGGCCGGCGGTCCTCGTCCATGAGGTCCCACTTGTTGTAGGCGATCACCAGCGCGCGCCCGGCGTCGACCACCTGGCTGATCACGCGGGTGTCCTGCTCGGTCATCTTGGTGCTCGCGTCCACGAGCACCACCGCGACCTCGGCCTTCTCGATCGCGGCCTGGGTGCGCAGCGACGCGTAGAAGTCGGCTCCCGAGCTCTGGTGCACCCTGCGGCGGATCCCGGCGGTGTCGACGAACACCCATGGACGCCCACGCAGCATCACGAGCTCGTCCACCGGGTCGCGCGTGGTTCCGGCGACGTCATCGACGACGACTCGCTCGGCACCGAGCACCTTGTTGAGCAGCGAGGACTTGCCGACGTTCGGTCGCCCGACGAGCGCGACCCGACGCGGACCGCCCTCGGGTATCGGCAGACCATGCGCCGACTCCGTCGGAAGGGCATCCATCGCGGCGTCGAGGAGATCGCCGGTGCCGCGTCCGTGCAACGCGGACACCGGGTACGGCTCGCCCAGCCCAAGGCTCCAGAGTGCAGTCGCGTCGGCCTCCACGCGCGGGCCGTCCACCTTGTTGGCGCACAGCACCACGGGCTTCCCGGACTTCCGCAGGAGCTTGACGACGCGCTCGTCCGTCGCGGTGGCTCCGACCGTCGCATCGACCACGAACAGCACCGCATCGGCGAGACTGATCGCGACCTCGGCCTGCTCGGCGACCCGGGCGTCGATCCCGGCGACGTCCACCTCCCAGCCCCCGGTGTCGACCAGGGTGAAGTCGCGGCCGTTCCAGCTGGCCGGATAGCTCACGCGGTCGCGGGTGACTCCCGGCTTGTCCTCGACGACCGCCTCACGGCGTCCGAGGATCCGGTTGACGAGCGTCGACTTGCCGACGTTGGGTCGACCGACCACGGCCAGCACCGGGAGCGGCTTCGAGGCGCCCTCTCCCCCATCACCGTCGTCGCCCTCGCCCAGAAGGACGAGGTCCTCGTCGTCGAGCTCGTAGTCGGAGAGACCCGCGCGCAGCGCGTGCTCGCGCTCCTCGTCGGTGACGCCGTCCTGCGGCTCCCAGCCGGGGCCGAGCCCGTCGTCCGCCGCGTCGACCCGGTCGAGCTCGGGCAGGTCTCGGTCCGCAGAGGTGTCGGTGTACGGGTCGATCTCCATCCGGGTCGAGGAGAGAGAGTCGTGCGGGGCGTCGTCGTTCGACGTCCGGTCAGTGGGGCTCATGCCCCCATCCTCCCAGCCCGACGGCTCGGTCGACGAACCGGGGTTCCCCGGGGACAGGTCAGGCGGTCACCGTCGCGTCGCCGGCATCAGGTCCGTCCGTCGGGAGCGCGAGCCCGGCACGAACCGACGCGGCCGCCACCAGCTCGGCAAGTGCCACCCGGATCGCGTCGTTCGCCCACTCCGTCGCGGCCTTGCCGGTCGTCCCGGCGGCAGGCTCGACGACGATCGGCCGCCCGAACTCGACCACGCACCGTCGACGGAGCCGCGGGACGTGCCCGACGCCCTCGCCCGTCCGCCGGGTGCCCAGGATCGCCACAGGTACCACCGGAGCGTGCGCGCGCAGGGCGAGCCACGCGACGCCGGCGCGGGCAGCGGCGGCGTCACCTCGTCCGCGATTGCCCTCCGGGAACACGCCGACGACGCCGTCTCGACGGAGCACGCCCAGCGCCGCCTGCAGCGCGCCGCGGCCCGAGTCTCGGTCGACCGGGATCTGGCCCGCTCCTCGGAGCACCGCCCCGACCGGTCCGTGGAAGGCCTCCGCCTTGACCAGCACGTGGGACGGTCGCGGTGCCGCGGCCATCAGCAGCGGGCCGTCGATCACCCCGGTGTGGTTGGCCGCCAGCAGCACCGGCCCGTCGACCGGGACGTGGTCGGCGCCCACGACCTCCGTGCGCCACAGGACGTGGGCCATGAACCAGGCGAGTCTCCTGCCCCACCGTGGCCCTCGCTCACCCGGTACGGCCGACCCGTCTCCGGTCCGGTGCGCGGTGCTCACGGCGCGCTCGCGTCGGCGCGTCCACCGTGCGCGTGATCGCCGACCGGACGACCGGTCTCCGCGGAGATGATGTCGATCACCGCCGCGATCGTGCCGTCCAGGTCCAGAGCCGAGGAGTCCAGCGTCACCACGCCGTCGGCCGCCCGGTGGAACTCGGCGACCGTCGAGTCGTCCGCATCGCGACGCAGGACCTGGTCCCGTGTCGAGACGAGAGCGTCCGCGTCGGCAGTGCCGTGGATCTCCCTGGCACGCCGGGCGAGTCGCGCCTCCTCGCTCGCGGTCAGCAGAACCCGCACGTCCGCGTCCGGCGCGACCACCGTCGTGATGTCGCGCCCCTCCGCCACGACACCCCGTCCACCGGAGACCGAGCCGGCGTGGCGCTCAGCCTCGATGAGGTCACGTTGGCGTCGTCGGAGCTCGGCGCGGACGTCGAGGTTGGTCGCGACCGCGCTCACTGCCGCCGAGATCTCCGTCGTCCTGATCGCCTCGGCCACATCGGTACCTGCGACACGGACGGTCGGCGCCGAGGGCTCGAGCCCCTGCACGAGCGGAAGGTCCTTGACGGCGTCCGCCACCGCGTCGCGGTCGGCGAGGTCGAGCCCGAGGTGCAGGCACCACCACGTCGCCGCGCGGTACATCGCGCCGGTATCGAGGTAGGCGAGCCCGAGCCGCTCGGCGACCCCGCGCGAGACGCTCGACTTCCCCGAGCCGGAGGGTCCATCGATCGCGACCACGAGCGGGGGTCGGTGCTCCGCGGGCCGCACCTCCATCGTCACGTCGGTCGGTCGGTCCTGGCCTTGCTCGTCCAGCATCGTCATCCTCTGTTCGCCACCCGCCACCCGCGTGCGGCGAGCTCCCTCTCCAACGGTTCCGATCGGCCGGTGAGCACCGAGATCATCGCAAGCCCGACCGGTTGTTGCGGCGAGTGCTCGAGCTGGAGGTCCTCGATGTTCACCTTGGCGTCACCGACGTCCGAGAACAGCCGTGCCAGCTCCCCGGGTGCGTCCGGCACCAGGACCGTCACGACCTCGTAGTGCCGCGGCGCTCCTCCGTGCTTGCCAGGGATGCGGGCGACGCCCAGGTTCCCCGCGGTGACCGTGCGCGCGAGGGCGCCCAGCGCGCCGATCGTGGCCGTCCCGTGCGGGCCGTCGGCCTCACCGAGTGCATCGATCACGACGTCGAGGTCGGCCCGCAGGTCGACCAGCACCGATCGCACCGCCGTCGCGTTGGCCGCCAGGATCGACGTCCACAGCGGTGCGTCGCTCGAGGCGATCCGGGTGACGTCACGGAGACCCTGGCCGGACAGATCCAGTGCCGCAGCCGGAGCATCGGCCAGTCGTGCGCCGACGAGGCTCGCGACCACCTGCGGCACGTGCGACACGACGGCGACGGCGGCGTCGTGCTCACGCGCCTCCATCGCTATCGGCGTGGCGCCCAGGTCCGCCGCGAGCTGACGTACCGCCAGCACCGCCGCCGCGGACGAGTGCCCCGACGCGGCGATGACCCACGGCCGCCCGGCGAACAGGTCCGCGCGCGCCGCCGTCGGACCCGAACGCTCACGCCCCGCCATCGGGTGCGAACCGACGTAGCGTGACAGGTCGGCGCGCGCGGCGACGAGCTCGTCGAGCACCGCACCCTTGACGCTCGCGACGTCGGTCACGACGGCGTGCGGGTGCGCCGAGAGCTCGGCGATGACGACCTCCGCCGTGACGTCGGGAGGAGCCGCGACCACGACCAACCGGACCGGCGCGTCGCCGTCCGCCGGCAGGCGGCCGGCGCCGACGTCACGAGCGAGCGCGAGAGCCGTCCGCGACGAGTCGTGCAGGACCACGTCGACGCCCCGGGTCGCGAGCGAGAGGCCGATGCTCGCGCCGAGCAACCCGGTGCCGACGATCCGCACCGGTCCGGTCGTCGCCACCGGGGGCAGCGCGCCGAGGCTCATGGGGCGGTCTCCGCGATGGTGGTCCGGCTGCTCACATCCCGACCTGCGCCATCAGCGTGCCGACCTCTGTCTTGCCCAGCACGCGCGTGCGACCGGACTTGAGGTCGCCGAGCCGGATGGGCCCGATCTGCGTGCGCACCAGCTGCATGACCGGATGCCCGACCTCGTCGAACAGACGTCGCACGATCCGGTTGCGGCCCTCGTGCAGGACGACCTCGACGAGCGACGCCTGGGGGGTCTGGTCGACCAGCTTGTAGGACGCGAAGCTCGCAGGACCGTCCTCGAGCTCGACGCCGCGCAGGAGTGCCTTCGCCGTCTGCGCCGAGACCCTGCCCTCGACGTGCGCCAGGTACGTCTTGGCGACCCCGTGCGACGGGTGCGACAGGCGGTTCGCCAGCTCGCCGTCGTTCGTGAGGAGGATCAGGCCCTCGGTGTCCGCGTCCAGGCGCCCGACGTGGAACAGCCGCTCCTCGCGGTTGGCGACGAACTGCGCGAGTGACGGGCGCCCCTCCGGGTCGTGCATCGTCGACACCACGCCCAGCGGCTTGTTCAGTGCGAGCGTGATCACCGTGGTGTCGAGCTGTATCCGGAGGCCGTCGAGGTGGATGACGGCGTGGGTCGGATCCACCCGAACTCCGAGCTCACGGACCACGACGCCGTCGACCGTCACGCGCCCTGCCGTGATGAGGTCCTCGGCTGCCCGCCGGGAGCCGTACCCGGCGCTGGCGAGCACCTTCTGGAGCCGGACGCCGTCTGGGTCGTGCACGTCCCGCGGCGGGACGGGCGGTCCCGAACGCGCAGGCGCAGCGCCGCGGCCGGTCGCGCGCGCGGCACGCGGTGCGCCCGCACGACCACGGGTCGCGCCCGCGCCGCCGCGTCCGGATCCCTGCCCGGGACCACCACCGCGCCGGCCCCCCGCCCCCTGCCGGTCGCTGCTGGACCGTCCGCTGCTCTCGCTCATCGCCTGTCTCCTTCTGCTGTGTCCACGCCGTCGAGCGCATCGATCTCGGGGAGGTACGGGGCCAGCGGCGGCAGCTCGTCGAGACTGCCCAGACCCATGCGCTCCAGGAAGTACCCGGTCGTGCCGTACAGCACCGCGCCGGTCGTCGCGTCCGTACCGACCTCGGCCACCAGCCCGCGCGTCGTGAGCGTCCGGACGACACCATCGACGTTCACCCCACGCACCCCGGACACCTGACCGCGCGTCACGGGCTGCCGGTAGGTGATCACCGCGAGCGTCTCGAGCGCAGCCTGCGTCAGCCGGGCGGACTGCCCGTCAAGAACGAATCGTCCCACGACGGCCGCGTAGGCGGGTGCCGAGTAGATCCGCCAGCCCGCGCCTACCTGCCGCAGCTCGAACCCGCGCGCGCGGCCGTTGGCTCCGTGGTAGTCGCTGACGAGCTCGGCGAGCAGGCGTTCGACCTCGGCGGTCGGGAGGGCCAGGACGGTGGCCAGCTGGACCGCCGACACCGGCTCGTCGGCGACCATGAGGACGGCCTCGAGCGCACCGAGAGCGCCGCCGGGGAGATCTGCCACGTCGAAGGCCAGCTCGTCCGGGACAGTGCCCTCCGCGACGCCGGAACCGGAATCCGCGGCTGGCCCCGCGCTGTCGAGCCCGCCAGTGACGTCGTCCGTGTCCTGCGTCATTCGGTCCCATCCTCCTCGTCGAAGTCGTCGGAGACGACCACGTCGCCGTCGTCCGCGCCCATCCACCGCACCGTGAGCTCCCCGAGCGGGACCATCTGGTCGAACGAGACGACGCCCTCGCGGAACAGCTCGAGCAGCGCGAGGAACCGGGCGACGACGACGAGCGTCGACCCGGCGTCGGCCGTCAGCGCGCGGAACGACGCGGCAGTCGTGTGCCGCAGCCGGTCGACCAGCAGCGCGGCCTGCTCGCGAACGCTCACGGTCGTGGCATGCAGGTGACTCAGGTCGACCCCGGGCGGCAGCGGCTTCGGCGCGACGGCCTTCGCGGCGAGCTCCGCCAGCTGAGCGGGACCGAGGTTCCACACGAGCTCCGGCAGCAGCGCAGCGAGCTGGGGCTCGAGCGCGACGGCCCGCGGGAATCGTCGTCCCTCGCTCGCGAGCTTCTCTGCGATCGCAGCCGCGACCTCCTTGAACGCCCGGTACTGCAGCAACCGTGCGAACAGCAGGTCTCGCGCCTCGAGGAGCTCGAGGTCCTCGGCATCCTCCACGTCTCCGGACGGCAGGAGCCGTGCCGCCTTGAGGTCGAGCAGCGTGGCCGCGACCACCAGGAACTCGCTCGCCTGGCCCAGGTCCCACCCCGAGCGCCCGTCCGAGGTCGTCCCCGCCGCGCGGATGTACGCGATGAACTCGTCGGTCACCTGCCCGAGTGCGACCTCGGTGATGTCCAGCTTGTGCTTGGTGATCAGCCCCAGGAGCAGGTCGAAAGGACCCGTGAAGTTCGCGAGGTGGACCGAGAAGCCGGTGCTGCCGACCGGCGGGAGCGCGGTGTCGGTCTCGTCTGCAGGGGTCGTCGACGCCACGGGGGCGGCGTCAGGCCGCGTCGCCACGAGAGATGAGCTCGCGGGCGAGCTGGCGATAGGCGACCGCGCCGGAGTGGGTCGGCGCGTAGGAGGTGATCGGCTCCGCCGCGACCGACGCGTCGGGGAACTTGACGGTGCGGCCGATGACGGTGTGCAGCAACGCCTCGCCGAAGGCCTCGTTCACGCGCGCAATCACCTCGCGCGAGTGCAGCGTCCGAGGGTCGTACATCGTCGCGACGATGCCGTCGACCTGGAGCCGCGGGTTGAGGCGGTCCCGCACCTTCTCGATCGTCTCGACGAGCAGCGCGACACCCCGCAAGGCGAAGAACTCGCACTCGAGCGGGATCAGCACGCCGTGCGCCGCGGTCAACGCATTGACCGTCAGGAGCCCGAGCGAGGGCTGGCAGTCGACCAGGACCACGTCGTAGTCGTCGAGCACCGGGCGAAGCACACGCGCCAGGACCGACTCGCGTGCCACCTCCCCGACGAGCTGCACCTCGGCGGCCGAGAGGTCGATGTTCGCCGGCAGGACGTCGAGGTTCTCGAACGCCGTGCGGCGGATGACGTCCTGGATCGTCGCCCTGCGTTCCATCAGCAGGTTGTAGACCGTGAGGTCGAGCTCGTGGGCGCTGATCCCGAGCCCGACCGACGCCGCACCCTGCGGGTCGAAGTCCACGATCAGCACCCGGCGGCCGTACTCCGCCAGTGCCGCGCCCAGGTTGATCGTCGTCGTCGTCTTGCCGACGCCGCCCTTCTGGTTGCACATCGCGATCACGCGTGCTGGGCCGTGGGACGCGAGCGGCGACGGGTCAGGAAGCACCGGCATGGGGCGACCGACCGGGTCGAGGGCCTGGGGTGCCGTCGACGTCGCGTCGGGGGCGTTGCTGCTCACGCGGCCAACCTACCGCAGCAGGGCTCCGTGACCCGGCACCCGAGCGGGCGTGGATGCGCCGCTGCCCGCTCGACCCAGCTAGCCCAACGCGCGCGGATGGGACGCTGCGTAGACCTCGCGGAGCGTGTCGACCGTGACCTGCGTGTAGATCTGAGTGGTGGTCACCGACGCGTGGCCGAGCAGCTCCTGGACGACCCGGACGTCGGCGCCGCCGGCGAGGAGATGCGTCGCGAACGAGTGTCGGAGCGTGTGGGGCGAGACGTGCGAGGCGACCGGGAGACCGGCGCGGACCGCGGCCGCTCGGAGCACCGCCCACGCGCTCTGCCGGGTGAGCCGTGCCCCGCGCGTGTTGAGGAAGAGCGCCGGCGTTCCTCGGCCTCCGACGGCGAGGGCGGGTCGGGCGCGCACCAGGTAGACCTCGACGGCCTGCACCGCGAACGACCCGACCGGCACCACCCGCTCCTTGCCACCCTTCCCGAGCAACCGGACCGATGCGCGATCGGGATCGAGGTCGAGGTCGTCGACGTCGAGGCCGACCGCCTCGGAGATGCGCGCACCGGTCGAGTAGAGCAGCTCCAGGAGTGCCCGGTCCCGGAGCGGAACAGGTCCGTCCCCGACGCTCGCCGCCTCGAGGAGGCGCTCGACCTCGTCGGTGGAGATCGCCTTCGGGAGCCGCCGCGGCTGGCTCGGCGGATGCACCGACCGGGAGGCGTCCTCGGCGACGAGCCCCTCGCGTGCACAGAAGCGGTGCCAGCCGCGAACGGCGACGACCGCCCGCGCCGCCGAGGACGCCGAGAGCACCGCAGCCCCGTCGGAACCTGTCCGCAGGACCAGGACGAAGTCCTCGACATCCCGCTCGGTCACCTCGGTCGGGTTCGCACGACCCGCGGTGTCGAGGTAGCCGAGATACCGGGTCAGGTCCCGGCGGTACGCATCGACCGTGTTGGGCGCGAGCCCACGCTCGACGGAGAGGTGGGCGAGGTAGTCCCGCGCGGCGTCCTCCAGCAGGTTGCGCGTCACACCGGGTCTCTCGGGTCGGAACGCCGGGTCAGAACGGAAGGAAGACGTCCACCGCGATCGCGACGGACAGCAGGGTGAGGTACGTGATCGACGCGTGGAACACCTTCATTGCGCCGAGCTTGCCACGCGACGGGTCCTGCGCGCGGCGCAGCAGCCCGACGCAGGCGCTCAGGAACCACAGCCCGAGCGCGAGCGCGACGACTCCGTACACCCACGTCATCCCGGCCACCGGCACCAGGGCGAGCGAGCAGGCGACCATCGCGACCGCGTAGGCGATCATCTCGCGGGCGACCTTGGTGTCGGCCGCGACGACGGGAAGCATCGGGACGCGCGCGTTGGCGTAGTCGCGTCGGAACTTCATCGACAACGGCCAGTAGTGGGGAGGCGTCCAGAAGAAGATCACGCCGAACAGCACCACCGGCGCCCAGCCGATCCCGCCCGTCACGGCCGACCAGCCGATCAGCACCGGCATGCAACCGGCCGCGCCGCCCCAGACGATGTTCTGCGGGGTCCGCCGCTTGAGGATCATCGTGTAGCCGACGACGTAGATCGTGATGGCCGCGAAGGTGAGCCACGCCGACGCGGCGTTGACGAGCAGCGCGAACCACACGAGCGACGCGATCGCCAGCACGAAGCCGAAGATCAGCGCGTTCCGCGGTGACACCTCCCCCGTGACGAGCGGACGGCGTTTGGTGCGGTTCATCACCTCGTCGATGTCACGGTCCAGGTAGCAGTTCAGGACCCCGGAGGCGCCCGCCGCGCCCGCGCCCCCCACCATCGTCGCCAGGACGAGTCCGATCGGCGGGAACCCGCGCTGCGCCAGGATCATCGTCGGCAGCGTCGTGACGAGCAGCAGCTCGATCACCCGCGGCTTGGTGAGAGCGACGTAGGAGCCGACGACCTGCCGGGTGCGGAACCACCCGCGCGCGATCGCGGACGCGCGTCCGTCGGCGGGCGCGCGTACTGCCTGGGGCAGGTCGCTCGGCGATCGAGGGTCAACGAGCACGATCGGGCTGCTGGTGCGCACGCGAAGGGCACTTCCGTTCGTCATCCGGGCCGATGCCGCCGGCGCGTCAGACGCGCCCGCGGCCTGGGTCGTCGAGCAGCATCGTACGGCGCTTCCGTCCGAAAGCACCCGAGGCCTAGCCGAACGAGCGGGTTCCGGAGTGTGACCTTGGTCCCGAATTGGCCTCGGATTGCCCCACGACGCGCTCGATTCGGGTGCCGCCCGTCCGAGGTCCGGTCGGCGCTGCATGCCTCTGGGTGCGCGTATAGGCTCGCTCGGGGCGGAGAGCGGCGTTCACCACGCGGCCGCAGCCCCGGGCGGACTCCACCACGGAGGCGTCGGACGCGATTCAGGCGAGGTCCCGGGACCGGACTCCCGGGCGGGAATGAGGTTCGGTGAACGTGCAAGCCCCCAAGGCGACGACGGTCGGTTGGAACGAGCTCGACCGACGTGCTGTCGACACCATTCGTGTCCTGGCAGCCGACGCGGTCGAGAAGGTCGGCAACGGCCACCCCGGCACCGCCATCAGCCTTGCGCCGGTCGCCTACCTGCTCTACCAGCGCACGATGCGTCTGGATCCGGCCGACCCGACCTGGATCGGACGCGACCGGTTCGTGCTCTCGTGCGGCCACTCGAGCCTCACGCAGTACATCCAGCTGTACCTGTCCGGCTACGGGCTCGAGCTCAGCGACCTGGAGGCACTGCGCACCTGGGGGTCCCTGACCCCGGGCCACCCCGAGCACGGGCACACGGCGGGTGTCGAGATCACGACGGGGCCGCTCGGGCAGGGGATCGCGAGTGCTGTCGGCATGGCCATGGCCGCGCGCCGCGAGCGAGGCCTGTTCGATCCCGAGGCCGAGGCAGGTACCAGCCCGTTCGACCACACCGTGTACGTGCTCGCCTCCGACGGCGACCTCCAGGAGGGGGTCTCCGGCGAGGCGTCCTCGATCGCCGGGACCCAGAAGCTCGGCAACCTCGTCGTGATCTGGGACGACAACCACATCTCGATCGAGGGCGACACGGACATCGCGTTCACCGAGGACGTCGTTGCCCGGTACGCGGCGTACGGCTGGCACGTCCAGCTGATCGACTGGACCGCCGGGCCCGACGGCTACGTCGAGGACGTCGATGCCCTCGACGCCGCCATCGCTGCGGCGGTCGCCCAGACCAGCAAGCCCTCGTTCATCGCGCTGCGGACGATCATCGCCTGGCCCTCGCCGACCAAGCAGAACACGCACGGCTCGCACGGCTCGAAGCTCGGGACCGCGGAGGTCCGCGGGCTCAAGGAGGTTCTCGGTTTCGACCCCGAGACGTCGTTCGACGTCGACGCCGAGGTGCTGGCCCACGCACGCGAGGTCGCAGCCCGCGGAGCTGCGGCCCGTGCCGAGTGGGAGGTCGGGTACCAGGCGTGGCGCAGCGCCAACCCGGATCGGGCCGCACTGCTCGACCGCATGCAGGCGCGCGCCCTGCCCACCGGGTGGGAGTCGGCGCTCCCGACGTTCGCAGCCGGCACATCCGTCGCGACGCGTGCGGCCTCCGGCGAGATCCTGAGCGCGGTCGCGGACGTGCTCCCCGAGCTGTGGGGCGGGTCGGCGGACCTCGCCGGGTCGAACAACACGACGATGAAGGGTCAGCCCTCGTTCATCCCGGCCGAACGGTCGACGCACGAGTTCGCCGGCGACGAGTACGGCCGGACCCTGCACTTCGGCATCCGCGAGCACGCGATGGGCGCGATCCTCTCCGGCATCGCCCTGCACGGCCCGACCCGGCCGTACGGTGGCACGTTCTTCACGTTCAGCGACTACATGCGCGGATCGGTACGACTGGCCTCGCTCATGGGTGTTCCCGTGACGTACGTGTGGACCCACGACTCGATCGGACTCGGTGAGGACGGGCCCACGCACCAGCCGATCGAGCACCTGGCCGCGGTGCGCGCGATCCCCGGACTGTCGATCGTGCGGCCTGCCGATGCGAACGAGACCGTGGCTGCCTGGAGGGCGATCCTCGAACGCGACTCCGGTCCCGTCGGACTGATCCTCACGCGTCAGAACGTCCCGACCTTCCCGCGTGGCGAGGACGGCTTCGCCTCGGCCGAGGGCCTGTCGAAGGGCGCGTACGTGCTGCTCGAGTCGAGCACCCCCGTGCCCGACGTGATCATCCTGGCGACCGGTTCCGAGGTGCAGCTCGCCGTAGCGGCGCGCACCACCCTCGAGGCCGAGGGCATCGGGACGCGCGTCGTCTCTGCCCCGTGTCTCGAGTGGTTCGCCGAGCAGGACGAGGCCTACCAGGAGTCCGTGCTCCCTCATGCGGTCAAGGCTCGCGTCTCGGTGGAGGCGGGTCTCGCACTGAGCTGGTACCGCCTGCTCGGCGACGCCGGTCGCGCGGTGTCCCTCGAGCACTACGGCGCCTCGGCCGACGCCGACCGCCTGTTCCAGGAGTTCGGCATCACCGCCGAGGCGGTCGAGGCGGCCGCCCGCGAGTCCCTCGCGGCCGCTCGGTAGTCCCCGCTTCATCGACGCAGCGCTGTGCCGGACCACCAGGTCCGGCACAGCCTCGTCGGTCAGACTGCACCTCAGCGCTGTACCTGTCACCGAGCACGGGAGGAACACCATGAACTCGACCGCCCCATCTCCGCTCGATCGACTCGCCGCTGCCGGGGTGGCGATCTGGCTGGACGATCTCTCACGCGAACGCCTGCGCACCGGGAACCTCGCCGAGCTGGTGCAGACCCGGCACGTCGTCGGGGTGACCACGAACCCCACCATCTTCGCGTCGGCGCTCGGCTCGGGAGATGCGTACGACGCGCAGCTCCGCGACCTCGCCGACGTCGGGGTCGGTGTCGACGAGGCCGTCTTCACGATCACGACCGACGACGTCCGCGAGGCGTGCGACGTCCTACGACCGGTTTACGACGCGACCGGAACCGTCGACGGCCGCGTGTCGATCGAGGTCGACCCTCGGCTCGCACGCGACACCGACGCCACCATCGCGATGGCACGCCGCCTGTGGGCGACGGTCGACCGCCCGAACCTGTTCATCAAGATCCCGGCGACGGTCGAGGGTCTTCCGGCCATCTCGACGGTGCTCGCCGAGGGCATCAGTGTCAACGTCACGCTGATCTTCTCGATCGAGCGGTACCGCGCCGTCGTCGACGCATTCATGTCCGGCCTGGAATCGGCGCGGGCGGCCGGTCGCGACCTCGGGCCGATCGCGTCCGTCGCATCGTTCTTCGTCTCGCGCGTCGACTCCGCGATCGATCCGCGTCTCGACGCGCTCGGCACCCCCAAGGCGGCACGACTCCGCGGGCGGGCAGCCGTCGCGAACGCCCGCCTCGCGTACCAGGCCTTCGAGGACAGCCTCGCCACCGAGCGTTGGCACTCGCTGGCGTCGAGCGGCGCGCGACCGCAGCGCCCGCTCTGGGCGTCGACCGGCGTGAAGGACCCCGCTTACCCCGACACGCTCTACGTCGACGAGCTCGTCGTCGATCGGGTCGTGAACACGATGCCGGCGGCGACCCTCGAGGCCGTGGCGGACCACGGCGCGGTCGCCTCTCCCGACTCCGTGACGGGCGCGTACGCGGAGTCGGCCGATCTCTTGCACGCGTTGTCGACCCTGGGCATCTCGATCGACGAGGTCACCGCACACCTCGAGGTCGACGGGGTCGCGAAGTTCGAGGCGAGCTGGGAGCAGCTGCTCTCGACGGTCTCCGCCGGACTCCACCAGCACACGTCGGCGTCGCAGTAGGACGTCCGCCACCCCCCGTGGTCGCCGTCCCACCCACGTCGCGTCACACCTCCGCCCGTCCACCCTCCCGCCCTCACCCTGCACCGCCCTCGCCCTGCACCGCCAGAGACGCCGCCGCGTCTGCACCAGCTGAGTCGCCGCCGCGTCTCACCGACCACCTGGACCACTCATGAGCCCCACGAAGATCAGCTCCGACCACAACCCGTTGCGCGACGCGCGCGATCGGCGGCTCCCGCGGATCGCCGGTCCGTGCGGACTCGTGATCTTCGGGGTCACCGGCGACCTCGCACGCAAGAAGCTGATGCCGGCGGTCTACGACCTCACCAACCGAGGGCTGCTCCCGCCAGGGTTTGCGCTCACCGGCTTCGCTCGGCGTGACTGGGAGACGCAGGACTTCGCCCAGATCGTTCACGACTCGGTCAAGGAGCACGCGCGCACGCCCTTCCGGGAGGCGACCTGGCGACAGCTCGCCGAGGGGATCCGGTTCGTGCAGGGCAGCTTCGACGACCCCGAGGCCTTCGAGAGGCTGAGCGCCACCGTCCACGAGCTCGACGAGAAGCGCGGGACAGGAGGCAACCACGCGTTCTACCTGTCCGTGCCGCCGAGCGCCTTCCCTCTCGTGTGCCGGCAGCTCGCATCGTCCGGGCTGTCCCAGCCGCAGGAGAAGACGTGGCGCCGCGTCGTGATCGAGAAGCCCTTCGGTCACGACCTGCAGAGCGCGAACGAGCTGAACGATGTGGTGTCGGAGGTCTTTCCGCCCGACTCCGTCTTCCGGATCGACCACTACCTCGGCAAGGAGACGGTCCAGAACCTGCTGGCGCTCCGCTTCGCCAACCAGATGTTCGAGCCGATCTGGAACTCCAACTACGTCGACCACGTGCAGATCACCATGGCCGAGGACATCGGGATAGGTGGCCGTGCCGGGTACTACGACGGCATCGGCGCGGCCCGCGACGTGATCCAGAACCACCTGCTGCAGCTGCTTGCGCTCACGGCCATGGAGGAGCCCGTCTCGTTCGACCCGCGCGACCTCCGCGCCGAGAAGATCAAGGTGCTCTCGGCGGTGCGGGTGCCGAAGGACCTCGCCCGCCACACGTCGCGCGGCCAGTACGTCTCGGGCTGGCAGGGCGGCGAGGAGGTCTGCGGGTATCTCGACGAGGACGGCATCCCGGCGAGCTCGACCACGGAGACGTTCGCGGCGATCCGCGTCGACATCGACACTCGCCGCTGGGCCGGTGTCCCGTTCTACCTGCGTACCGGCAAGCGCCTCGGCAGGCGGGTCACCGAGATCGCCGTCGTCTTCAAGCGCGCACCCCACCTGCCGTTCGAGTCGACCGCGACCGAAGAGCTCGGGAAGAACGCGCTCGTCATCCGGGTGCAGCCTGACGAGGGCGTGACGCTGCGGTTCGGCGCCAAGGTGCCCGGGACGGCGATGGAGGTGCGCGACGTGACGATGGACTTCGGCTACGGCCACGCGTTCACGGAGTCGTCCCCCGAGGCGTACGAGCGCCTCATCCTGGACGTCCTGCTCGGTGACCCGCCCTTGTTCCCTCGCCACGAGGAGGTTCAGCTCTCCTGGAAGATCCTCGACCCGGTCACGCAGTTCTGGGCCGCCAAGGGCAAGCCGGACGCCTATCGCTCGGGCACGTGGGGGCCCGAGTCCGCCGACGCGATGATCACGCGCGACGGCCGCACCTGGCGACGGCCATGACCGCCCGCGCCACCCCGCTCGCCCCGCGTCTCGGATGGGAGACAGTCGCATGATCATCGACCTGCCTGGAACCACGACGAACGATGTGAACAAGCGGCTCGTCAAGCTCCGCGACGAGGGCGGCGCCGTCGCGCTCGGTCGCGTCCTCACCCTGGTCATCGATGTCGGTGATCGCGACGTCGAGGAGGCGGTCGCGGCCGCGAACGAGGCGAGCCACGAGCACCCGTGCCGGGTCATCGTCATCGCCCCTCGTGCCGCGGATACCGGCAACACCCTCAATGCCGAGATCCGGCTCGGCGGCGACGCCGGGGCGAGCGAAGTCGTCGTGCTCCGACCCTCCGGCGACCTCCCGGCTCACGGGGACACCCTCGTGATCCCGCTCCTCCTCCCGGACGCACCGATCGTCATCTGGTGGCCTTACGAGTCCCCGGAGAACCCGGCGGAGAGCCCGCTCGGCAGGATGGCCCAACGGCGGATCACCGACGCAAGCCAGTGCGCGCACCCGTTCGAGACTCTCCGTCGCCTCAGCACCGTCTACACGGCTGGCGACACCGACCTCGCGTGGACGCGCGTCACCCTGTGGCGCGGGCTCCTCGCCGCCGCGCTCGACCAACCGCCGTACGAGCCGGTGCAGCGCGTCGTCGTGGCGGGCGAGAGCACGCACCCGTCGGTGGACATGATCGCTGCCTGGTTCGCCCAGGAGCTGCGCTGCCCCGTGGAGATCCGTCGTGAGCCCGACGCGCCGGCGATCACCGAGGTACGGCTCGAGCGGCGGTCCGGCGACATCGTGCTCTACCGCCCGGACGGCAAGACGGCCGCGCTACGTCAGCCTGACCAGCCCGAGCACCGCATCGCGCTGCCGATCCGGCAGCTCCAGGAGTGTCTCGCGGAAGAGCTGCGGCGTCTCGACCCCGACGAGGTCTACGGCGAGGTTCTCACCAAGGGACTGGCGAGGCTCGACGCATGACCGCGCCGCAGGTGGTCGTGCACCCGGATGCCGCTGCGGTCGCCGAGGTCACCGCGGCTCGCCTGATCGTCACCCTCGTCGATCGTCAGTCCCTCCACGCACCGCTGCACGTCGTGCTCACGGGTGGCACCGTCGGGATCGCGGTGCTCGCCGCGGTCAACAGCTCCCCCGCCCGCAACGCCGTCGACTGGTCCGAGGTTCACCTCTGGTGGGGCGATGAACGCTTCCTGCCTGTCGGCCACGCCGACCGCAACGAGACCCAGGCACGGGCGGCCCTCCTGGACGGCCTCGGGATGGCCCTCCCCGCGGGCAACGTGCACCCGGTTCCCGCTGCGGGGTCCGCCGGGGTCACGACGGCGGAGGACGCAGCGGCCGCCTATGCGATCGAACTTGCGGCCTACGCACCCCCCGGCACGGCGGGCCCGGCCTTCGACGTCGTCCTGCTCGGCATGGGACCCGACGGCCACGTCGCGTCGTTGTTCCCGGGTCATCCGGCCGCGACGGCGTCAGGCGCGCCCACGGTCGCCGTCCACGATGCCCCGAAGCCGCCCCCGGAGCGCGTCTCGCTCACGGGCGAGGCGATCTGCGCGGCAGACACCGTATGGATCGTGGTTGCCGGAGCGGAGAAGGCTCCGGCGGTCGCCGCTGCCCTGAGCGGTGCGGAGCTCCCTGCCGCTCACGTCCACGGTCGAGGAAGCACCCTGTGGCTCGTCGACGCGGCCGCTGCCGGGCCTGGGACCGGTACCTCGCCGGCGTAGCCAACGCTTGTCCTGCGACTCACCCGGCACGAGTTCCCGGTGCGACCCCGGCGCGAACGGATCCGTACCGAGTGGTGTGGCAGGAAGACGCGCACCCGCACGCCGGGATGAGGGACCCGCGGTGCGGGGTCGACGTGAGACCCCGCCGGTCAGGATCGATCGACTGTCAGAGAACCCGCCGACCAGGAACGACTGTCAGGCTCCGCGCCGCCGTGCCCGCAGCGCCGCGAGGGCCTCGTCCAGGATGTCCATACCGTCCTGGTCGCTCCGCCGCTCCTTCACGTACGCGAGATGGGTCTTGTAGGGCTCGTTCTTGACCGGAGCGGGCGGGTTCTGCTGCTCCTGGCCTGCGGGGAAACCACATCGAGGGCAGTCCCACGTCGCGGGGGCGTCGTCGCGCGCCTCCTCGGCGAAGCTGGGCCTCGTCTCGTGCCCGTTGGCGCACCAGTAGGAGATCGAGACCCGAGGCGCGGTGTCCCCTCGCTCGGCCTCGCCCATCGGCCCGGCGCCGACGCGGGAGCCTCTGATCGCACTGCCACTAGCCACGATGATCCTCCGAAGTCACGGGGCGACGCGCTCGAGGAGCCCGAGCAGGATGATGATGACCGCCCAGACTGACGCCACGATGATGGTCAACCGGTTCAGGTTCCGCTCCGCGACCCCGGAGCTCCCGATGTTGCTCGTCACTCCCCCCCCGAACATGTCGGACAGCCCGCCGCCCTTGCCCTTGTGCAGGAGGACCAAGGGGATCAGGAGCAGGCTGGTGAGGCACAGCAGTGTCAAGAGGGTGATACGCAGGGCGGACACGGTCTGAATCGATCCTCACGAGTACGGGAGCGGCCGCGGTGAGCGGTCGCTGTCAAGGGTAGGCGACGCGGAGCCGATCCGACCAACAGACTCGGCCGACCCGGCTGGTCGGCGTCGTTCCAGCGCGCCGAGCGCACCGGAACGACGCCACCTCATGCCGTCGCCAGCGGTCAGAGTCCGACCTGGTGAGACTGGTACCGCGCGATCGCCGCGAACTCCTCGGCGTCGAGGCTTGCGCCTCCGACCAGGGCACCGTCCACGTCCGCCTGCGCCATGATCGACGCCACGTTCCCGGACTTCACCGAACCGCCGTAGAGCACGCGAACGCCGTCGGCGATCTGCTGGCCGTAGAGCTCGGCGAGCTTGCCGCGAATGGCCGCACAGACCTCCTGGGCGTCCTCGGGCGTCGCGACCTCGCCGGTCCCGATCGCCCACACCGGCTCGTACGCGATCACCACGCTCGCCACCTTGTCGGCGGGAAGACCCGCCAACGAGCCCTCGAGCTGGGCGAGCGTGTACTCGACCTGCTGGCCGGCCTTGCGGATCTCGAGACCTTCACCGACGCACACGATCGGGACGATGCCCTCGCTGAAGGCCGAGGCCGCCTTCGCCGCAACCGTGGCATCGCCCTCGTCGTGGTACTCCCGGCGCTCGGAGTGGCCGACCACGGCGTAGGTCACCCCGAGCTTGGCGAGCATCGAGGGAGAGATCTCGCCGGTGTACGCGCCACCGGCGTGCGCCGAGACGTCCTGCGCACCGTAGACGATCTCCAGCTTGTCCGCGTCGATGAGGGTCTGCACGCTCCGCAGGTCGGTGAACGGCGGGATCACCGCCACCTCCACCGCACTGAAGTCGTGCTTCGCATCCTTGAGCGTCCAGGCGAGCTTCTGCACCAGCTGGATCGCCTGGTGATGGTCAAGGTTCATCTTCCAGTTGCCCGCCATCAGCGGGGTACGGCTCGTTGCCACATCAGTCCTTCGATCGAGGGGAGGAAGCGGTGAGGTGAGTCGTCTCTCAGCTGTCGAGGACGGCGATACCGGGAAGCGTCTTGCCCTCGAGGTACTCGAGGCTCGCGCCGCCACCGGTGGAGATGTGCCCGAACGCGCTCTCGTCGAAGCCGAGGAGCCGCACCGCCGCGGCAGAGTCGCCGCCGCCGACGATGCTGAAGCCCTCGGAGTCGACCATCGCCTGCGCGACGGCGCGGGTGCCGCCCGCGAATGCGGCGAACTCGAAGACGCCCATCGGGCCGTTCCAGACGATGGTCTTGGCGTCGTGAATCTTGCTCGCGAACAACGCCTGCGACTCCGGACCGATGTCGAGACCGATCTTGCCGTCCGGGATGGCGTCCGCGGCGACGATCGTGTGCGCGGCATCTGCGGCGAACGAGTCTGCGGCGATGATGTCGGTCGGCAGGACGATCTCGACACCCTTCTCCTGGGCGAGCGAGAGGTAGCCCTTCACCGTCTCGACCTGGTCGGCCTCGAGCAGGGAGTTGCCGACCGAGTGACCCTGCGCGGCCAGGAACGTGAACACCATGCCGCCGCCGATGAGGAGCCGGTCGGCCTTGCCGATCAGGTTCTCGATGACGCCGAGCTTGTCCGAGACCTTCGAACCGCCGAGAACGACCACGTACGGACGCTCGGGGTTCTCCGTCGCCCGCTTGAGAGACTCGACCTCCTTGAGGACCAGGCTGCCGACCGCGGCGGGGAGCTTGAGCGCGATGTCGTACACGGAGGCCTGCTTGCGGTGCACGACGCCGAAGCCGTCGGAGACGTACACGTCTGCGAGACCGGCGAGATCATCGGCGAGCGATCCTCGCTCTGCCTCGTCCTTCGACGTCTCACGCGGGTCGAACCGGATGTTCTCGAGCATCGCGACCTCACCCGCGGCGAGGGCCGCGACCGTGGCCTTGGCAGAGTCGCCGACGGTGTCGTCGGCGAGGTGGACGGGGACGCCGAGAAGCTCGCCGAGTCGCACGGCGACGGGAGCGAGCGAGTACTTGGCCTCCGGCGCGCCCTTGGGACGACCGAGATGGGCGGCGACGACGACCTTCGCGCCCGCGTCGAGCAGCGCCCTGATCGTCGGGACCGCCGCGCGGACCCGGCCGTCGTCGGTGATGGTCGTGCCGTCGAGGGGCACGTTGAGGTCGGAGCGAACGAGCACCGTCTTGCCGCTCAGGTCGCCCAGGTCGTCGATCGTCTTCATGCTGCACATCCTCGCTGTGAGGTCGTCCGGGGGTGACATGACGGAGTCCACGAGCCCCGGTCGACCCGGAGGTCGCGCGGGGCCCGTGGACTCACGTCAGCTTCTTGCAGGAGCGACGAAGGTCAGAGACGCTCGCCGACGTACGTCGTCAGCTTGACGAGGGAGTTCGAGTAGCCCCACTCGTTGTCGTACCACGCCACGACCTTGACCATGTTGCCGATCACCTTGGTGAGGCCGGCGTCGAAGATGCTCGATGCCGGGTCGGTGACGATGTCGGTCGAGACGATCGGGTCCTCCGTGTACGTGAGGATGCCCTTGAGGCCCTCGGTCTCCGCCGCAGCCTTGATCGCCGCGTTGATCTCCTCGACCGTCGTCTCGCGGGAAGCGGTGAACGTGAGGTCGGTCGCGGAGCCGGTCGGGGTCGGCACGCGCATCGCGAAACCGTCGAGCTTGCCCTTGAGCTGCGGGAGCACGAGGGCGACCGCCTTCGCGGCGCCCGTGGACGTCGGGACGATGTTGATCGCGGCTGCACGTGCACGGCGCAGGTCACGGTGCGGGCCGTCCTGCAGGTTCTGGTCACCGGTGTAGGCGTGGATCGTCGTCATCAGGCCACGCTCGATGCCGACCGTCTCGTCGAGGACCTTGGCCATCGGGGCGAGGCAGTTGGTGGTGCACGACGCGTTCGAGATGACGTGCTGCGTCGCGGCGTCGTACGTCGTGTGGTTCACACCGACGACGAACGTGGCGTCCTCGTTCTTCGCCGGGGCGGAGATGATGACCTTCTTGGCGCCGGCGTCGATGTGCGCCTTAGCCTTGGTCGCGTCCGTGAAGAAACCGGTCGACTCGATCACGATGTCGGCACCCAGGGCGGCCCACGGAAGGTTCGCCGGCTCGCGCTCGGCGAGAACCTTGAACGTCATGCCGCCGGCGGTGATCGAATCCTCGTCGTAGGAGACATCGCCGGCGAGACGACCGAGCACCGAGTCGTACTTGAGCAGGTGCGCGAGCGTCTTGTTGTCCGTGAGGTCGTTGACACCGACGATCTCGATGTCTGCTCCAGACGCCAGGATGGCGCGGAAGAAGTTACGTCCGATCCGACCGAAGCCGTTGATTCCGACGCGGATGGTCACAGAGCCCTCCTCGGCACGCGCCGACAGCGTCGGCGCACACATTTACGTTGATGGTGAGCACGCACGCCGATGTGCGCTACCGAGGCCTTGCCAGGAGTGCGACGTGTTGTCGGTCCCGGGACCACCGGCATTGCCGAGCCTATACCCGAAGCGGGTGGTCCTGCGGGACCAAGGTCGTCTTGCGGACAGGCCCTCAGAGGTCCAGCAGATCCGGGCTCAGACCCGCCTCCGTGTCCGGTATGCCCAGCTCGTTGGCGCGCTTGTCCGCCGTGGCGAGAAGGCGTCTGATCCGCCCGGCGACGGCATCCTTGGTGAGCGCCGGCTCAGCGAGCTTCCCCAGCTCCTCGAGCGACGCCTGCTTGTGCGCGAGGCGCAGCTCCCCCGCTTCGCGCAGGTGCTCGGGCAGGTCCGGCCCGAGGATCTCGAACGCGCGCTCGACCCTCGCGCCGGCGGCGACCGCGGCCCGAGCCGAACGGCGCAGGTTCGCGTCGTCGAAGTTCGCGAGCCGGTTCGCGGTCCCCCGCACCTCGCGGCGCATGCGCCGCTCTTCCCAGACCATCATCGCGTCATGCGCTCCGAGCCGGGTCAACATCGCGGCGATCGCGTCGCCGTCGCGGATCACGACCCGATCCACCCCACGCACCTCCCGAGCCTTCGCGGAGATGCCGAGACGTCGCGCGGCACCGACGAGCGCGAGGGCGGCCTCGGGCCCCGGACAGGTCACCTCGAGGGCCGCTGACCGACCCGGCTCGGTCAGCGAACCGTGCGCCAGGAAGGCGCCACGCCAGGCCGCCTCGGCCTCACCCACCCCGGCCGACACGACCTGCGGCGGAAGACCCCGGACCGGACGGCCGCGGTTGTCCAGCAAC
Organism: Actinomycetes bacterium; assembly: GCA_021778635.1. Taxonomy (GTDB): domain Bacteria; phylum Actinomycetota; class Actinomycetes; order Actinomycetales; family Cellulomonadaceae; genus JAJDFX01. Next base: position 78,738 of record JAJYCD010000002.1, read on the forward strand.
CCGGTCTGCCGGGCCAGCGACTCGCCGTCCTTGACGACCCGCACGACGTAGCGGCTCCCCTTGCGCAGTCCACCGGCTGAGACGACGACGACGTCGCTCGTGTGCCCGTAGACCTCCGCGATCGCCTGCCGGAGCCGACGCGCCGCGATTCCGGTGTCCAGCTCGGCCTCGATCACGATCCGGCCCGAGATGATGTGGAGGCCACCGGCGAATCGGAGCGTCGCTGACACCTCGGCCTTGCGGCAGGAGGTCTTGTCGACGGTCAGTCGTGCGAGCTCGTCCTTCACCTGTGCCGTCAGAGCCATGGCGACATCCTGCCACTACCTCGACGGTGTTCCGACGTCGCCGAGGAAGTCCTCGAAGACGTCCCGAAAGGCGGCCGCGAGCCGCAACGGGTCATGTCGCGCCGCACCGTCACCCGTCCTGACCTGGCGAAGCAGAAGCCGGGCCCCCATCGCCTCGGCCTGGTCGATCACCGGTCCGACGTCCGGAACCGCACTCGGATCGGCGATCACGGCGTCGATCCGCAGCCCCGGCGCGTGCTGCGCGAGAGCGTGCAGGTGGTCCGCCGCCCCCATTCCCGCGGTCTCGCCCATCTCCGGTGACAGGTTGAGCGTCACCAGCCGACGCGCGGTCGTCTCGTGGATCGCCGCGGCAAGCTGCGGGACCAAGAGGTGCGGCAAGACGGACGTGTACCAGGATCCGGGCCCGAGAACGACCCAGTCGGCGTTCAGGACGGCCTCGACGGCTTGCGGGCACGCGGGTGGACGGTCCGGGAGCAGTCGGATCTGCTGGATCCGACAGCGGGTGACCGCGACGGTGCTCTGCCCACGCACGATCTGCGCACGTCCGTCCGCATCGCGGACGTCCGCCTCGATCTCGAGCGGCACCGCAGCCATCGGCAGCACGCGCCCGCGCGCACCGAGCAGGCGCCCGACCCAGTCAAGTCCCTCGACGGTGTCCCCGAGCAGCTCCCACAGGGCCACGATCAAGAGGTTGCCGACCGCGTGCTGGTCAAGCCCACCGGAGGAGGTGAATCGGTGCTGCAGCAGGTCGCGCCACGTGCGGCCCCACTCCGAGTCGTCGCACAGGGCCGACAGCGCCATCCGGAGATCCCCTGGTGGCAGAACCGCGAGCTCGGAACGCAGTCGGCCCGACGAGCCGCCGTCGTCGGCCACCGTGACCACGGCGGTGATGGCCTCCGTCATGAGCCGCAGCGCCGAGAGCGTGGCAGACAGACCGTGTCCACCACCGAGGGCGACGACGGCCGGTCCGACGGGCCCTCCCGACCTCATTCCTTGCCGAGGTCGCGCGCCGCGACCGTGACGCGTTGACCACGCTCACGCAGGAGGCTCGCGATCGCCTCGCTGATCGCCACGGAACGGTGCTTGCCGCCGGTGCAGCCCACCGCGATCGTGACGTACCGCTTCTCCTCGTTCAGGTACCCGGCCAGGACCGGCTCGAGCGCGGCGACATAGCGTTCGACGAACAGGCGCGCCCCGGGAAGGCCGAGGACGTAGTCGCGCACGGCGTCGTCGCGGCCGGTGAGGTGGCGCAGCTCGGTGATCCAGTAGGGGTTCGTGAGGAACCGGACGTCGACCACGTGATCGGCGTCGAGCGGGATGCCGTACTTGAAGCCGAACGAGACCACGTTGATCCGCAAGGCGTCGTCTGCTCCGTCTGCGAACGACGCGCGCACCTCGCGCGCGAGGTCGTGGACGTTGAGCGCGGAGGTGTCGATCAACACGTCGGCCCGCTCGCGGATCGACGCGAGGAGGGCGCGCTCGGCGGTGATGCCCTCGAGGACCCGACCGTCTCCCTGCAGCGGATGCGGCCGGCGAACCTGCTCGAACCGACGGACGAGCACCTCGTCCGACGCGTCGAGGAAGAGCACGCGATAGGTGAACCCGGCGTCACGCAACGACTCGAGGACGCCGGCCATGTCCGCGAAGAACTCGCGACCTCGGACGTCGACGACCGCCGCGAGCTTGAGGGCCTCGGGCGCCGTCGCCCGCGGTCCGGTGTGCGTCATCATCCCGACGAGGTGCGAGAGGAGCTGGGCCGGAAGGTTGTCCACCACGTACCAGTCGAGGTCCTCCAGCACCGCGGCCGCACGCGTGCGGCCGGCACCGGACATCCCGGTGATGATCAGCAGCTCTGGCACGTCCAGTCGCGGAGCCGTCGCGGTCGCCTCGAGCTGAGGGATCCCGGACGGCACCGTGATGGGCGACGGCTCTTCGCTCATGTCACCAGCATGCCAGGTCATCGCGACGCGCCGTCCACCGGCGCGAGCGCAGCGAGCACCGCCTGCGCGGTCTTCGGCCCCATGCCCGGTACCCCGGCGATCTCGTCCGCAGATGCCGCTCGCAGCCGCGCGATCGACCCGAAGTGCGTGAGCAGCGCCGCGGAACGCGTCGGGCCAAGACCGGGCACGTCGTCGAGTGCCGACACCGTCATCCCCTTGCTCCGCCGCTTCCGGTGTGCCGAGATCGCGAACCTGTGCGCCTCGTCGCGGACGCGCTGGAGCAGGTAGAGACCCTCGGAGCTTCGCTGGAGGATCACCGGGTAGTCCTCGCCGGGGAGCCACACCTCCTCGAGCCGCTTCGCCAGACCGCAGAGCGCGACGTCCGTCACCCCGAGCGCGGCGAGGGCCTCTGCCGCGGCGGCGACCTGGGGGGGCCCACCGTCGACGACGACGAGATTGGGTGGGTACGCGAATCTGGCGGGCTTCGCGGCGCCGGGTTCGACCGGCCCGGCTCTGAAGGGTGTCGCCGGCGCGCCGTCAGCGCCGTCTCCGGCGCTCCCGACCTGACCGGGCGGGCTCTGACCGTTGACGTGGCGAGCGAATCGGCGAGTGATGACTTCACGCATCGCTGCGGTGTCGTCTGCCGCGCCGTTCCCGTCCACCCCCCGCACCGTGAACACGCGATACTCGCTCTTGCGCGGCAAGCCGTCCTCGAAGACGACCATCGACGCCGACTGGTAGGTGCCCTGGGTGTGCGACACGTCGTAGCACTCGATCCGCAGCGGTGCCGCAGGGAGCTCCAGGGCCTCGTGCAGCTCCCGCAGCGCCTGGCTCCGCGTCGTGAGGTCCCCGGCCCTGCGCGTCCGGTGCAACGCGAGAGCCTGCTCGGCGTTGCGCCGCACCGTCTCCGCGAGCTCACGCTTGTCACCCCGCTGGGGCACGCGCACCTCGACCTTGGCACCACGCAAGCCCGACAGCCACGACTGCACCTCGGGCAGGTCCGCCGGGAGCACCGGGACGAGAACCTCCCGCGGAACGGCTCCGGAGACGACGGTGCCGGCCGGACGATCACCTCGCATCCCCCCGGACCGCCCGGGAGGGGGCACGTCCGTGGCCTCTTCGCCGTACACCTGCTGGAGCAGGTGCTCGACGAGCTCGGCGTCGGTGAGCGCCTCGACCTTCTCGACGACCCAGCCACGCTGACCGCGGATGCGCCCGTCGCGCACGTGGAAGACCTGCACGGCCGCCTCGAGGTCGTCGCCGACGAGCGCAAAGATGTCGGCATCCGTACCATCCTGGAGCACGACCGCGTTCCGTTCGGTTGCGCGCTCGAGGGCGGCGATGTCATCGCGCAGGCGCGCGGCCTTCTCGTACTCCTGCTCCGCCGCCGCATCCCGCATGCGTGCCTCGAGACGGCGGACGAACCGCGCGGTGTCGCCTGCCATGAAGTCGCAGAAGTCCACCGCGAGCGCCCGATGCTCCTCCGGCGTGACCCGGCCCACGCACGGGGCGGAGCACTTGTCGATGTACCCCAGCAGGCACGGTCGCCCCACCTGCTCGGCCCGCCGGTAGACCCCGGCCGAGCAGGTGCGCACCGGGAAGACGCGCAGAAGCAGGTCGACAGTCTCGCGGATCGCCCAGGCGTGCCCGTAGGGACCGAAGTAGCGGGTCCCCGGTCGCTTCGCGCCCCGCATCACCTGCACGCGCGGGATCTCCTCAGCCATCGTCACCGCCAGGTACGGGTACGACTTGTCGTCGCGGTACTTGACGTTGAACCGCGGATCGAACTCCTTGATCCAGGAGTACTCGAGCGCGAGGGCCTCGACCTCGGTCCCGACGACCGTCCACTCGACCGACGCAGCCGAGGTGACCATCGACTGCGTCCTCGGGTGAAGCGCCGCGATGTCCTGGAAGTAGCTCGACAGCCGCGGCCGAAGGCTCTTGGCCTTGCCGACGTAGATCACTCGCCCGTGCTCGTCACGGAAGCGGTAGACACCCGGCTGGTCGGGTATCTCCCCCGGTGCCGGCCGGTACGTGGCGGGATCAGCCATGCGCACGAGCCTAGTTCAGCGCACTGACGCGGGTTGCGTGCCGGTACTCGACGCTGTCGCTACGGTGAGGCATGGGCATCCTCCACACCTACGCGGTCGACGTGACATGGACCGGCGCCGGTACCACCGGCACGACGTCGTACCGCGCGTACAGCCGCGACCACGAGGTCCGGCTCGACGGCAAGCCGCCGCTGCTCGGCTCTGCGGACCCCGCCTTTCGCGGAGACCCGCACCGCCACAGCCCTGAGGACTTGTTCGTCGCGGCGCTCGCGCAGTGCCACATGCTGTGGTTCCTGCACCTCGCATCCGAAGCGGGTGTGGTCGTCGTCGCGTACAGCGACGCCGCGACGGCGACGATGCGCGTGGAGGCGCACGGTGCCGGACAGTTCACCGAGGTGGTGCTGCACCCGATCGTGACCGTCTCGGGCGTGGGAGCCGCGGTCGACGGCACCTCGGACGGGCACCTGATGGCCTTGCACAGGCGCGCGCACGAGTACTGCTTCATCTCGCGCTCCGTCAGCGTCCCGGTCCGGATCGATCCGTCGCCGGTCCGCGTGATGAACGCGACGATCTCCTGAGGTGACCTGAGCTGATCCGCGGGGCGGACGGTCGACCCCGACCGCCCCGCCGGTCGGGGCCGACCGTGCGGTCAGGCGGTTGCGCGCTCCAGGTCCAGCTCGAGAACTCCGGCGAGGAACCGACCCGTGTGGCTGGCGGGCACGGTCACCACGTGCTCGGGCGTCCCTTCGGCGATCACGCGACCGCCCCCACTCCCGCCCTCCGGACCCATGTCGATGACCCAGTCAGCGTTCTTGATCACGTCGAGGTTGTGCTCGATCACGATCACGCTGTTCCCCTTGTCGACCAGGGACTGAAGGACCGCCAGCAGCTTCCGGATGTCCTCGAAGTGCAGGCCCGTCGTCGGCTCGTCCAGGACGTAGATGGTGCGCCCGGTCGACCTCTTCTGCAGCTCTGCGGCGAGCTTCACGCGCTGCGCCTCGCCCCCGGACAACGTGGGAGCGGGCTGTCCGAGCCGGACGTAGCCGAGGCCGACGTCGACGAGCGTGCGGAGATGACGGGCGATCGCCGGGACCGCTGAGAAGAAGTCCGCAGCCTCCTCGATCGGCATGTTCAGGACGTCGGCGACGGTCTTCCCCTTGAAGTGCACCTCGAGCGTCTCGCGGTTGTACCGGGCGCCGTGGCACACCTCGCACGGGACGTAGACATCGGGCAGGAAGTTCATCTCGATCTTCAGGGTGCCGTCACCGGAACAGGCCTCGCACCGACCGCCCTTGACGTTGAACGAGAACCGGCCAGGCAGGTAGCCGCGCACCTTGGCCTCGGTCGTCTCGGCGAACAGCCTCCGGACGTGATCCCACACACCCGTGTAGGTGGCCGGGTTGGAGCGGGGTGTGCGCCCGATGGGGCCCTGGTCGACGTGGACCACCTTGTCAAGGTGCTCGAGACCGGTGACTCGCTTGTGGCGTCCGGCGACCTGCCGCGCGCCGTTGAGCTCGTTCGCCAGGACCGTGTACAGGATGCTGTTCACGAGGGTCGACTTCCCGGAGCCCGAGACACCCGTCACCGCGATCAGTGTCCCCAACGGGAAGCTGACGTCGATGCCGTCGAGGTTGTGCTCACGGGCCCCGATCACCGAGAGCATCCGAGCCGCATCGACCGGGCGTCGCTGCGACGGCATCGGGATCGATCGCCGTCCCGAGAGGTAGGCGCCGGTGACGGACTCCTTTGAGGCGAGCAGGCCCTCGAGGTCGCCCGAGTGCACGACCCGCCCGCCGTGCTCGCCCGCGCCCGGACCGATGTCGACGATCCAGTCCGCCGTCCGGATCGTGTCCTCGTCGTGCTCGACGACGATGAGGGTGTTCCCGAGGTCGCGCAATCGCGTGAGGGTCTCGATCAGGCGTCTGTTGTCCCGCTGGTGCAGACCGATGCTCGGCTCGTCGAGCACGTAAAGGACCCCGACCAGCCCGGAACCGATCTGCGTCGCCAGCCGGATCCGCTGGGCCTCCCCCCCGCTCAACGTTCCGGCCGGCCGCATCAGCGAGAGATAGTCCAGTCCGACGTCGAGCAGGAACCCGAGGCGCGCCTGGATCTCCTTGAGCACCTGGGTGGCGATCGTCCGCTCCCGCTCGCCGAGCTCGAGAGTGTCCAGGAAGTGACGTGCCTCGCGCAGCGGGAGCTCGCAGACCTCGGCGATCGACTTGCCACCGACGCGCACCGCGAGAACCTCGGGCTTCAGTCGGGTGCCTTCGCAGACCGGGCACGGCACCTCGCGCATGAACGCTTCGTACTTCTCCTTCGACCACTCCGACTCGGTCTCGCCGTGACGCCGTTCGAGGAAGGTCACGACGCCCTCGAACCCCGTCGAGTACTGGCGCTCACGACCCCACCGGTTCCGGTAGCGAACCTTCACCTCGTGGTTCTCCCCGAACAGCACAGCGTTCTTCGCCCGCTCCGGCAGCGCGCGCCACGGCACGTCCATCGAGAAGCCCAGGTCCCCGGCCAGTGCTGCGAGCACACGTGCGAAGTACTCCGACGAGATCTGCGCCCACGGTGCCACGGCGCCGTCAGCGAGAGACAGGTCCTCGTCCGGGATCACGAGCTCGGGGTCCACCTCGAGGCGGCTGCCGATCCCGGTGCACTCGGGGCAAGCCCCGTACGGGGCGTTGAACGAGAACGTGCGGGGCTCGATCTCCTCGAGAGCAAGCTGGTGGTCGTTGGGGCACGCGCGGTGCTCCGAGAACCTCCGCTCTCGCGTCAGGTCGTCGATGTCGGCGTCGACGAGCTCGGCGACGAGGAGCCCTCCGGCGAGGCCGAGCGCGGTCTCGACCGAGTCGGTCAGGCGACGCTGAACGCCGTCGCGAGCGACGAGCCGGTCGACGACCACCTCGATGTCGTGCTTGAGCTTCTTCTCCAGGGTGGGTGGTTCGCTCAGCTGGACGACCTCGCCGTCGACCCGGGCGCGCGCGAAGCCCTTGGCCTGCAGCTCCTTGAAGAGGTCGGTGTACTCCCCCTTGCGCCCGCGCACCACCGGCGCCAGCACCTGGAACCGCGTGCCCTCCGGGAGCTCGAGGAGCCGATCGACGATCTGCTGCGGCGTCTGCGCGGTCACCCGCTCCCCGCACACCGGACAGAACTGGGTTCCTGCACGCGCGAAGAGCAGACGGAGGTAGTCGTACACCTCGGTGATCGTCCCGACCGTCGACCGCGGGTTCCGGTTCGTCGACTTCTGGTCGATCGACACCGCCGGAGAGAGCCCCTCGATGAAGTCGACGTCGGGCTTGTCCATCTGGCCGAGAAACTGCCGCGCGTACGCCGAGAGGGACTCGACGTACCGCCGCTGCCCCTCGGCGAAGATGGTGTCGAAGGCGAGCGACGACTTGCCCGAGCCCGACAGGCCCGTGAAGACGATCAGCTGGTCGCGCGGCAGGTCGAGGTCGACGTTGCGCAGATTGTGCTCTCGGGCACCTTGGACCACCAGACGATCGTTCACCCGGCCATGGTAGGCCAGCGCACCGACAGTCGTACATCTGTTCGATGTGACGCCCGGTCCCCGCCCTGGTCGGCGCGGTGAAATCGGCTCACGAGGGGACGGGAGTCACCGGGCCGAGCGCTGCATTTGCGACGGTCGCGTGGGCCGACTCGCCGTCCGACGGGTGGAAGACGCCGGCGAGAACGTCGCGGTACAGCCGTCCGAGCTCGCTCCCGGCGAAGTACGACGAGCCGCCGGCCACGCGGAGGGCCTGGTCGACGACGACGCGCGCGTTCTCGGTCGCCCGCACCTTGAGACCGACGAGCAACGGGAACCATCGCGACCCGTGGTCGACGAGGTCGTCGACGTCCCGGGCGAGGGCCACCACCTGGGGTTCGATCCCGTCCTGCGCGATCACCGCATCGGCCACCCTCCACCGGATGTCGGGGTCCTGCGCGTAGGTCCTGCCGGAACCTCTCATCGACGTCCGTCGGTGCGCCGCCGCCACCGCCAGCTCGATCGAGCGCCTCCCGATCCCCGTGTAGACCGCAGCGAGCAGGATCTCGAAGACCGCGAACAGCGCGAAGATGAACGGGTCGCGGCTCGGGCCGACAGGCAGCCGACGGTGCACGCGCTCTCCCGGTGCCTCGACCCCGTCGAGGACCGTCGTGCAGCTCTGCGTGGCGCGCATCCCGAGCGTGTCCCAGTCGTCCGCGACCCGGATGCCCGGAGAGGACCGGGTGATCACGGCATGGACGAGCAGCGGGCGGTCGGGGTCCGTGTCGTCGCGCCCGAAGATGGCGAGACGCGTCCAGACGGGTGACAGGGACGTGAAGATCTTGGTGCCCTCGAACCGGTATCCACCCGCCTTCGTCGGGAACGCCCGCGTGCGCGAGTCGAACATGACCAGATCGTTGCCGGCCTCGGAGTTCCCGAAGGCGAACACCTCACCACGGGAGGCCTCCTCCAGCACGAACTCGAGAGAGGTGTCCCCGCGAGCGGCAAGGACCGACGCGATGCCGGTCACGACGAGGTGCATGTTGACGGCAAGAGCGGTCGCCGGGGCGGCCGCACCCAAGCGGGCCTGCTGCTCCGCGACCTGCTCCAGGGTCATCCCGGCACCGCCGAGCCGCTCCGGCACGAACGCGCGAAGGTAACCGAGGTCGGCGAGGTCCGCGAGATCGTCGTGGGGGAAGCCGTTGTCGCGGTCGTACCCCGGTGCGCGGGCCGCGACTCGCGCCAGCAGCTCGTCAGGAAGCACGATGGGCGTCATCGCACCCAGGTCCGGTCCCGCAGGTGCGTGCAGGGGCAGAGCATCGTCATGACGACACCCTCTCATCGTGATCGCGAGCCGTCGCGGTGGCGGTGGCGCCGACGACGGACCACGCGACGAGATGCGCGAGGATGCTGCCATGCCGATCTTCGCCGTCCAGTACACCTACGACGCACGCCACGACCTGCAGGCAGTGGTCCGACCCGAGCACCGCGCCTACCTCGGGAGCCTCGCCGTCGACGGCAACCTGCTCGGTTCCGGGCCGTACACCGACGGCGCCCCCGGTGCGCTCCTCGTCTTCCGCGCGCAGGATCGTGCAACCCTCGACGAGCTCCTTGCCGGCGACCCGTTCGCGCTCGCCGGGGTGATCACGGCGACCAGCGTCCGGACCTGGGACGTCGTCCTCGGTCCATGGTCGGAGCGGCTCTGAGGGCACGCTCACCCACAGCTCAGGGCAGGTGCGCCCCAGTCGCCACGCCGGGCTTCGCCGCGCAGGTGCACGTCGCGTCGCGTTGACGCGCCGCTAGGACGCGTCGGTCGCGCCGTGCTCGAGCGACTTCGCGTCTGTGTCACGCGTGACCCGTCGCGTCCTCGAGGTGCTGGCCACCGCGGTGGCGACGAGCACGCCGATGATCACGACGAGGGACGTGCTGACCGGGAGAATCGGCGCCCAGTGAACGGGTGAGCCAGCGTTGATGAACGGCAGGTGGTTGTCGTGCAGCGACTGGAGCACGAGCTTGAGCCCGATGAACCCGAGGAGCACGGCGAGGCCGGCGTTGAGGTACACGACCCGGGTGAGCAGCTCCCCGAGCAGGAAGTAGAGCTGCCGTAGCCCCATGAGGGCGAAGATGTTCGCCATCAGCACGAGGTAGGGCTCGGAGGTCACGCCGAAGACGGCCGGAATCGAGTCGAACGCGAACACGAGGTCCGTGAAGCCGATGGCGACGAGCACGACGAGCATCGGCGTCACCATCCGGACGCCACCGATCCGAACGCTCAACCGCACCCCGTGGAACTCGTCCGTCGACCGGACGCGTCGCTGGACCAACCTGAGCGCGAACGGCGGGCGGTACTCCCGGCTCTCGTCACCCACCCCCCGCGCCATCTGGACCGCGGTGAAGACGAGGAACGCGCCGAACACGTAGAACACCCAGCTGAAGGACGCGATCACCGCGGCACCGGCCGCGATGAAGAGACCGCGCAGGACGAGCGCCAGGAGGATCCCGACGAGCAGCGCCACCTGCTGGTAGGCCCGCGGCACCGCGAACCGGGCCATGATGATGAGGAAGACGACGAGGTTGTCGACCGACAGCGAGTACTCCGTCAACCACCCGGCGTAGAACTCCCCCGCATAGCGCGGTCCGGATCGGAGCCACACCGTGAGGCCGAACGCGACCGCCAGGCCGACGTACAGACCGAGGTACCGGAGGCTCTCGCGCGTGGAAGGGACGTGCGGGCGACGCCCCACGACGGCCACGTCGACGAGCAGCACCAGACCGGCGACGCCCAGGGACACGATCCACAGGGAAGGAGTCGCGTTCACGGGAGATCGACGTCGGTCGCGGCCGCATCGCTCGGTTCCCTCACCGCGAGCGTGACGAGAGCGAGCGCACGCGTCCGCCGACCGGTCGAGATCAGGCTGGCGCCTGTCGCGATGGCGAGCGTGCCCAGGATCACGGTCATCGACAGCCAGATCGGGATCTCCGGCGCCCACGCAACGCCGCGACCGCCGTTGATGAACGGCACCTCGTTGGTGTGCAGCGCCTCGAGTACGAGCTTGATGCCGATGAAGCCCAGGATCACCGAGAGCCCTTCGGAGAGGAACACCAACCTCTGCAGGAGTCCGCCGAGCAGGAAGTAGAGCTGCCGGAGCCCGAGGAGCGCGAGCGCGTTCGTCGTGAACACGATGTACGGCTCCTTCGTCAGACCGTAGACGGCCGGGATCGAGTCGAGAGCGAACAGGACGTCGGTGCTCCCGATCGCGACCATGACGATGAGCATCGGGGTCAGGAGCCGGCGGCCGTGCAGGGCGACCGTGAGCCGGTCACCGTGGAACTCGTCCGTGGTCGGGAGCAGCCGCCTGACGAGGCGGACGACGAGAGAGTCCTTGTAGTCGGCGGCCTTCTCCTCGTCGTGGTTCTCACGCGCGAGGGTCACGGCGGTGTAGAGGAGGAACGCGCCGAACACGTAGAAGACCCACGAGAACTCTGCGATCGCCGCTGCCCCGAGGAGGATGAACACGCCGCGCAGGACGAGCGCGATGACGACCCCGACGAGCAGCACCTTCTGCTGGTACTCCCGGGGTACCGCGAACCTGGTCATGATGATGAGGAAGACGAACAGGTTGTCGACGGAGAGGCTCTTCTCCGTCACGTACCCGGCGAAGTACTCGGCGCCGTGGCCCCAGCCCCAGACGATTCCCAGTCCGACACCGAACACGAGCGCAAGCGAGATGTACACCGCGCTCCACGAGGCCGACTCGCGGAACGACGGGGCGTGGGGCGTGCGCACGTGCGTGTAGAAGTCGAAGACCAGGATCGCAGCGATGGCGACGACAGTCGCCACCCAGATCCACAACGGAACACTCACGGTTGAACCTCCGGTACCTAGCACTGTGTACCGGAGGTCTCCGCCGCCAGGACGCTCAGGTCCGGACCGATCGTGCCGGGATGGTCGCGGGACCATCCGTGATGACGACACGACCGCGGGGGCGTACTCCCCTCCAACGCGATCAGCCTACCGGACGGCCTCGATCGGGGCCGCTTGCCGGCGGGGTCCGCATCACGCGGTGGCGGCCTGCATCTGGCGGAGCTCCTTCTTCAAGCCGGAGATCTCGTCGCGGAGGCGAGCCGCGAGCTCGAACTGGAGCTCGCCGGCCGCGACGTGCATCTGGTCGCTCAGCTCCTGGATCAGGTTCGCCAGCTCGCCGGCCGCCGCTCCGACGAGTCGCGACCGCGCGCCGCCACCCTCCGCTCCGCCCGGCACGGGCGCCTTGCCTCGAGCCGGCTTGCGGTACCCGCCGGCCAGCAGCTCGCGGGTGTCGATGTCCTCCCGCGCGAGCATGTCGGTCACGTCACTGATCCGTTTGCGCAGCGGGGTCGGGTCGATGTTGTTCTCGAGGTTGTAGGCCACCTGCTTCGCACGACGTCGCGTGGTCTCGTCGATCGCCTGCGCCATCGCCGGCGTGATCCTGTCCGCGTACATGTGTACCTGGCCGGACACGTTCCGGGCGGCACGTCCGATCGTCTGGATCAGCGAGGTCCCGGACCGCAGGAAGCCCTCCTTGTCGGCATCGAGGATGCTCACCAGCGACACCTCCGGCAGGTCCAGACCCTCCCGCAGCAGGTTGATGCCGACGAGCACGTCGTACTCGCCGAGGCGTAGCTCCCGCAAGAGCTCGACCCGACGGAGCGTGTCCACCTCCGAGTGGAGATAGCGGACGCGAACGCCCCTCTCGAGCAGGTAGTCCGTCAGGTCCTCGGACATCTTCTTCGTCAGCGTCGTCACGAGCACACGCTCGTGACGTGCGGTCCTCAGACGGATCTCCTCGAGAAGGTCGTCGATCTGCCCGGTGGTGGGCTTGACCACGATCTCCGGGTCGATGAGCCCGGTCGGCCTGATGATCTGCTCGACCACGCCGTCCGACATGCTCAGCTCGTAGTTCCCCGGCGTCGCCGAGAGATAGACCGTCTGGCCGATCCGCTCGACGAACTCCTCCCAGCGCAAGGGTCGGTTGTCCATCGCGCTGGGCAGCCGGAAGCCGTGGTCGACCAGGTTCCGCTTGCGGGACATGTCACCCTCGTACATCGCACCGATCTGCGGCACCGTGACGTGCGACTCGTCGATGACCAGGAGGAAGTCCTCCGGGAAGTAGTCGAGGAGCGTGTTCGGAGCGGTACCCGGAGCTCGGCCGTCGATGTGCCGCGAGTAGTTCTCGATGCCCGAGCAGGAACCGATCTGGCGCATCATCTCGATGTCGTACGTGGTGCGCATCCGTAGTCGTTGCGCCTCCAGCAGCTTGCCCTGCCGCTCGAACTCGGCCAACCGGTCCGCCAGCTCGCCCTCGATCGAGGCGACCGCCCTCTCCATCCGCTCGGGCCCCGCGACGTAGTGCGTCGCGGGGAACACGTACACGTCCGGCACGGTACGCACGACGTTCCCCGTGAGCGGGTGGAGCGTCTGGATCGTCTCGATCTCGTCACCGAAGAACTCGATTCGTATCGCGAGCTCCTCGTACACCGGGATGATCTCGACCGTGTCACCCCGGACACGGAAAGTACCTCGGGTGAACGCCATGTCGTTGCGGGTGTACTGCATCGCGACGAACTGGCGGAGGAGATCGTCCCGCTCGACGTGGTCCCCGACCGACAGCCGCACCATCCTGTCGACGTACTCCTGCGGGGTGCCGAGACCGTAGATGCAGGACACCGAGGCGACGACGACCACGTCACGTCGGGTCAGCAGCGAGCTCGTCGCCGAGTGGCGGAGTCGTTCGACCTCGTCGTTGATCGACGAGTCCTTCTCGATGTAGGTGTCGGTCTGGGCGATGTATGCCTCGGGCTGGTAGTAGTCGTAGTACGAGACGAAGTACTCGACCGCGTTGTTGGGCAGGAGCTCGCGGAACTCCGTCGCGAGCTGCGCGGCGAGGGTCTTGTTCGGGGCCATCACCAGCGTGGGGCGCTGGACCTGCTCGATCAGCCATGCGGTGGTCGCCGACTTGCCGGTACCTGTCGCGCCGAGGAGCACGACGTCCTTCTCCCCCGCGTTGATGCGGCGCGCGAGATCGGCGATCGCAGTCGGCTGGTCACCCGACGGCGTGTAGTCGGAGATGACCTCGAACGGGGCGACGCTCCGCTGCAGATCGGTGACAGGACGCATGCGTCAACGGTACGTGGAGCCACTGACACCGGCCGAACGGCGACCCCGGGCCGGGCGGTGTGCTCCGACGTCGACGGCCGGGAGATGCGCCGATCAGCGTCGCTCGGCCGCGGCCTCCGCCGCTCGCTCGTCGGCGAGCCGGGTCCACAGGAGGTCGACCTGCTCGCGCAGCGCCTCGGCCGAGCCGGAGCCGTCCAGCACCACGTCGGCGGACGCAAGGCGCTCGTCGTCGGACGCCTGCGCCGCCACGCGCCTGCGCGCGTCCTCGGGAGAGGCCCCGCGCAGCCCCGTGAGTCGCTCGATCCGCTGCTTCGCAGGCGTGTGCACGACGACGACCAGGTGGAACGTCTCGGCCTGCCCGGTCTCGACGAGGAGGGGGATGTCATGGACGATCACGGCGCCGGGGTCGGCTGCCGACGCAGCGGCCTCACGCTCGGCGGCCATCCGGCTGATCTCCGGGTGGACGATCCGGTTCAACCGCGACAGCGCCTCGGCGTCGGCGAAGACGACCGACGCGAGAGCGGACCTGTCCAGCGAGCCGTCGGGCGCCAGCACGCCCGGGCCGAACGCGTCGACGATCTCGTCGAGACCGATCGTGCCGGGCTCGACCGCAGCGCGAGCGAGCTCGTCGTGATCGATCACGACCGCGCCGAGCTCGGCGAGCCGTGCGGACGCCGTCGACTTCCCCGAGGCGATCCCGCCGGTCAGACCGATGCGCTGCATGACCCCATCCTGCCCGAGCAGGGATCGCGCGCCACCCGGGACGCACCCGACCTGGCCGCAGCGGAGCGCGACGCGACCGACCTCACTCCGGGTCGGAGGCGTCCAGCGGTGCGTGATGGTCGTAGCCCGCCGACCCGAGCCGCCAGTAGCCGGACACCTCCACCCGGTCCGCCCCGAGACCGAGCTCACGCCGGAGATAGCGCCGGACGCCCACGAGGGCTCCGGCCTCCGCACCGAACCACGCGAAGCAGCCGTCCGGGAGTGGTCCGTGGTCACGAACCGCGCGCTCGAGCCGTGGCGAGCTCTCGTGCGTCGCAGCGCCCCGGGACAGCCACCGCACGGACACGCTCGCGCGCCGGGCCAGCGGGTACCCCTGCACCGACGAGTCGACCACGTCGGCGAGGACCGTCACCGGAAGGTCGGGGTCGACGAGCTCCAACCACCGTGCCACGGCCGGAAGGCCGGACTCGTCGCACCCCAGAAGGAAGGAGGACGCGTCCGACGGCACGAGCTTCGAGCTCCGTGGTCCGGCGACGGTCGCGGGATCGCCGGCGCGCGCCTCGGACGCCCACGCGGAGATGGGCCCGTCGGTCCCGTGCAGCGCGATGTCGATGTCGAGCTCGGGAAGCCCGGAGCTTCCCCGCGGACGGTATGCGCGAGGCGTGTAGTCCCGCACGGCGGAGTCGTCCGGAATCGCGACGGTCGTGCCCGCCTCACCGGCGCGCGTCGCCCGACCCGGGATCCTCAGCTTGACGTGATCGCTCGGCCCGAGACTCGTGAACCCCTCGAGCTCCTCGCCCACCAGGGTGATGCGCACGATCGTGGGGGTCAGTGCGGCCACCTCGCCGACCCGGCACGCCCGTACCGCCGGGAGATGCGGAACCTTCGCCCGACCGACGCGCGGCGAGGGCGGTGCGGGGGTGTCGTTCAGAGGCATGCGGGCGATCATACGGGCGCCGGCCATGGGCCCGACCCTGAACAGACGGCGGGCCGGCCACCCGAAGGTGACCGGCCCGTCCGCGTTCTGGTGGGCTCTGCTGAGCCCGTCAGTTGCCGGTGAGCTTCTCCCGCAGCGCGGCGAGCGCCTCGTCAGAAGCGAGAGTGCCCGTGGCCTCCTCGACCGGTGCGGCGGACGAGTACGTCGACGGAGCGGCACCCGACTCGACGCCGTTCGCCGCATCCGCGTCGGCCTTGCTGGCCTCGGCGACCTGCTTGCGGTGCGCCTCCCAGCGCTCATGGGCCTGGGCGTACTGCGCCTCCCAGACCTCGCGCTGCGCCTCGAAGCCCTCGAGCCACTCGTTGGTCGCCGGGTCGAAGCCCTCGGGGTACTTGTAGTTGCCCTGCTCGTCGTACTCGGCCGCCATGCCGTACAGCGCCGGGTCGAAGTCGTCGCTCGTGAGGTCGACGCCCTCGTTCGCCTGCTTGAGCGACAGCGAGATACGACGACGCTCGAGGTCGATGTCGATCACCTTGACGAAGACGTCGTCACCGACCTGGACGACCTGCTCCGGGATCTCGACGTGACGCACGGCGAGCTCGGAGATGTGCACCAGGCCCTCGATGCCGTCCTCGACGCGCACGAACGCACCGAACGGGACGAGCTTGGTGACCTTGCCGGGGACGACCTGGCCGATGGCGTGCGTCCGGGCGAACGCCTGCCACGGGTCCTCCTGCGTCGCCTTCAGCGACAGGGAGACGCGCTCGCGGTCGAAGTCGACGTCGAGGACCTCGACGGTGACCTCCTGGCCGACCTCGACGACCTCGCTCGGGTGGTCGATGTGCTTCCAGGACAGCTCGGAGACGTGCACGAGGCCGTCCACACCACCCAGGTCGACGAACGCACCGAAGTTGACGATCGAGGAGACGACGCCCGGACGGACCTGGCCCTTCTGCAGGGTCTGCAGGAAGGTCGAGCGCACCTCGGACTGCGTCTGCTCGAGCCACGCGCGGCGCGACAGCACGACGTTGTTGCGGTTCTTGTCGAGCTCGATGATCTTGGCCTCGATCTCCTTGCCCACGTACGGCTGGAGGTCGCGCACCCGACGCATCTCGACGAGCGACGCCGGCAGGAAGCCGCGCAGCCCGATGTCCAGGATCAGTCCACCCTTGACGACCTCGATGACCGTGCCGGTGACGACACCGTCCTCTTCCTTGATCTTCTCGATCGTGCCCCAGGCGCGCTCGTACTGCGCGCGCTTCTTGGACAGGATCAGCCGACCCTCCTTGTCCTCCTTCTGGAGGACCAGCGCCTCGACGACGTCACCGACCGTGACGACCTCTCCGGGGTCCACGTCGTGCTTGATGGACAGCTCGCGGGAGGGGATGACGCCTTCGGTCTTGTAGCCGATGTCGAGAAGGACCTCGTCGCGGTCGACCTTGACGATGGTGCCCTCGACGATGTCGCCATCGTTGAAGTACTTGATGGTGGCGTCGATCGCGGCGAGGAAGTCCTCTGCCGTACCGATGTCGTTGATCGCGACCTGCGGCGTGGCGGGCTTCGCGGGGGTGGAGATGGTCATTGAGTCTTGGGCTCCGATGCGGACAGGGACTAGGACGGTGAGGGTTGTGGATCTCGAGAGCGGTACGGACCGCCAGCGAGGGCGACGCCCTCCCACGCAGCGATCTCGGCCGGATCCGTGGACCAGGAGGAGGGCAGCCGTGAGACGTGCGACACCGTCGAC
>JAJYCD010000048.1 GCA_021778635.1 Actinomycetes bacterium
CTCACGAGCGGATCATCCTGGCCAACCTGGTCACGAGCCTGTTCGAGCACGGCCGGATCACGACGACCGAGGCGAAGGCGAAGCGGATGCGTCCGCTCGCCGAGCGGATGATCACCTTCGCGAAGCGCGGTGACCTGCACGCTCGTCGCCGCGTCCTCACGACGGTCAAGAGCAAGGACGTCGTGTACCGCTTGTTCTCCGAGATCGCTCCCGCGGTCGCGGAGCGTCAGGGCGGCTACACGCGGATCACCAAGGTCGCGCCCCGCAAGGGAGACAACGCGCCCATGGCCGTGATCGAGCTGGTGCTCGAGCCGCTCAGCCCCAAGCAGGCCGTCGTGAAGGAGGCCGAGAAGGCCGCTGCGAAGGCCGCCAAGAAGGCCGTGGCCCCGAAGGCCGAGAAGGTCGAGGACGCCCCGGCCGAGGAGGCCACCGTCGCGGAGGCCACCGAGGCCACCGTCGAGGACCTGCTCGACGCGCCCGCGGACGAGGCGGGCACCGAGCAGGCCGACGCCTGATCGACTTGTCGCACGCTGCGTGACGCGAGCGGCCCGTCCCGAGACCACACCGGTCTCGTGGCGGGCCGTTCGTCGTGCCGGGGGAGCGGCGACCGTTCCGGGGCGTACGTGACGGGATCACGGCCGGGTGCGCCGCTGATCCTTCACGTCGTCCGTAGACTCCAGGCGCGAACTCCACCGACGATGCCCGCTTGGTTGGGGACGACGACGACGTCGTCGCCGAGGCGCTCGAGCACCTGGGGCGTCACACGTCGGGCGTTCCCCCCTCCCAGATAGACCCGGTCCCACCAGAACACCGGACGCAGACCGTCGATCACCCGGCGTACCCGGCGGGACCACAGTGCGTCGCCGAGGCGGGCGCGTTCGATCTGGCCGATGAACGAGTCGTAGCTGGTGCCCCGGCGGATCGGGGCGTGGGAGAGCTCGAGGTGCGGGGCGAGAGCGCCTCCGTCGAAGAGGGCGCTGCCCAGACCCGTGCCCAGCGTCAGGACGAGCTCGGTGCCCGTGCCGGAGATGACCCCTGCGCCATGGACCTCGGCGTCATTGAGGACGAGGGCGGGGATCCCGAGTGCGACGGCGACCGCGGCCTGCATGTCGAACCCGGCCCAGGCTTCGACGAGCTCGGGGTCGGACCGGGTGTGCGGGCCCGATCGCATGACGTAGTGCGGTGTCGCGACGACGACGCCGTGCCGGATCATGCCGGGCATGCCGACCGTGACGCGATCGGCTGCGGGGAGTCGCGCAGCGATCTCGAGGACTGTGGTGACCAGGCGGGCCGGTGGCAGCGGGTACGGCGTGGGGACGCGGATCGCGGGCGCGTGCATCGTCCCCGCGGCGTCGAGCACCGACGCCTTGATGCCGCTCCCGCCGCAGTCGATCGCGAGCGTCCGCGGTCCCTGTCCGTCCATCCGCTCAGGCTAGCCCGCGGTCACGCACGGACAGTCCAACGCGAACCTCTGCGCACGCGACCGAGAGCGACGTCATCGGCGATGGAGGGCACGGTGGACCGGAGAGCGCGGTCGTCCGCCCGTTCCGTGGTGCCCGGGGCCGTGCAGCGCGTCACCCGGGCCGCGCGGTCGCGTCACGTCGTCGCGGTGACGGTGGTCGTGTGTGTCTCGCTGTCGGCGCGTGGCTCGTCGTCTCCGACCAGCGCACCGCGTCTGCGCAGGCGCGGGCCGCGGCGGGAGCTGCTGCGACCACGACGGCTACCGCGGCACCGGTGTACGACGGATCGAACGGGCGGATCGATCCGGCTCTGCTCCGCGACATCCCGTTCGTCAGCGGGCACCAGGTCCTGTGCCGCGCGCTACCCGACCTTGTCGCGTTCTCGGACGCCTTCCGGGCCCGGCTCGGGATCCCGCCGCCGATCGACCCGTGGCCCGAGTCGTGCTACCGCTCCCACGACCAGCAGGTCGCCACGTTCGCGCGCTACGGGTCCCCCCGGCGGCGATCCTCGGCACCTCCAACCACGGCTGCGGAGAGGCGATCGACATCGATGACGCCGTCGGTGCTCACGGAAGCCCGCTGTACGGGTTCGGGACGCCCGGCTACGTCCGGATGGTGGCGAACGGACCCCGGTTCGGGTGGGCCGCGCCGGACTGGGCGCTGCAGGACGGCGGCAACCCGGAACCGTGGCACGTCGAGTACGTCCGGTGACCTCGCGCTGAGCCGCGGTCCCGGGTGCGGCCCTCGGGAATGGCGGCTCGGGCCGTCACGGTGCGCGCGGCTCGCTACGGTGGTCCGCGTGATCCGGATCCGCCTCGACCTCTCGTACGACGGCACGAGCTTCGCCGGCTGGGCGCGGCAGCCCGGTCTGCGCACCGTCCAGGGCACGATCGAGGACGCCCTCGACGTCGTGCTCAGGACACAGTCCGCCGGGCACCCGTCGCCGAGGCTCACGGTGGCCGGTCGGACCGACGCGGGGGTGCACGCACGCGGGCAGGTCGCGCACGTCGACGTCGATCCCGCGCTCTGGGAGGCGGTGCGCGGGAGGTCGGGTCTCAGCCCGGAGGAGGCCGTGGTCTCTCGGCTCGCCGGTCTGCTGCCACCGGACGTCGTCGTGCACCGCGCGACGCCCGCACCCGCGGGGTTCGACGCGCGCTTCTCGGCGTTGCGGCGGCGCTACGTGTACCGGGTCTCGGACGACCCGCGGACCAGGGATCCGCTGCGCCGGTCGCACGTGCTGTGGCATCGACGATCGCTGGACGTCGAGGCGATGCAGGAGGGGACGCGGGCGCTGCTCGGGCGCCACGACTTCGCCGCGTTCTGCAAGGCGCGCGAGGGGGCGACGACGATCAGGACGCTCGAGGTCTTCGACTGGGAGCGGCCGGCGGGCGGTCCGGACACGGCGCTGGTGGTCGCGCACGTCCAGGCGGACGCCTTCTGCCACTCCATGGTGCGGGCCCTCGTCGGGGCGAGCCTCGCGGTGGGGGAAGGACGGCGGACGGCCGGCTGGCTGGCGGACCTGCTGGTCGGGCGGCTGCGCGACCCCGCCGGGCCGGTCGTCGCCGCCCACGGACTGACGCTCGAGGAGGTCACGTACCCGCCGGACGACCAGCTCGCCGCGCGCGCGGAGCAGACCCGCGCGCGACGATCCGCTGACGAGGCCTGACGAAGCCCGCGACGTTCCACGGGTCGACGGATCGGAGCACGACACACCGCTGGCCGAGCCGTCACGAGTCGTCGGATCTGGCCGGCACGCGCCTCCGGGCCCGGCTCGTGCCCGTGACGGATCGCGGCGCGTGGTCGCGCCCTGAGTCAGACCTCGTCGATGAGGTGGACCGCGGCCTCCTCGGCGCTCGCCGCGCCGCCGTCGATGCCGACGTCGTGCGCGATCCTGTCGTCGCCGGGCTCGCCGTCGATCGCGGTCTCGTCGGCCGCGAGGCGGCCCGAGCGGAGCTTGTCGCGCCGCGGTCGCCGGACCGGCGCCCAGATCTCCGGCTCCTCCTCGGCGAGACGCTGGTCGAGAGGTTCCCGATGGCGCTCCTCCCAGGCGGTCTCGCCGTAGTGGTTGGAGCGCGGCCGTTCGGGGGGCGAGTACCCCTCGTCGAGGAGGTCGTCGACACCCCGGTCCTCCAGGGTGTCCTCCAGCGAGAGCTGGTCGGACTCGCCGTCGGACCCGAGGGCCGGGTCGTCCCGTGTCGAAGGCGCGTCGTCGTTCATGTCTCCAACGTCTCACCCCCGGGGGCGTACCGCCAGCGGTCGTGCCCGTGCTGCGCCGGTTGCGAGAGCCGCCCGAGGACGATTCGTCTCGCGCGCGGGGAGCCGGGACACTGATCGCGTGGGCCACGTCGACATCAGCGCCGTCAGCTACTTCCTTCCCGACGGGCGACCCCTTCTCGACGAGGTCGACCTGCGCGTCGCCGACGGCGCCAAGGTGGCGCTGGTCGGGCCCAACGGCGCGGGCAAGACGACCCTGCTGCGGATCGTCGCGGGCGACGAGAAACCGCACGCGGGGAGCGTCGTGCGCAGCGGAGGGCTCGGGATCATGCGGCAGTTCGTCGGACGGATCGCCGACGACCGGTCGATCCGCGACCTGCTCGCGTCGCTCGCGCCGGCGGCGGTCCGCGACGCCGCCGCCGAGCTGGCCGCCGCCGAGGACGCGATCATGACGGTTGACGACGAGCCGTCGCAGATGCGCTACGCGACAGCGCTGGTGGACTGGGCGGACGTGGGCGGCTACGAGGCCGAGGCGGGCTGGGACCAGATCACCGACGCGGTGCTCTCGATCCCGTTCGAGAAGGCGCAGTGGCGAGCCGTGCGGACGCTGTCGGGCGGCGAGCAGAAGAGGCTCGTCCTGGAGGCGCTGCTGCGCGGTCCCGAGGAGGTGCTGCTGCTCGACGAGCCGGACAACTACCTCGACGTCCCGACGAAGCGGTGGTTGGAGACCGAGCTCGCCGCGTCGAGCAAGACCGTGCTGTTCGTGAGCCACGACCGTGAGCTGCTGTCACGCACGGCGACGCAGGTGGCAAGCCTCGAACCGACGGCGTCGGGGAGCACCGTCTGGGTCCACGGGGGCGGTTTCGCGACGTTCGGAGCCGCGCGTGACGATCGGCGCTCGCGCCTCGAGGAGCTGACGCGGCGATGGGACGAGGAGCACGCCAAGCTCAAGGACCTCGTCTTCACCTTGAAGAACAAGGCCGCGTTCAACGACGGCCTCGCGTCCCGCTACCAGGCCGCGCAGACCCGGCTGCGCAAGTTCGAGGAGGCAGGCCCGCCGCAGGTGATGGCACGCGAGCAGAACGTGCGCGTGCGACTCGCCGGGGGGAGGACGGCGAAGCGCGCGGTGGTGGCGACCTCGCTCGAGCTCACCGGTCTCATGAAGCCGTTCGACCTCGAGGTCTGGTTCGGTGAGCGCGTCGCCGTGCTCGGGTCGAACGGCTCGGGGAAGTCGCACTTCCTCCGGCTGCTGGCGGGCGGCGGCTCGGATCCCGGGCCCGAGCACGAGCCGGCCGACGACGTCGCTGTCGCGCCGGTCCGGCACGACGGTCGCGTCGTGCTCGGCTCACGCGTCAGACCGGGCTGGTTCGCGCAGAACCACGCGCACCCGGAGATGACCGGCCGGACTCTCGTGGAGATCCTGCACCGCGGCACGGGCCACCGCGCCGGCCTGGGGCGCGAGCAGGCGAGCAAGGCTCTCGACCGGTACGAGCTGGTCGCAGCGGCGGAGCAGTCGTACGAGACGCTCTCGGGTGGGCAGCAGGCCCGGTTCCAGATCCTCCTCCTCGAGCTCGGCGGGGCGACGTTGCTGCTGCTCGACGAGCCGACCGACAACCTCGACCTGCACTCGGCCGAGGCGCTCGAGACCGGGCTCGCGGCCTTCGAGGGGACGGTGCTCGCGGTGACGCACGACCGGTGGTTCGCGCGTGGCTTCGACCGGTTCCTCGTGTTCGGGTCGGACGGCGAGGTCGTCGAGACCCCGGAGGCCGTCTGGGACGCGTCTCGCGTGCGCCGCGACCGCTGACGGCCGCCGGGAACGTGGCGCGGGTGGAGCAGGTGGGGCTGAGTGGCGCTCAGACGACGAGGACGACCGCGAGCGTGCCCATGACGACCGCCACGCCGTAGTCGAGCACCTGCCAGGAGCGGGGTCGCGCGAAGAACGGCCGAAGTCGCCGCGCACCGAATCCCAGTCCGACGAACCACGTCGCGCTCGCGGCCACCGCTCCCGCACCGAAGACCCACCGGCCGGGGTCCCCGTGCTGGCCCGCGAGGCTTCCCAGCAGCACGACGGTGTCGAGGTAGACGTGCGGGTTCAGGAACGTGAAGCCGAGGCACGCGACGAGGACGCCGAGGTGAGTCGCGGGGGCGTCGTCGGCCGGGACGAGGCGTCCGGGTCGGCGCGCGCGGAGGAGAGCGAGCACCGCGAACGTCGCGAGGAACGTCGCGCCGCCGACCCGTGCCACGGCGACGGCGACAGGGTGCGTCGTGATCGCCGCACCCAGTCCGGCGATCCCGGCGGCGACCAGGGCGGCGTCGGCGACCGCACACACCACGACGACCGTCAGCACGTGTTCGCGTCGGATCCCCTGCCGCAGCACGAACGCGTTCTGCGCGCCGATCGCGACGATCAGTGAGAGACCGGTCAGGAAGCCCTGGATCGCGTTGCTCATCGGCGCAGCGAGCGGGCGCCCAGGTGGACGGGGGAGAGGCGTACGCCGGCCGGGACGGCGGCTCGGTGCGACGTGAGGCGTGCGGGCATGTCGTGACCGTAGGCGGCGGCGGAGGTGGAGACCAGTTCAGGTTTCTGCACAACCATCAGCAGCGCTTAATCTTGGTCGTCATGAGATTCGACGGGGCACAGCTCGAGGCGCTCGCGGCGGTCGTCGAGGAGGGCACCTTCGATGCTGCGGCGCGACGCCTGCATGTCACACCGTCGGCGGTGAGCCAACGCGTCAAGGCGCTCGAGCAGCACGCGGGTCAGGTCCTCGTCCGTCGATCGCGCCCGTGCCGGGCCACCGAGGCCGGGGACGTGCTCGTCCGGCTCGCCGGTCAGCTCCGGCTGCTCGAGGACGAGTCGCTCCGTGAGGTGCGTCGGGCGGGTGCACCCGGCGCCGATGCGGACGACGGGCCGGTAGCGGTCCGGATCGCGGTCGCGGTCAATGCGGACTCGCTCTCCACCTGGCTCCCCGACGCGCTGCGAGAGCTGCCGCTCGGCGTGCACCTGGACCTGCGACGCGAGGACCAGGACCACTCGGCCGAGCTGCTCAGGGACGGCACCGTGATGGCCGCCGTCACGGCCGACGCACGTGCGGTGCAGGGATGCCGGGCACGCCCGCTCGGGGCGATGCGTTACCTCGCCGTCGCGTCACCGGACTTCGTGGCCAGGTGGTTCGCCGACGGGTTGGGTGCGCTCGATCGGGCGCCGCTCCTGACGTTCAACCGCAAGGACGCGCTGCAGGAGCAGTTCCTGCGCACGCTCGGGCATGAGCACGCCGAGCCGCCGGTGCACTACGTGCCGTCGTCGACGGCCTTCGTGGACCTGGTCCGACACGGTCTCGGCTGGGGCATGGTGCCCGACGTGACCGCGAACCCCCTGCTGGCCGCCGGAACGCTGGTCGAGCTCGCCCCGGGTCGCCACCTCGACGTACCGCTCTACTGGCAGCACTGGAAGCTCCGCACCCCCGCGCTCGACGACCTGACTCACCGCGTGATCACGACCGCGGTCGGCGCGCTGCACCCGACCGGCTGAGCCGAGGAGAGGGCCGACGGGCGGCGTGGAGCTGCTGCGTCCGGTGCACCGTTTTGACCCGTCAGCACCCCGACGGCTACTGTGATGTGTCGTTGTGCGTCCTCCTGAGGACCGGCGCTCCCACTCGCCGGGTCCCAAGACGATGCGACGACAGCACTCATCGGCGCACCCGCCCTATGCGGGTGTTCGCCGCGAACACACCCAGCTCCACGAAACGAAGGCTGACGACCGTGCGCACGTACACCCCGAAGCCCGGCGACGTCGAGCGGACCTGGTACGTCATCGACGCTACTGATGTCGTGCTGGGCCGTCTGGCCACCCACGTGGCCACGTTGCTGCGCGGCAAGCACAAGGCCACCTATGCCCCGCACGTCGACAACGGTGACTTCGTCATCGTCATCAACGCGGGCAAGGTCGCACTGACCGGCAACAAGCGCGACAACAAGCTCGCGTACCGCCACTCGGGCTACCCGGGCGGTCTACGCTCGGTCGCCTACTCGGAGCTGCTCGACACGCGGCCTGAGCGGGCCGTGGAGAAGGCCGTTCGCGGCATGCTCCCCAAGAACTCGCTCTCGCGCTCACAGCTCGGGAAGCTCAAGGTCTACGCAGGACCGGAGCACCCGCACGCGGCGCAGCAGCCGAAGCCCTTCGAGATCACCCAGGTTGCGCAGTAGGCCCCGGCCTGCTGCGAGCAGTCACGACACAGGACGCGAGGACACCACCAGTGGCCGAGACCACGGTCGACATCGACCTTGAGGGCGACGAGACGCCCAGCAGCTACACCACCGAGACCGTCGCCCCCACGGGTCGCGGTCAGAGCATCACGGCCCCCGGCCAGGCCCTGGGCCGCCGGAAGGAGGCCATCGCTCGTGTGCGACTGGTTCCCGGTACCGGGCAGTGGAAGATCAACGGCCGCACGATCGAGGACTACTTCCCGAACAAGGTGCACCAGCAGCTGGTCAACTCGCCGCTGAAGCTGGTCGACGTCGAGGGCCGCTTCGACGTGATCGCGCGCATCACCGGCGGCGGCGTGACCGGGCAGGCGGGCGCGCTGCGCCTCGGGATCGCCCGTGCGCTCAACGCGATCGACGCCGAGCACAACCGTGCGGCGCTCAAGAAGGCCGGTTTCCTCACGCGCGACGCCCGCGTGGTCGAGCGCAAGAAGGCCGGTCTGAAGAAGGCTCGCAAGGCCCCGCAGTACTCCAAGCGCTGACGGGTCGAGACCCGATGGCCCCGGTGGACGACCATCGGGGCCATCGGCCTCTCCCGACGACCGTGAGCCCGGCGGCCGTCATCCGATGGTAGCGGCGGTGTCCGCGGCCGGTAGACGACGAAGGAGTCCGCTGATGGCCCGACTGTTCGGAACCGATGGTGTCCGTGGCGTCGCGAACCGCGATCTCACCGCCGAGCTCGCGGTCGACCTCTCCGTCGCCGCAGCGCATGTGCTCGCGACCATCGGCGCGTTCGACGGTCGACGGCCGCGCGCTGTGGTCGGCCGGGACCCGCGCGTATCGGGTGAGTTCCTCGGTGCGGCGACCGCCGCCGGTCTGGCCAGCGCGGGCGTCGACGTGCTCGACGTCGGCGTCCTGCCCACGCCCGCCGTCGCGTTCCTCACGGGGAGCCTCGGCGTCGACCTCGGCGTGATGATCTCCGCCTCGCACAACCCGATGCCGGACAACGGCATCAAGTTCTTCGCGCGGGGCGGCCACAAGCTCGACGACGAGGTCGAGGACGCGATCGAGGCCCGCCTGCGTGAGCCGTGGGACCGCCCGGCGGGGGCGGACGTCGGCCGGATCCAGCTCGACCCGGGGACGGCCGGCGACACCTACATCGAGCACCTGGTCTCGACCGTCGGGACGTCGCTGACGGGTCTGCGGATCGCGGTCGACTGCGCCAACGGTGCCGCGAGCGAGGTCGGTCCGGCCGCCCTGCGCCGGGCGGGTGCGGACGTCGTCGTGATCAACGCGTCTCCGGACGGGCGCAACATCAACGACGCGTGCGGGAGCACGCACCCCGAACAGCTGCAGGCGGTCGTCGTGGCGTCGGGGGCCGACCTCGGCGTCGCGTTCGACGGGGATGCCGATCGCTGCCTCGCGGTCGACCACACCGGGACCCTGGTCGACGGGGACCAGATCATGGGGATCATCGCCGTCGCGCTGCAGGAGCGCGGTGAGCTCGCGCACGACACGCTGGTCGCGACGGTGATGAGCAACCTCGGGCTGAAGCTCGCGATGACCGCGGCGGGCATCACGGTCCTGGAGGCCGGCGTCGGGGATCGGTACGTGCTCGAGGAGATGCGCGCGGGCGGGTTCTCGCTCGGCGGCGAGCAGTCGGGCCACATCATCCTCGGCGACCATGCGACGACGGGTGACGGTGTGCTCAGCGCGCTCCAGCTCGCGCACCGCGTCGTCTCGACGGGCCGGACCCTGGCCGACCTGGCGCGGTTCGTCACCCGGCTGCCGCAGGTGCTCGTCAACGTGCGCGGCGTGGACAAGGCGCGCGCCGGTACCGACGCCGCTCTTCTGGACGCGGTCCGCGAGGCGCAGCTCGAGCTCGGGACGCAGGGTCGGGTGCTCCTGCGGCCGTCCGGGACGGAGCCCGTCGTGCGGGTCATGGTCGAGGCGCCCCACCTCGACCAGGCCGAGCTCGTCGCCGCGTCGCTCGCGGACGTGGTGCGCGAGCGACTCGTCCTGTGACCGGAGCGAGGCCGGTACCCAGCGCGATCGATCCGCTGCCACGGGACGTCCGCGACCAGGTGCTGCAGGTGCTCGACGGTCCCGTTCCGGCGCCGATCGTGCAGGCGGGCCATCCGGTGCTTCGCACGGTCGCGCAGCCGTACGACGGTCAGCTCTCGACCGCTGAGCTCATGGCGCTCGTCGAGGTGATGCGAACGACGATGCGCGAGGCGCCGGGAGTCGGTCTTGCGGCGCCGCAGATCGGGATCTCCCTCGCGCTCGCGGTGGTCGAGGATCCGGGCCCTCTCGATCCGGAGATCGCGGCGGCGCGCGAGCGGCGGCCGCTGGCCTTCCGCGTCCTGGTGAACCCGCGCTACGAGGCCGTCGGCGTCGAGAGGGCAGCGTTCTACGAGGGCTGCCTGAGCGTCCACGGCTGGAGCGCCGTCACGAGTCGCCACCTGAGGGTGCGGCTCACCGCGGCCGACGAGACCGGGTCCCCCGTGGACGAGGAGCTCACGGGCTGGCAGGCCAGGATCGTCCAGCACGAGACCGACCACCTGCACGGCCGGCTCTACGTCGACGTCGCGGAGCTTCGGTCACTGGCAGCCACCGACGGGATGGCAGCCGTCTGGGCCTCCGAGCCCCACCCGCGCACCGCCGCCCGGATCCTCGGCTTCCCCCTCGTCTGACCGGCCGGGCGTCGTCGCGCTCTCGGCCGACGCGGATCCCCCCACGGTGCGATCTCGGCGGTCGCCGGGTCAGCCGCGGGGGGATGGCGGCGCGGCGAAGGGTCGGTGAAGATCAGGGGGATCACCGATGGCGGCCGGCATGCCGATCGGTAGCCTGAGATCACGGCGCGGACCTCCGTTCGCGGCCCCGACGATAGCGATGACCCGGAGCTGATGAGCCGTGCTGGAGAACGCCGCCCTCGCGCTCACGGCCACTCCGTGGGTCTATCTCGTGCTGTTCGCGCTCGCCGTCGTGGACGGGTTCTTCCCGCCGGTTCCGAGCGAGACCGTCCTGATCGCGCTCGCAGCGACATCGGTCGCGCTCGGCACCCCGAACCTCGCGCTCGTCCTGGTCGCCGGTGCGGCCGGTGCGTTCGTCGGCGACCAGGTCGCGTACTGGATCGGTAGCCGGGTGAACGTCCGACGCGTGCGGTTCCTCCAGGGGCGGACGGCGCAGCGCACCCTCGACGCGGCGTCGCGCACCCTCGACCACCGGGGCGGCGCGTTCATCATCGCGGCGCGGTACATCCCGGTCGGCCGCGTCGCGGTGAACATGATGGCGGGGACGGTCGCGTACCCGCGACGGCGGTTCGTCCCGCTCACCGCGATCGCGGCCGCGACCTGGACCGTGTACTCGGCGCTGATCGGGATCGGCGCCGGGGCGTGGCTCGCCGCCAACCCGATGCTCGCCGTCGTCGTGGGTGTCGTCGGAGGCGTGCTCCTCGGGGTCCTCGTGGACCGGACGATCTCCGTCGTCGTCCGTCGGCGCGACGCGGCGGCCGCTGCGCACCGGAGCGTGGCGGAGGACTCAGAGCTTCCTCAGCCGCACGCGCTGCACGCTGTGGTCCGGTCCCTTGGTGAGAACCAGGGTCGCTCGTGACCGGGTCGGCAGGATGTTCTGGATCAGGTTGGGCTCGTTGATCGTGTCCCAGATCTGCTCGGCCTGGTCGATCGACTGGCTGTCCGTCAGAGACGCGTAGCGCCGGAAGTACGACTCCGGCTGGGTGAACGCCGTCCGGCGGAGCGAGAGGAAGCGGTCCACGTACCACTGGCGGACGTCGGACGTCCGGGCGTCGACGTAGATGCTGAAGTCGAAGAAGTCGCTCACGGCGAGGCTCGACGTGCCTTCGGTGGCCGGTCTCGCCGGCTGCAGCACGTTCAGGCCCTCGACGATCAGCACGTCGGGGCGCCGGACCACGACCTCGGCGCCGGGCACGATGTCGTAGGTCAGATGGCTGTACACCGGTGCGCGGACCTCGGCGCGACCAGCCTTGACCTTCGACACGAAGCGGACCAAGGCACGGCGGTCGTAGGACTCGGGGAAGCCCTTGCGATCCATCAGACCACGTCGCTCGAGCTCCCGGTTGGGGTACAGGAACCCGTCCGTCGTGACGAGCTCGACGTGCGGCGTCTGCGGCCAGCGGGCCATCAGCTCGCGCAGCAGGCGCGCGGTCGTCGACTTGCCCACCGCCACCGAGCCGGCGACGCCGATCACGAAAGGCGTCCGACCCGGGTCCTCGCGCAGGAACGTGCTCGAGGCCTCGTGGAGCTGCCGGGTCGCCGAGACGTACAGGTCGAGGAGCCGGGAGATCGGACGGAAGATCGCGTCCACCTCGGCGAGATCGATCGGGTCGCCGAGACCCCGCAGCCGACTGACGTCGGCGACGGTGAGGGGGAGCGGGGTCGACGCCGACAGCCGGGTCCACGCGTCCCGGTCGAGCTCGACGTACGGCGTCGACGGCGTGGTCTCGGGTGGCACGCGTCGATTCTGCCTGATCCGCGGTCGTCGACGGGACGGGTCCGCGTGCCGAGGCGGGTGCGGACACCGCCGATCGGCACGGGCGGGAGGGCGCGACCGCCTGGGTAGACTCCGGGCCATGTGCGGAATCGTGGGATACGTCGGACGCCAGCAGCCCAACGGGAAGCCCCTCGAGGTCGTGCTGGAGGGACTGCGCCGACTCGAGTACCGGGGTTACGACTCGGCCGGGGTCGCACTGGTCGGCCTCGACGGCGTGCTGGTCACCGCGAAGAAGGCCGGCAAGCTCGTCAACCTGACGGACGAGCTCGCCGCACGGCCACTGGCGAACGCGACCGCCGCGATCGGCCACACGCGGTGGGCGACGCACGGAGCCCCGACGGACGTGAACGCGCACCCGCACGTCGCGGGCAAGATCGCCGTCATCCACAACGGCATCGTCGAGAACTTCGCGGTCCTCAAGGCGGAGCTCGTCGCCGACGGGGCGACGTTCCTCTCCGAGACGGACACGGAGGTCGTCGCTCAGCTCCTGACGCGTGCGTACGCGCGGCTCGGCGACCTGTCGGAGGCGATGTGCGCCGTCGCGCAGCGCCTGGAGGGCACGTTCACGCTGCTGGCGGTCCACGCGGAGGTCCCGGACGTCGTGGTCGGTGCGCGCCACGACTCCCCGCTCGTGGTGGGCCTGGGCGACGGTGAGAACTTCATGGGCTCCGACGTCGCGGCCTTCATCGCGCACACGCGTCGCGCGCTCGAGCTCGGGCAGGACCAGGTCGTCACCATCACTCCGGACTCGGTCACCGTGACGGACTTCACCGGCGCGCCCGCGGCCGCGCGCGCCTTCACGGTCGACTGGGACGCCGACGCCGCCGAGAAGGGCGGGTACCGCTCCTTCATGGACAAGGAGATCGACGACCAGCCCCAGGCCGTCGCGGACACGCTGCTCGGCCGGACGGCCCTCGACGGTGCCCTGATGCTCGACGAGGTGCGCATCGACGAGTCGGTCCTGCGGAGCATCGACAAGATCGTGGTGATCGCGTGCGGCACGGCGGCCTACGCGGGGCACGTCGCGAAGTACGCGATCGAGCACTGGTGCCGCATCCCGGTCGAGGTCGAGCTCGCGCACGAGTTCCGGTACCGGGACCCCGTCGTGAACGAGAAGACGCTCGTCGTGGCGATCTCGCAGTCGGGCGAGACCATGGACACCCTGATGGCCGTGCGGCACGCACGTGAGCAGGGTTCGAAGGTGCTCGCGATCGTCAACACGCACGGGTCGACCATCCCGCGCGAGTCCGACGCCGTCCTGTACACGCACGCGGGCCCGGAGATCGCCGTCGCGTCGACCAAGGCGTTCCTGTCCCAGATCACCGCGGCGTACCTGCTCGGGCTGTACCTGGCACAGCTCCGGGGCAACAAGTTCCCCGACGAGATCACCGAGCTGCTCGGCCAGCTGCGCGCGATGCCCGCCAAGATCCAGACGGTGCTCGACGGCGCCGAGCACGTGCGCGAGGTCGCACGCTCGATGAAGGACACGACGTCGGTGCTGTTCCTCGGACGTCACGTCGGTTTCCCGGTGGCTCTCGAGGGGGCGCTCAAGCTCAAGGAGCTCGCCTACATCCATGCCGAGGGTTTCGCCGCGGGCGAGCTCAAGCACGGCCCGATCGCGCTCATCGAGGAGGGCCAGGCCGTCTTCGTGATCGTGCCGTCGCCGCGGGGGCGTGACTCGCTGCACTCGAAGGTGATCTCGAACATCCAGGAGATCCGGGCCCGTGGCGCCCGGACCCTCGTGATCGCGGAGGAGGGCGACGACGCCGTGCTGCCGTTCGCGGACGAGGTGTTCGCGATCCCGGCGTGCCCGACGCTGATGTCGCCGCTGCTCGCGGTGGTCCCGCTGCAGCTCTTCGCATGCGAGCTCGCGACGGCCAAGGGGCTGGACGTGGACCAGCCCCGCAACCTCGCCAAGTCCGTCACGGTCGAGTGACGGCGCACGCGTGATCGTCGGCGTGGGGATCGACGTCGTCGACGTCGCGCGGTTCGCCGCCACGCTCGAACGCGTCCCGGGACTCGTCGTCCGTCTGTTCACACCGGTGGAGCGGGGGCTCGCGCCGGTCTCGCTCGCCGCACGGTTCGCCGCGAAGGAGGCCGTCGCCAAGGCGCTCGGTGCGCCGGCCGGGCTGAGCTGGCAGGACGCGACCGTGCGACGGGTGGCGGGTGCGCAACCGGTCGTCGAGATGACCGGCACGGTGGCGGCCCGTGCCGCCGAGCTCGGTGTCACGCGACTTCACCTGTCGATCTCGCACGACGCCGGCATCGCCTCGGCGATGGTCGTCGCCGAAGGGTGACCGGCCCGAGCGCCCTGCCTGGTCAGCGCAGCGCGGGAACCACCTGCCGCTCGAACAGCTCGATGCCCGAACGGTCGTAGGCGGCTTCTGCGAAGTACGTGATCGCATAGGTCATGCCGGCCGACTCGAGCGTGTGCAGCGTCTCGACGATCTGCTCGGGTGTGCCGACCAGGGTGCCGGTGCGGAACTCCTCGAGCACGCCGGCGGCCTTCGCCGGGACGGTGCGACGGTAGTGGTCGCCGATCCAGGCGAGGCGGTCGGCGACGTCGGCCGCGGTCTCGCCGATCACGACGTTGTAGTTGGCCGACCGGGTGATCTCGGACAGGTCGCGGCCGAGGTCGGCGCAGTGGTCGGCGAGGACCTCGGACTTGTGCCTGAAGCCGTCGAGCGTGCCGTCGAAGTTGGTGTAGCGGGCGTACTGGGCCGCGATGCGCAGGGTCTTGCGCTCGCCGCCGCCGGCGATCCAGAGCGGCGGTCCGCCGACCTGCAACGGCAGGGGCGAGAGCTGGGCGCCGGCGACCTGGTAGTGGGTCCCGTCCAGCGTGGCCGTGCCGTCGCTCCACATCTGCCGGAAGATCTGGACGCCCTCCTCGAGCGCCGCGATGCGCTCGCCGGCGCGCGGGAAGCCGTAGCCGTAGGCACGCCACTCGTGCTCGTACCAGCCGGCTCCGATGCCCATCTCGACGCGGCCGCCGCTGATGATGTCCGCCGTCGCGGCCACCTTCGCAAGGTAGGCCGGGTTCCGGTAGGACATGCACGTGCACATCTGGCCGAGTCGGACCCGGTGCGTGCTCGCCGCGTAGGCCGAGATGAGGCTCCAGGCCTCGTGCGTCGCCTCGCCGTTGGGCTCGGGGACCGCGTGGAAGTGGTCGTAGACCCAGATCGACTCCCAGGCGTCGCCGTCGTCCGCGTGCTGGGCGAGGCCGTGCATCACGGCCCAGTGGTCCGTGGCGTCGATCCCCGTGAGGTCCTGGCGCCAGCCTTGCGGGATGAAGAGTCCGAATCGCATGCTCCGAACGTAGCGGTCCCGGGGGATCGGGGCATGATGGCGGATGTGATCCTCGGATACGACGCGCACCAGGTACGGGAGGCCGAGGAGCCGCTGCTCACGGCCGGACCTGAGGGCGAGCTCATGCACCGTGCGGCGTTCGGACTCGCGGGGGCGGTGGTCCGGGAGCTCGTCGATCGCCGCGGTCGGGTGCG
Source organism: Actinomycetes bacterium (assembly GCA_021778635.1). Lineage (GTDB taxonomy): Bacteria > Actinomycetota > Actinomycetes > Actinomycetales > Cellulomonadaceae > JAJDFX01. The sequence continues at coordinate 15,905 of JAJYCD010000048.1, forward strand.
CGGCGCGTCCGTGGTCGGTCTGGTCGGTTCGGGCAACAACGGCGGGGACACCCTGCACGCACTCGCGATGCTGGCGGACCGGGGAGTGCGCGCGCTCGCGGTGCTGACGGACGAGAGGGTGCATGCGGCGGGTCTCGCCGCGGTCCGTCGGGCGCACGCGCGGGTCGTCTCGGTGGGCGGGTCAGATCCCGCGGCGGAGCGGGTGTGGCTCGGCGAGGCCGTCGCGGAGGCGTATGCGGCGGACGTCGTGCTCGACGGGCTGCTGGGAATCGGGGCCCGGGGGGCCGTGCGCGGGAGCGCCGGGGAGCTCGTCCGGCTGCTCGGCGAGCTCCTCAGGGACGAGGCCCGGACGGCACGGGGCACGCACCTGCCGTGCGTCGTCGCCGTCGACGTCCCGAGCGGAGTCGGGATCGACGACGGCTCGCTGCCCGGGGCCGTCGCCGACGACGTCGGTCAGGTGCTGCCGACGGACGTCACCGTCACCTTCGGGGCCGTCAAGCCGTGCCTGCTGCTCCCGCCTGCCGCGGTCGCCGCCGGTCGCGTCGAGCTGGTGGACATCGGGCTCCGCCCCGGGCTCGGGGTTCCCGCCGTCGCGCGGCTCGAACCGGCCGACGTGGCAGCGCTGTGGCCCGTGCCGGGACCCGCGGCGCACAAGTACGCACGAGGGGTCCTCGGGCTCGTGGCGGGGACCGCGGCGTACCCGGGTGCGGCCGTCCTGGCGGCGAGCGGCGCCGTGCTCGCCGGCGTCGGGATGGTCCGGTACCTCGGCCCCGACGTCGCCGCGCGGGCCGTGCTCACGGCGCACCCCGAGGTCGTCGTCGGTGACGGGAGGGTGCAGGCCTGGGCGATCGGGTGCGGCGTGGACCCGACGCTGATGCCGGCGACCGACCCGACGGCCGAGCAGGTCGAGCGGCTGCGGCGAGTGCTCGCCCGCGCCGTCGCGCACTCGGTCCCGACCGTCGCCGATGCGGGCGCACTGGCGCTGCTGCCCGACCGTCTGCCGCCGTGGATCGTGCTGACGCCGCATGCGGGCGAGCTCGCGCGACTGCTCTCCGCACGGCTGCGGGAGGGCCGCGGTCGGCCCGAACCGCACGGAGCCGTGCCGGAGGGGGACGGCCCCGACGGCGCGATCACGCGCACGCAGGTCGAGTCCGAGCCGCTCCGCTGGGCCCGGCTCGCGCACGAGCTGACCGGGGCGACGGTGCTGCTGAAGGGCGCCGTCACGGTGGTCGTCGGCCCGCAGGGTGCCGTGTACGCGCAGGCGGACGGCCCGGCGTGGCTCGCGACGGCGGGCGCCGGCGACGTGCTGACCGGTGTGCTCGGCGCCCTCTTGGCGTCGCGAGCGACGGAGGTGGTCGAGGACCCGATTCTCGCGGCTGCGCTCGCCGCGGCCGCGGCACTCGTGCACGGACGCGCGGCCCATCACGCCAATCCCGGGGGGCCGGTGACCGCGCTCGCGGTGGCTGCCGCGGTGCCCGCCACCGTTGCCGGTCTCCTGTCATGACAGCGGGTCGACAGGTGGCGGTCGAGGTGGCGCTGCGTCCCGGTGGCACGCTTCCGGACGTCCTCGCGGCACGCGCCCGGCGACTCATCGAGCACGGCGGGACGTCGGGCCGGCCCGCGGTGCTCGGCATCGTCGGCGCTCCGGGTGTGGGCAAGTCGACCCTCGCCGCGCAGGTGGTCGAGGCCTTCGACCCGACGTCCGGTGACGCGGTGGTGCGCGCCGGACAGGACGGCTCCGGTGCGCTCGTCGCGCTGCTACCGATGGACGGCTTCCACCTGGCCAACAGTCGGCTCGAGCTGCTCGGGCTCCGCGACCGGAAGGGCGCGCCCGAGACGTTCGACGCCGCGGGGTACGCCGCGCTCCTCCGTCGTGCGGTGGAGCCGGAGCGCGGCGTCGTCTACGCCCCGGAGTACCGCCGCGAGCTCGAGGAGGCGATCGCCGGTGCGATCGCGATCGGCCCGCAGGTCCGCCTGGTCGTCACCGAGGGGAACTACCTGCTGCTCGACGACGGCCCGTGGTCGCAGGTCGCGGGCCTCCTGACGGAGTCGTGGTTCGTGACGACGGACGACGCGGTGCGGCTCGAACGACTTGTGGGCCGTCACGTCCGGTTCGGCAAGGCCCCCGACGCCGCGCGCGCGTGGGCCACCGGCCCTGACGAACGGAACGCGCGCGTGATCGCGGGGACGGCGCACCGCGCGGACGTGGTCGTGCACCTGGGCGGTCGTGCCACGGTGGAAGACTGACCCGGTGACCTTCTTCCCGGCGCGCGTGGTCGTCGACCTCGCGGCCATCCGCGACAACGTCCGTTCGCTCACGTCGCACGCGCGCACGGCGCAGGTGATGGCCGTCGTGAAGGCCGACGCGTACGGTCACGGCCTTGTCCCGGCCGCCCGCGCCGCCGTCCAGGGTGGTGCGACCTGGCTCGGCACGGCTCAGGTCCACGAGGCGCTCACCCTGCGCGCGGCCGGTCTCGGCACCCGCATCCTGACCTGGCTGTACGGTCCGGACGCTCCGCTCGACGACCTGCTCGAGGCCGACATCGACGTGTCCGTCGCGGCGCCGTGGGCGCTGACCGCGGTGCACGCGGCCGCCCGCAGGACGGGGCGGCCGGCACGGGTCCACCTCAAGGTCGACACCGGTCTCGGTCGCAACGGGCTCACGCCGGAGCAGCTGCCGGAGGTGCTCGACGCCGCGCTGGCGGCCAGGGCCGAGGGTGCGATCGAGGTCGTCGGGGTGTGGTCCCACTTCGCCTTCGCCGACGAGCCGGCCCACCCGACCGTCCTCGCGCAGGCCGAGGTGTTCCGCGAGCTCGTCGCCCTCGTCGAGTCGCGCGGCGTGACGCTCGAGGTCCGTCACCTCGCCAACTCGGCGGCGACGCTGACCAACCCCGCGGTGCACCTGGACCTCGTGCGTCCCGGTCTCGCGGTGTACGGGCTCTCGCCGGTCCCGCAGCTCGGCGGGCCCGAGGCGTTCGGGCTGCGCCCGGCGATGACGGTCGAGGTCGGTCTGGCGACGGTGAAGCCGGTCGGGGCGGGTCACGGTGTCTCGTACGGCCACGCCTACACGACGACCGCGGACACGATGCTCGGAGTCGTGCCGATGGGGTACGCCGACGGTGTCCCGCGCCACGCGTCCGGCGGGTCCGACCATCCCGGCGCTCCGGTGCGGGTCGGTGGTCGGCGGCTCACCGTCGCGGGTCGCGTGTGCATGGACCAGTTCGTGCTGGACCTCGGTCCCGGCGCGCGGGAGGTCGCGGGTGACCGGGTCGAGCTGTTCGGAACCGGGGCCGACGGCGGGCCGACGGCCGAGGACTGGGCGCGCGCGGCGGGCACGATCAGCTATGAGATCGTCACGCGGATGGCGCCCCGGTTGCCGCGCACCTACCTGAACGAGGACCCGGCGTGAACGAGAGGACGGGCGTGAACGAGCTCGAGGTCCACCTGCCCGACACGGGGGCGACACGGGCCTTCGGAGAGGCGCTCGCGGCGCTGCTGCGCGCGGGTGACCTCGTCGTCCTGAGCGGCGACCTGGGCGCGGGCAAGACGACGCTCACCCAGGGGATCGGCGCCGGGCTCGGGATCCGCGGCCAGGTGGCGTCGCCGACGTTCATCATCGCCCGCGTGCACCCCTCGGTCACCGGCGGACCGGCCCTGGTGCACGTCGACGCGTACCGGCTCGGCTCCCTCGACGAGCTCGAGGCGCTGGACCTCGACGCGAGCCTCGACGAGTCGGTCACGGTGGTCGAGTGGGGCGAGGGCCTCGTCGAGGATCTCGCGGAGGACCGTCTGGAGATCGCGATCGAGCGACCGCACGGAGCCGGGCGAGCGGGCGACGGCGCGGGTCCGGGCGACGGGTCCGACGACGAGGCCGACGACGGGTCGAGCGGGACGCGCACGGTCACCGTCCGCGGCGTCGGCCCGCGCTGGGCGGGCATCGTGCTCCCCGTCGTAGGCTGACGGCCGTGCCCGTCCTTGCCCTCGACACGTCCTCCGCCGTCGCCGTCGCCGTGGTCGGTGACCTGCGTCCCGACGCCGTGCTGCCGAGAGCTGGGGGCGAGGTCCTGGCCGTGAGACGGGTCGACGAGCAGCGGCGTCACGCCGAGCTGCTCGCGCCGTTGATCGTGGAGGTCCTCCGAGAGAGCGGTGTCGATCGCGGCGACCTGTCCGCTGTGGTCGTCGGCACCGGGCCCGCGCCGTTCACGGGGCTTCGAGCCGGGCTCGTCACCGCGCGGACCCTCGCCCTCGCTCTCGGGATCCCCGTGCACGGGATCAGCAGCCTCGACGCACTCGCCGCCGAAGCCGCGTGGGAGCTCGGCCTGTCGACCGGGAGCACGGTGCTCGTGGCGACGGACGCGCGACGGCGCGAGGTGTACTGGGCGCGTTACCGCGTGACGCAGGCCGCCCCCACCGGACGGGTCGAACCGGCGCCCGATCAGGCCGGCGCACGGGGTGGCGCTCTCGGGGCATGGCCGGACGGGTCGCCCGTGGCGCTGGTCGCGGGCCCCGGCGTGGCGCGGCCAGGAGACCTCGCGGCGGAGCTGGCGGGGCTGCGGCCCGACGACGCCGTCGTCGGGCGCGGTGCGACGCTGTATGCCGAGCTCGCGTCCTCGGCGGTCCACCGGACGGGCGTCGAGGACCCCGACCCGTCGATCCTGGCGCATCTGGCGCTGTCCCGGGTCGCGTCGGGAGAGTCGCTGCTGCCGACCGTCCCGCTCTACCTCCGGCGCCCGGATGCGATCCCCTCGACGTCGCACAAGCGGGCGATCGGGTGACGGAGGGCGCAGCGGGGGTCGCTCTGCGGCCGGTCGTCGCGGCCGACCTTCCCCGGTTGGCGCAGCTCGAGATCGAGCTGTTCGGTGCGGGGGCGTGGTCGGCGGCGATGCTGGCCGACGAGCTCGCGGGGCCGGGTCGCTGGTACGTCGCGGCGGTTCTCGACCTCGACGCTCGTGAACCGGGTGCTCCAGAACCGCGCGATCTCGACGCGCGTCCGCTCGTCGGCTACGCGGGAACCTGGTACGACGGCGAGGACGTCCAGGTGATGACGATCGGTGTCGCCGGCGACGCGCAGGGTCGCGGCATCGGAGGCCTGCTCCTCGGTGCGCTCCTCGACCACGCCCGCCGGATCGGCGCGAGGTCCGCGTTCCTCGAGGTGCGGGTCGACAACGTGCCGGCGTTGGCGCTGTACGAGCGCTTCGGGTTCGAGAGGATCGGCCGTCGTCGTCGGTACTACCAGCCGGAGGACGTCGACGCGTGGACCATGCGGGTCGCGCTCACGAGCGCTCCGCACGCGGAGGAGAGGATCCACGGATGACGAACGACGACGTCCGGCGGACGGTGCTGATCGACGCGGAGGAGCTGCGGTCACTCGTCTCCGCAGGTCGGGAGGTGTGCGTGCTCGACGTGCGGTGGGCGCTCGGGCGGACCGACGGGGCGGCTCAGCACCGTCTCGGGCACGTCCCCGGCGCGGTGTTCGTGGATCTCGACACCGAGCTCGCCGCGCCGGCGACGACGCGCGACGGGCGCCACCCGTTGCCGGTCGTCGGCGACCTCCAGGTGGCGGCGCGGCGGTGGGGGGTCCGCGCCGGGGTCCCGGTCGTCGCGTACGACGCGGTGGGCGGGATGTCGGCGGCTCGCGCGTGGTGGCTGCTCCGCTGGTGCGGCGTGTCCGACGTCCGGCTGCTCGACGGCGGTCTCGGCGCGTGGGTGGCCGCCGGAGGGGTTCTCGAGGGCGGCGACGTCACGCCCGAGCCGGGCGACGTCGTGCTGCACGCGGGTGGGCTCGAGGTCCTCGGCCTCGACGACGTCGCCGGTGTCGCCGCGGAGGTGCAGCAGGACCGCCGGGCCCGCGTGCCGGCCGGGTCCGTGCTTCTCGACGCGCGCGCCGGTGAACGGTTCCGTGGCGAGGTGGAACCGATCGATCCCCGTGCCGGGCACATCCCGGGTGCCCTGAGTGCGCCGACCGCGGAGAACCTCGACGGGGACGGCCGGTTCCTGGCCCCGGAGGCGCTCCGGGCGCGGTTCGCTCGGCTCGGAGCCGTGCCCGGCGCGCGCGTGGCCGTCTACTGCGGGTCCGGCGTCACGGCCGCCCACGAGGTGGCCGCGCTGGCGTCCGTCGGCGTCGAGGCGGCGCTGTACGCGGGCTCGTGGTCGCAGTGGTCTGCCGACCCGGGACGACCGGTCGCGACGGGCGCCTGACCGCACGTCCCGGCGTCCGTCGGTCCCGGCTGAGCCGGCACCGCCCCGGGCGTCAGACCGCGGTGGCCGCCCCGCCGCAGCTCCAGCCGCGGCACCCGCGCGCGGGCGTCAGACGGCGGTGGCCGCCTGGCCGAACTCCAGCCGAGGCGCCCGCGGTCGCGCGGCGTCTGGCCCGGACGGCTGCCCGACGTTGAGGACGAGCAGGGCGGTCCAGCGGTTCTCCGCGAAGAACTCCGTGTCGATGCCGGCAGCGTCCATCCCACCCATCGGGCCGACGTGCAGCCCGGCGGCCCGGAGGGCGACGATCAGGTAGCCGACCTGGATCAGGGCGGACGTGCGCGCCATGCCGGCGCGAGCCTGGGGGTCGCCGGCGAACCGCTCGCGGGCAGCCGGCAGGTGGGGCACCAGGGTGTCGAGGTGCTCGTGGAAGTCGGTGTCGGCGGCCGCGACGATCGTCAGCGGCGCAGCGAGCACGCGGTCGCGGTTGCCCTCGGACATGTGGGCGGCGAGCCGTTCGCGGGCGTCGGGGGAACGGACCAGCAGCAGACGCAGCGGGCTCGTGTTCATGGCCGTCGGCCCCCACCGGAGCAGGTCGTACGCCGCGTGGATCTGCTCGTCGGCGACCGGCTCGTCGGTGAAGGTGTTGACGGTGCGGGCCGACCTGAACAGCAGGTCTGCGACGGCGTCGTCGACGGCGAGGGTGCTCGGGTCGAGGTCGAGGGTGGTCAGGTCCTGTGCGTCGATGGTCACGGATGCTTGAACCATAAACTTCCTCGACAGATTCCGTGATCCGCCGTGACGTCGCTCACGTCGACCGCCACGGGCCGCGGCAGCCGACCCGTGCGCCCACTACCCTGACCAGATGGCTGACCTGCACACCCCCGGCCCACTCGTCCTCGGGATCGAGACCTCGTGCGACGAGACCGGCGTCGCCGTCGTCCGGGTCGGACCGGAGGCGACCGAGCTGCTGTTCGACGCGGTGGCGAGCTCGATGGACGAGCACGCGCGGTTCGGCGGCATCATCCCGGAGATCGCCTCGCGGGCGCATCTCGAGGCGATGATCCCGACGATCGAGCACGCGCTCGCGGGCGCCGGGGTCGGCCTGACCGACATCGATGCGATCGCGGTCACGGCCGGCCCGGGGCTGGTCGGTCCGCTGACGGTCGGCGCTGCCGCCGCGAAGGCACTGGCGGTCGCGCTGGACGTCCCGTTGTACGGCGTCAACCACGTGATCGGGCACGCCGCCGTCGACGAGCTCGTCCACGGCCCCTTCCCGGAGCGGCTGATGGCGCTCGTGGTGTCCGGGGGCCATTCGAGCCTGCTGCTGGTCGACGACATCGTCACCGGCGTCACCGAGCTCGGCTCGACGCTGGACGACGCAGCAGGGGAGGCGTTCGACAAGGTGGGCCGTCTGCTCGGGCTGCCCTATCCCGGCGGACCGCACATCGACCGTCTCGCACGGGAGGGTGACCCCACGGCGATCCGCTTCCCGCGCGGGTTGACCGCCGCGAAGGACCAGGCCGCACACGCGTACGACTTTTCCTTCTCCGGTCTCAAGACCGCCGTGGCGCGCTGGGTCGAGACCCGTCAGGACGCCGGCGAGGAGATCCCCCTCGCGGATGTCGCCGCGTCGTTCGCCGCGGCCGTCGCCGACGTCCTGACCGCGAAGACGATCGCGGCCTGCCGGCGGAACGGCGTCGACACGCTCGTGATCGGTGGCGGCTTCTCCGCGAACTCGCAGCTGCGCGACCTCGCGGCGGTCCGCTGCGCCGAGGCGGGCATCGAGCTGCGCATCCCACCGATCCGCTTCTGCACGGACAACGGCGCGATGATCGCCGCTGTCGGTGCCGCCGCGGTCCGACGCGGGCTCCCACCGTCGGCCCTCGACCTTCCCGTCGACTCGTCGATGCCGCTCGAGTCCGTGCTGGTCTGAGGCTCTGAGACCGGGTCGAACGCCCCGCCCTCGTCGGCCGCGACAACCCGCAGGCCGCGAGGCGGCGGCACGTCCGGCCGCGCCGCAGCCGGTGCCGTCGCGCGGCCCTACAAGGGGCGCCCCGCGCGCAGCTCGGCGACGAGCGACGCGACGACCGCGTCGAGCTCGCCACCTGCTCGACGCGCGGCCGCGCGCTGACGTTGGTAGCTCGCGCCGCGTCGCAGGATGAGACGCACCGAGTCGAGCTCCGCCGCGCAGCCGAGGCGCTCGGCCACCGGCTCGAGCTCGCGCAGGAGCTCGGTGACCGCGTCCGTCACGAGCCCTTCCGCGCCGGAGGCGTCGAGGATGATGATCGCGTCCATCCCGTAGCGCGCCGAGCGCCACTTGTTCTCCTGCGCGAACCACGGCGGGATGGTGGGCAGCGGCCTGCCCTGGTCGAGCAGGGTCGAGTAGTGCTCGACGAGGCAGTGCGTGAGGGCGGCGAGGGCCTTGACCTCGGTGATGTTCGACGCCCCGTCGCAGATGCGCATCTCGAGGGTGCCGAACCGGGGCGACGGTCGGATGTCCCAGCGGATCTCGTCGAACTGGTCGATCACCCCGGTGTGCAGCATGTCCGCGACGTACGCCTCGAGCTGGTCCCAGCGCTCGAACTGGAAGCCGAGCCCCGCCGTCGGCAGCTGCTGGAACATCAGGGCGCGGTTCGACGCGTACCCGGTGTCCTTGCCGCCCCAGAACGGCGACGACGCCGAGAGCGACTGCAGGTGGGCGAACGTCGTGACCATGGCTCGCGAGATGGGCAGGACCTTCTCGCGGTCCTCGATGCCCACGTGCACGTGCACGCCGTAGATGAGCATCTGACGACCCCACCACTGCGTGCGATCGATCAGGGTCGCGTAGCGCTCCTTGTCGGTCACCTTCTGGTGCGCCCACTGCGCGAACGGATGCGTCCCCGCGCACATCAGCTCGACGCGCAGCGGGTCCGTCACGGTGCGTACCTCCGCGATCGCCCGCTCGAGATCGGCGCCCGCCTCGTCGACGGTGCGGCACACCCCCGAGACGACCTCGACGGTGTTGAGCAGGAGCTCCTGGCGGATGTGCGCGTGCTCGCCACCCGCGGGCGGTCGCACCGCGTCGAGGACGGTCTGGGCGACCTGGCGGAGGTCCCCTGAGTCCTTGTCGACGAGCGCGAGCTCCCACTCGATGCCCACGCTCGAGCGAGCGGACCGGGCGAACGGGATCTCCATGGGTCCATCCTGCCGTGACGGGAGAGCTGCCGTGCCGTTCCGCGGTCGCGCCCGGGTCAGACGGGGTCAACGAGCAGGACGACCTGGCGGCCGGCGACGCGGGTCAGCACGACGGTCGCCTCGCTGCCACCGCGCAGGTCGAGCTGCTGGCGCAGCTGCTCGGGGACGACCGCGGTCCCACGCTTCTTGATCGTCAGCCGGCCGACGTCGCGTTCGCGGAGGTACGACTTGAGGCGTTTCAGGCCGAACGGCAGCGTGTCGAGGACCCGGTACGCCGTGGCGAGGGGCGTCTCGCTCACCGTGTCCGCCGTCACGTAGGCGATGGTCGAGTCGATCAGCCTGCCGTCGACCAGGTCCGCCACCTCACCGACGAGCCCCGCGCGGATCACCGCACCGTCCGGCTCGAACAGGTACGCGCCGACCGTGCCGACCGGAGGGCGCTCGGCACCGGGGTCGGCACGGAGCTCATGGGCTCCGCCGCCCCGGAGGACGAGGGCGCTGCGCCCGGGACCGTGGGGCGCGAGCGGACCGAACCACAGCCCGGCCTCGACGACGTCGCCGTCGACCGAGACCCACTGCGCCTCGGCGTCCGGCGGGAGCGCGCCGTGCGGGATCCCGGGCCCGACCTTGACGCCGAGCGCCGGCACGCGCGACCGCACGGCGAGAACCGCGTCCAGCGCCGGCGAGTAGGCGGCGGGGTCGTGCACCCTGCTGCCGGCCGTCGTCCGGCGCGCCGGGTCCGCGTACGCGCCGTCGATCCCGGTGAGGTCGACGGTCAGCGAGTCGGCGTGCCGCACCTCGGACTCGGGGAAGTGCCGGAGGTTCACGGTCGCGATCGCCGCGGTGAGCTCGTCAGCGTCGATCGCCAGGACGCGGAGGCCCAGACCGGCGAACGCCATCGCGTCGGCGCCGATCCCGCACGTGAGGTCGGCGACCCGGGTGACCCCGGCCGCGACGTACCGCTGAGCGTGGCGGGCGGCCACCTCGAGACGGGTCGCCTGCTCGAGGCCGGTCGGCGTGAAGAGCATCCCGTCGGCGAACGTGCCGAGCTTGTCGTGCGCCTTGGCGCGCAGGCGGGACTGGGTCAGCGCGGCGGCGACGAGCTCCGGATCGAGCCCTTCTCGTCGCAGGCGCTCGGAGATCGCGAGCGTGCGCGACTCGTCGTACGGCGGGAGCGCACCGAGCAGCGCCCAGCCCTGGGGGCTGAGGAGACGGGTCAGGCCGGCGGCGTCCATGCCGGCGATCCTTCCACGCGGAAGGGTGCGTGGATCCGCACGAGGTGGCGTGGCATGCGTGCGCACTGGCACTCGCCTTGACCGAGTGCTAGGTCGCGCCTAGATTTGCTGCTGGCACACTCCGCAGGAGAGTGCCAGCTGCGCTGGTCGGTCTGTCCGGCACCCGCGACGACGGGCGACCCTGCGGTGTGGCATCGGACATCACTGAAGAACTCACATGCGAAGGGGAGGTCCGCTGTGTCGGTCTCCATCAAGCCGCTCGAGGACCGGATCGTCGTCAAGACTCTCGAGGCAGAGCAGACGACGGCCTCCGGTCTTGTCATCCCGGACAGCGCCAAGGAGAAGCCCCAGGAGGGCGAGGTCCTCGCCGTCGGCCCCGGTCGTGTCGACGACAACGGGAACCGCATCCCCCTGGATGTGGCCATCGGCGACAAGGTCATCTACAGCAAGTACGGCGGGACCGAGGTGAAGTACTCCGGTGAGGAGTACCTGATCCTCTCGGCGCGCGACATCCTCGCGATCGTCGTCAAGTAGT
>JAJYCD010000049.1 GCA_021778635.1 Actinomycetes bacterium
CGCACACTCCGGCACCGAGCACACGGACGACGCGCACACGGACGACGCGCACGCCGTCACCGCGCGGGCGATGCGCGTCCGCCCGCGTCGTCGCCGTGCGACGCCCGCGCTGAGGCGCCTGGTCAGCGAGGTGCGGCTGCACCCGGCGGAGCTCGTCCTGCCGCTGTTCGTCAAGGAGGGCATCACCGAGCCCACCCCGCTCAGCTCGATGCCTGGCGTCGTCCACCACTCGCGCGAGTCGCTCCGGGCCGTGGTCGAGGAGGCCGCGGCGGCCGGACTGGGCGGCGTGATGCTGTTCGGCGTCCCCGCGCACCGTGACGCGACCGGCACCGGCGCGACGGACCCGGACGGCATCCTCAACCTGGCGATCGCGGATGCCGTGGAGGCCGCGGCGGGACGGCTCGTCGTGATGGCCGACCTGTGCCTCGACGAGTTCACCGACCACGGCCACTGCGGCGTGCTCGACGCCCGGGGCGCGGTGGACAACGACGCGACCCTCGTGCGGTACGCCGCGATGGCGCTCGCCCAGGCCCGCGCCGGTGCGGACGTCGTCGGACTCAGCGGGATGATGGACGGCCAGGTCGGCGTGGTCCGCGACGCGCTCGACGACGCCGGGTTCACCGGGGTGTCGGTGCTCGCGTACGCGGCCAAGTACGCGTCGGCGTTCTACGGGCCGTTCCGCGAGGCCGTCGAGTCGACCCTGGTCGGCGACCGTCGGACGTACCAGATGGACCCCGCGAACCGCCGCGAGGCCGGCCTCGAGGTCGCGATCGACGTCGAGGAAGGCGCGGACATCGTGATGGTGAAGCCCGCGATGAGCTATCTCGACGTGCTGGCCGACGTCGCGGCGACGTCGCCGGTTCCGGTGGCCGCCTACCAGGTCTCGGGCGAGTACGCGATGATCGAGGCCGCCGCGGCGCAGGGCTGGATCGACCGGCGCTCCGCGATCCTCGAGTCCGTGCTCTCGATCCGGCGCGCAGGGGCCGATCACGTGCTCACGTACTGGGCGCTGGAGATCGCCGGCTGGCTGCGCGAGTACCTCACCACGAGCGACAGGATGCACCGCTGATGACCGACCCTCGGACGACCACGAGCAACCCCCTCTCGGCCGCGCTGTTCGACCGCGCCCGGGGCCTGATCCCCGGCGGCGTCAACTCCCCCGTGCGGGCGTTCGGGTCGGTCGGCGGCACGCCGCGGTTCCTCGCGTCGGCGAGCGGCCCGTACGTGACCGACGTCGACGGTCACGAGTACGTCGACCTGGTCTGCTCGTGGGGTCCGGCGATCCTCGGGCACGCCCACCCGGAGGTCGTGGCGGCGGTCCAGACCGCCGCGGCGCGCGGGCTCTCGTTCGGCGCCCCGAGCGTCACCGAGGTCGAGCTCGCCGAGGAGGTCATGTCCCGGGTGAGCGCGGTCGAGCAGCTCAGGCTCGTGTCCACCGGGACCGAGGCCACGATGACGGCCGTCCGGCTCGCGCGCGGCATCACCGGACGACCGCGGATCATCAAGTTCGCCGGCTGCTACCACGGCCACGTGGATGCGCTCCTGGCGCAGGCGGGTTCCGGCCTGGCCACGCTCGCGCTGCCGGGCTCCGCCGGTGTCACCGAGGCGGTCGCCGCCGAGACGATCGTGCTTCCCTACAACAACGTCGCCGCGGTCGAGGCCGCGTTCGCGCTGCACGGCCCGACGATCGCCGCCGTGATCACCGAGGCGGCGCCCGCGAACATGGGCGTCGTGCCCCCCGCACCCGGCTTCAACGCGGCGTTGCGCCGGATCACCGCGGCACACGGCGCGCTGCTCGTGCAGGACGAGGTGCTGACGGGCTTCCGCGTCGGGCCGGCCGGGTGGTGGGGTCTCGAGGGCGCGACGGAAGGCTGGGCGCCGGACCTGCTGACCTTCGGCAAGGTGATCGGGGGCGGGCTCCCGGTGGCCGCGATCGGCGGCACGACTGCGCTGATGAGCCACCTCGCGCCGGTGGGTCCCGTCTACCAGGCAGGCACGTTGTCGGGGAACCCGGTGGCGACGGCCGCCGGGCTCGCGACGCTGCGTGCGGCCGACGCGACGGTGTACGCGCGGCTCGACGAGGTCGCCCGGATCCTGTCCGTCGCGGTGAGCGAGGCACTGACGACCGCCGGCGTCCCGCACCACGTGCAGCGTGCGGGCAACCTGTTCAGCGTCGTGTTCGGTCAGGACGCCGCCGACGCCGGGGCGCACGACTACGCCGCGGTGCAGGCGAGCGAGTCGTGGCGGTACACGCCGTTCTTCCACGCGCTGCTCGAGCACGGCGTGTACGCCGCGCCGTCGGCGTTCGAGGCGTGGTTCGTCTCGGCGGCGCACGACGACGTCGCCGTCGGACGCGTGCTCGACGCACTGCCGGCGGCGGCTCGGGCTGCGGCTGCCGCGCGTCCGGCGTAGGCGGGCGCCGGGGGTCGACGGCGGCGGCCGCGCCGACCCCGCGGTAGCCGCGGGACGAAAGTCCCGTCGGGCATACCCATGGGGGGTATATTGTTGAACCCTCAGGAAGCCCCCGAGGCGCGTTCGGTGCCGAGGGCTTCCGGACGGCGACAGCCCCACCGGCTGCCGGACGCTGCCCAGCGGGAGGTCCCCATGGCGGGATACAGCGGATCGAAGGACGAGTACCTCAAGCGGCTGCGCCGCATCGAGGGCCAGGTGCGCGGCATCGCCCGCATGGTCGACGAGGACACCTACTGCATCGACGTCCTCACGCAGATCTCCGCGGTCACGAAGGCGTTGCAGGCGGTGAGCATCGGTCTCATGGAGGACCACCTCGGCCACTGCGTCGTCGACGCCGCGCGCTCCTCCCACGAGGAGGGCGCCGAGAAGGTTCGCGAGGCCGCCGACGCGATCGCACGCCTGGTCCGCAGCTGACGGCGCGCCGTGCCCACCCGCCTCTGCCGGCCCCGTCAGCCGCGTCCCACGGCGTCCGGCCCCCATCTGTTCGCACGACCGCCGCTCACCACGAACGGCGCCCCATCCCTCGAGAGGATCCGACCATGAGCCAGACCACCACGTTCTCCGTCGACGGCATGACCTGCCACCACTGCGTGCACCACGTCACCGAGGAGCTGACCGCGATCCCGGGCGTCACGGACGTCACGATCGACCTGCAGGCCGGTGCGTCCTCGCCGGTGACCGTCGTCTCCGACGGGCCGTTGACCGACGACGTCATCGCCGCCGCGATCGAGGAGGCCGGCTACGCCGTGACCCCACGCGGGTCGCTGCTGTGACAGCCGACGAGACGAGCACCCCGCACCTGACGGTCCCCGTCGCCACGATCGACCTCGCCGTCACGGGCATGACCTGCTCGTCGTGCGTGTCGCACGTCGAGAAGCGCCTCAACCGCGTGCCCGGCGTGACCGCGACGGTCAACCTCGCGCTCGAGACCGCGCACGTCGAGATCGCGCCGTCGCCCGACGGCACCGGCCCGGCCGACGCCGAGGCGCTGATCGCCGCAGTGCGCAAGGCCGGGTACGACGCGACCGTCGTCACGCGCGGCGACAGGTCCTCGACCGCGCGAACCGCAGCGGCCGGTGCCGTGGCATCCGGCACGGCACCGACCGACGCCTCCGCATCCGGCACGCCGACGGCCGGCTCGGTGCGGACCGGGCCCGACGGCGCCGTCGACAGCGAGATGGCCGAGACGGCCCTGTCCGGTCACACGATGGCCCCGGGCCACGAGATGACGGCCGACGAGGACACCTCGGCGCCGACGCCCGACCGAGGCGACGACCTGCTCCGGCGGCTGCGCGTCGCCGGCGCGCTGGCCGTGCCCGTCGTGCTGCTCTCGATGGTCCGACCGCTGCAGTTCACCGGCTGGCAATGGGTCGTCGCCGTCCTCGCGCTGCCCGTGGCGACGTGGGCGGCGCTGCCGTTCCACCGCGCCGCGTTCCGGGCCGCCCGGCACGGCTCGTCGACCATGGACACGCTCGTCTCGATCGGCATCATCGCCGCGACCGGCTGGTCGCTGTGGGCCCTGCTGCTCGGCGGCGCGGGCCGGCTCGGCATGCGGATGAGCCCGACCCTGTGGCCGGCGGCCGCAGGCGGCCACGCGATGACGACGCCCGAGCTGTACTTCGAGGCCGCTGCCGTCGTGACGACGTTCCTGCTCTCGGGGCGCTACCTCGAGCACCGCTCGCGTCGCCACGCGGGCGACGCGTTGCGGGCCCTGCTGGACCTGGGTGCCAAGGACGCCGCGCTGCTCGTGACCGGTCCGGACGGGGCCCGCGTCGAGCGCCGCGTGCCGATCTCGCAGCTCCAGGTCGGCGACGAGTTCGCCGTGCGGCCGGGCGAGAAGATCGCGACGGACGGCGTGGTCGTCTCCGGCACGAGCGCGGTGGACGCCTCGCTGCTCACCGGTGAACCCGTGCCCGTCGACGTCGGTCCGGGCGACGAGGTCACCGGCGCGACCATCAACACGTCCGGCCACCTGGTCGTCCGGGCCACGCGCGTGGGCGACGAGACGCAGCTCGCGCAGATCGGGCGGCTGGTGTCCGCCGCGCAGACCGGCAAGGCGCCCGTGCAGCGGCTCGCGGACCGGATCTCCGGGGTGTTCGTGCCCGTCGTCCTGGTGCTCGCGCTCGCGACGCTCACGGTGTGGCTGATCTCCGGCGGCGGCGTGCAGGCGGCGTTCACCGCGGCCGTCGCGGTGCTGATCATCGCCTGCCCGTGCGCGTTGGGCCTGGCGACACCGACGGCCCTGCTGGTCGGGACCGGTCGCGGCGCCCAGCTCGGGATCCTCATCAAGGGCCCCGAGGTCCTCGAGCGGACCCGCACGATCGACACGGTCGTCCTCGACAAGACCGGCACGGTCACCGAGGGTCGCATGACGGTCGTCGACGTCCTTCTCGCCGCGCAGGTCGGCGCGGAGGTCGCCGCGCAGGTCGGCGTGCAGGTCGGCGCGGACGCGCAGGGCGTCGAGCGCGGCGAGCCGCAGGCCGGCCCGACGCACCGGGGCGCCCCGAGCTCGTCGCTCCGACTGACCGAGCACGGCCGGGAGGTGCTGCGGATCGCGGGTGCCGTCGAGGCGCTGAGCGAGCACCCGATCGCGCGCGCCGTGGCGTCGGCCGCGAGCGCGCTGGATCCGTCGACACTGGATTCGTCGACGCCGGATCCGTCGACGCTGGGCTCGTCCACGCCAGGCTCGTCCACACCGGGTCCGTCGGCGCCGGGTGAGCCTGCGGCAGGCGGGCCGGCGGCCGACGGTCGACCGACCGTCGGCGGCGACGGCGTCGAGATCGGCGCGGCGCAGGTGTTCGAGTTCCGGAACGACGCCGGGCGTGGCGTCTCGGGCGTCGTGCGGATCGCGCACTCGGGGATCGACGTCGGGCAACGCGTGCTCGTCGGACGCGCCTCCTGGCTCGCCGAGAACGGCGTGCCCGACGGCGACCCCGAGCTCCTGGCTGCGGTGACCGCGGCCGAGGGTGACGGCGCGACGGCCGTCCTCGTCGCGTGGGCCGGTCAGGTGCGCGGCGCGATCGTGCTGCGCGACCCGGTCAAGGAGACCTCCCGCGAGGCGCTCGACCAGCTCCGAGGGCTGGGCCTGCGGCCGGTGCTGCTCACCGGTGACAACGTCGGCTCCGCGCAGGCGGTCGGGCGATTGGTCGGCCTCCCCGAGCAGGACGTGATCGCGCAGGTCCTCCCGCAGGACAAGGTCGACGTCATCACCCGGCTGCAGTCCGAGGGCCGCGTCGTCGCGATGGTCGGCGACGGCGTGAACGACGCCGCCGCGCTCGCCGCCGCCGATCTCGGGCTCGCGATGGGCACCGGGACCGACGCGGCGATCGAGGCGGCCGACCTCACGCTGGTCCGCGGCGACCTGCGCTCGGCGGCCGAGGCGATCCGGCTCTCGCGCCGGACGTTGACGATCATCAAGCAGAACCTGTTCTGGGCGTTCGCCTACAACGTCGCGGCGATCCCGCTCGCGGCGCTCGGCCTGCTCAACCCGATGATCGCCGGTGCGGCGATGGCGTTCTCCTCGGTCCTGGTGGTCAGCAACTCGCTGCGGCTGCGCCAGTTCTCCTGACCGCCGGTCGGGTGGGGCGTGGTGCGACGGCGCGCCCCGGGTCTCGTCGTACGACGCTCCACCCGACCCTGGTCAGTGGTGGAAGGCCGAGCTGCTCGCGTCGGTCAGACGCGGCCCGGCCTGCTGCTCGAGGTGGTGGAGCGCTCGGGTCAGGTCCTCGACGAGCAGGTCGGCCATGTCGTGGCTGAACCCGCGCCTGACGACCACCCGGAGCGCCGCGATGTCCTCGCGGTTCTTCGGGAACGTGTAGGCCGGGACCTGCCAGCCGCGCTCGCGCAGGGCCGAGGAGACGTCGAACACCGAGAAGCTCTCGACGCCCGGCTTGAGCACGAACGCGAAGACGGGGAGCTCGTCGCCCCGCGTCAGCAGCGCGAACGGCCCGAGCCCCTCGATGCGCCCGGACAGCCGCGTCGCGACGTCACGCGCGTACTGCTGAACCGTGCGGTACCCCTCGACGCCGAGCCGCAGGAAGGTGTAGTACTGCGCGACGACCTGCGCCCCGGGGCGCGAGAAGTTGAGCGCGAACGTCGGCATGTCGTCGCCGAGGTAGTTGACCCAGAAGATCAGCTCCGCCGGCAGGCATGACGCGTCGCGCCACACGATCCACCCGACCCCCGGGTACACGAGCCCGTACTTGTGCCCCGACGCGTTGATCGACGCCACCCGCGGCAGTCGGAAGTCCCACACCAGGTCCGGGTCGAGGAACGGCGCGACGAACCCGCCCGACGCCGCGTCGACGTGCACCGGCACGTCGATCCCGGTCCGCGCCTGGAGGTCGTCGAGTGCCGCGCAGATCTCGGCGACCGGCTCGTACGACCCGTCGAAGGTCGAGCCGAGGATCGCCACGACGCCGATCGTGTTCTCGTCGCACAGCGCGACCGCCTCGGCCGCCCCGAGGTGGAGCCGGTCGCCCTCCATCGGGACGAGCCGCATCTCGACGTCCCAGTAGGCCGCGAACTTCTCCCAGCACACCTGGACGTTGACGCCCATCACCAGGTTCGGCCGGTCCGTCGGCCTGCCCTCGGCCACGCGCCGCTGCCGCCACCGCCGCTTGAGCGCGAGCCCGCCGAGCATCGCGGCCTCGCTCGACCCCGTCGTCGAGCACCCGGTCGCGGCGTGCTGGTCGGGTGCGTGCCACAGGTCGGCGAGGATGTTGACGCACCGCAGCTCGAGCTCGGCGGTCTGCGGGTACTCGTCCTTGTCGATCATGTTCTTGTCGACGGTCTCGGCCATCAGGGTGCGGGCCTCGGGCTCCATCCACGTCGTGACGAAGGTCGCGAGGTTCATCCGCGCGTTCCCGTCGAGCATCAGCTCGTCGTGGATCACCTGGTAGGCGACGTCCGCGGGGAGCTCGTGCGGACCGAGCCGGTGCTTGGGCAGCGCCTCACCCTCAAGGTCGAACAGCGGGTCCACGGGCAGCGGACCCCCGCGGGGCTGCTTCGCATCCGGGTGCTTGAGGGTCACGGCAGGCTCCTCCGGCTGGGGTTCCGGCGCCCGACGGGACGCAGGCCGTCCTCATCCTCACCCCGTCGGCCGCAGGCGTCGACGCGGACGACGGTCCTCCTCGCGCGAGGACCATCAGGTCGCTGGGATATAACGGCACGCATGACCGTCCTCGCACCAGCACCCGCACCGGTCGAGCGCGGGGTGCGGCGCCGGATCACGGCGGAGATCTGGATCGTGCTCGGGCTGTCCCTCGGACGCTCGGCGGTCAACGCGATCATCACGCTGATCGAACGTCTCACCGCCCCGACGCCCCTCAAGAGCCAGGCGGCCGGGCTCAACCAGAGCCTGGCGCAACGGTCGTACGTCGACCTGGCCCTCCAGCTGCTCAGCATCGGGTTCGCCCTGGTGCCGGTCGCACTCGCGCTGTACCTGCTGTCCGCCGACGGTCGGTCCGCGCTGCGCCGCATCGGGCTCGACCGCGCACGACCGGCACGGGACCTGGGGATCGGCGTGGCGCTCGCGGCCGTGATCGGGTTGCCCGGTCTCGGGCTGTACGTCGTCGGCCGCGCGGTCGGGATCACGGTGCAGATCCAGGCTGCGGGGCTGCCGCCCGAGTGGTGGGCCGTCCCCGTCCTGATCCTCGCCGCGGTGCAGAACGCGCTGCTCGAGGAGGTGATCGTGGTCGGGTACCTCGTCGAACGGCTGGGTCAGCTGCGCTGGCGCACCCCTGCGATCCTGGTCACGAGCGCGGTGCTGCGGGGTTCGTACCACCTGTACCAGGGCTTCGGTCCGTTCATCGGGAACGCGGTCATGGGCCTGGTCTTCGCCGAGTACTACCGCCGACGGCGGCGTGTGATGCCGCTGGTGATCGCCCACGCGATCCTCGACATCGTCTCGTTCGTCGGCTATGCGCTGATCCCGGCCGACGTGCGGGTGGCCCTGCACCTGAACTGACGCGACCCGCCGCTCGGGCTAGGGTCGGCGCATGATCCGCTGGCCCGAGACCCCTCCCGTGCTGCACGTCGGCGACCTCACGCTCCGCCCGTGGGAGGCGGCCGACGCCCCCGACGTCCTCGCCGCGTGCCAGGATCCCGAGATCCAGCGGTGGACCACGGTCCCGACGCCGTACCTGCCGGAGCACGCCGAGGGCTTCGTCGGCGGGGTCACCGCGGCGGGATGGTTGCGCCGCACCTCGGCCAACTTCGCGGTCGTCACACCCGACGGCCGGCTCGCCGCCGCGAACGGGCTCGTCCGGGTCGACCTGGTGAACCGCGCCGCGGAGATCGGCTACTGGGTGGCGCCATGGGCCCGTCGACGCGGTGTCGCGACGACCTCGACCGTCGCGATCGCCATCTGGGCCTTCGGGCTCGGCTTCGCGCGGGTGGAGCTCCGGGCCGCCGCACCCAACGTCGGTTCGCGCGCCGTCGCGATCGCTGCCGGTTTCCGCGAGGAGGGCGTGCTGCGCAGCGCCGTCGAGCGGGCCGGGATCCGCCACGACCTCGTGGTGCACGGCCTCCTCGACACCGACTGATCGGTCGGGGCCGTCGGCGGGCTCACCCGGCCGGGGCGGTCGAGGCACCCGTGTGCGACTCTTGCCGCGCTCTAGACTCGCCCTCATGCCTGACGACGCCGTACCGAGCCCTCCCGGGGCTCGCCGGACGGCGGTCCCGACGATCCAGCTCCCGGTGGATCTTCCGAGCGCGCACGGCGTCGAGATCGTCGACACGCCCGAGGTCCGGGTCCACCACCCGAGCGACCTGCTCAACGCGGTGCTGTGCACCCTGGCCATCGCGCTGATGATGCTCCTCGCGGTGTACGCGCACGGCACGACCACCGGGGTCACGGCCGACGTCCGCAACGTCGCGACGGTCCTGCGCTCGATCCTCATCGTGCCGATCGCCGTCCTCGAGGGCCTGGTCACGCTCATCCTGCCGGCGACCGTGCTCATCGAGCTGTCCGCGCGTCGCCTGTGGCGCCAGGTGCTCGAGGCGCTCACGGCCGGGTTCGTCGGGCTCCTCGTCGGCGCGCTCCTGACCTGGGGGATCGTCACGTTCGGCTCGGCAGAGCTGGTGCGCGGCATGTCCGTGTTCCTCAACGGGCGGTGGACCGTGACGGTCCCGGGGTACATGAGCGCCATCGCCGGGCTGGTCACCGCGGCCGGGTCCCGCGCCCGACGCCGCACGGTCGCCTGGTCGTGGAACGTGCTGTGGGTCGCGCTCGGGGTCGTGCTGATCACCGGTCAGGTGTCGCTCACCGGGGCTGCCGTCGCCATCCTGGCCGGTCGGCTCGCCGGTCTCGGCGTGCGCTACGTGTCCGGTGTCCAGTCGGAGCGCGCGTACGGTGCCGCGCTCGTCGCCGGGATCCGGCGCGCCGGCTTCGAGCCCGTGCGACTGACGCGCGTGCGTGACGGCGAGCCTGGCGTCGACGACCGGCACGCCGTCGACCTCGCCCCGTCGGCCGGGCTCGGCGCCCTCGCGACGACCCGGCTCGGCGGGAACCGCGTCTACGAGATGACGGCGTCCGGGGACCGCCTCCTCGAGGTCGTCGTGATGGACGGCGACCGGCAGGTGATCGGCGTGCTCAGCCGGCTCTGGCGATCGCTGCGCATGCGCGGCATCGACGGGCGCACCGTCGTCTCGTTGCGGCAGGCGGCCGAGCGGGCCGCACTGCTCGCGTACGCCGCGCGCGCCGCCGGGGTCCGTACGCCGCAGCTCCTCGCGGTCGCCGAGGCGGATGCGTCGATGCTCTTCGTCCAGGAGCATCCGGAGGGGGCGGTGCCGCTCAGCGAGCTCGCAGCCGAGCAGATCAGCGACACCGTGCTGCAGGCCGTCTGGGACCAGGTACGGCTCGCGCACGCCGCCGGCATCGCGCACCGCGCGCTGACGTCGGACACCGTGCTGGTGCGTGACCCGGCGGCGGCCGAGCCCGAGGTCTGGATCACCGGCTGGGACTCGGGGGACGTCGCGTCGTCCGACCTCGCCCGCCGGATGGACCTCACGCAGATGGTCGCGATGCTCGCGGTGCGCGTCGGGGCGCGACGCGCGCTCGCCTCCGCAACCGCGATCCTCCCGAACTCCGACATCGCGGCGATCGGTCCGTTGCTGCAGACCATCGCGCTGCCTCGTCGCACGCGCGACGAGGTCCGCGCCCAGAAGCGGGTCCTCGCGGAGCTGCGGGCCGCGCTGGTCGAGCAGCTCCCCGAGGCAAGCATCGAGCCCGAGCGACTGGTGCGTCTCGGCGCCCGCGCGGTGCTGACCGTGCTCCTGACGTCGGTCGCCCTCGTCGTCGTGCTGACGTCGGTCAACGTCACCCAGATCAGCCAGGCCCTCGCGCACAGCGACTGGCGCTGGAGCGTGGTCGCGTTCGCCCTGGGTGTCCTGACGCTCGTCGGGGCGGCCCTCACGCTGGTGGCGTTCTCGCCGGTCAAGCTGCCGCTGTGGCGCACCATCCTGGTCCAGACCGCCGCGACGTTCATCGCGCTCGCGGCACCCGCGGGGGTCGGGCCCGCGGCTCTCAACATGAGGATGTTGACCCGCCGCGGGGTGACGGCCTCCCTGGCGGTCGCGACGGTCGCGCTCGTGCAGGTGTCGCAGTTCGTCGTGACGATCGCGCTCCTGGTGGTCCTGTCGATCGCCTCCGGCACCAACGAGGCCGCCAAGTTCGCCCCCACCACGACGACTCTCGTCGCGGTGGCGATCGTCGTGGTGCTGGTGGCCTCCGCCTTCCTCGTCCCCCGGGTCCGCAGGTGGGTCGCCGCCCGGACCGTGCCGACGCTCCAGCAGACGTGGCCGCGTCTCATCGAGATCGTGGGTCAGCCCGGACGTCTCGCCCTCGGCTTCACCGGGAACGTGGCGATGACGATGGGGTACGTGCTCGCGCTGGAGTCGGCCCTGGCGGCATTCGGTCAGAACCTCAGCCTCGTGCAGGTCGCGGTGATCTACCTGGGCGGCAACGCCGCCGGGGCGATCGTCCCGATGCCCGGCGGTCTCGGGTCGATCGACGGCGCGCTCATCGCGCTCCTCGGCGGCGTGGGAGGCATCAACCTCGGCGTGGCGACCTCGGTGGCCGTGCTCTTCCGGGTGCTCACGTTCTGGCTGCGGGTTCCGCTGGGCTGGGCGTCGATGCGCATCCTGCAGCGTTCGGGCGAGCTCTGACCGCAGCCTGGGTCCGACCGTGCGGCCGGGACGGCGCGCGACGACCGGGGTCGATCAGCCCCGGACGAGGTAGTCGCGCTGAGCCGGGACGTAGTCGACGCGGCTCGCGAGAGAGGCGGCCAGACCGGCCCACGCCTGCAGGCGCGCCATCGGGTAGACGGCCGCCTCGGGAGCCCGGTAGGACGGCTGAGGGTCGCTGCGACGACTCGACGACTCGATCGACTCGAAGATCCCGTACTGGTCCATGCGAGCGTCCTTCGTTCGGTGGCCCGGCTGACCCTGGGGGTCCCGTGGCTTTGCGTCCCCGCCTCACGGCGGGTTTGCCCTTGTCGCTGACACTTCGAGGTTAGCCGGATCTCCGCCCGAGACAAGGGTTTGCCCGGGGGCTTCGTCGCCGTACGCCCGATTTTCACCCGCTCGAGCGAATACCACCGATGTGATCCCACCGTCGCCCCGGCGGTACGACGGCGGGGCCCGATGTGACGTGGATCA
This sequence comes from Actinomycetes bacterium, assembly GCA_021778635.1. Taxonomy (GTDB): domain Bacteria; phylum Actinomycetota; class Actinomycetes; order Actinomycetales; family Cellulomonadaceae; genus JAJDFX01. The sequence goes on from JAJYCD010000049.1 coordinate 12,133, forward strand.
CTCGTGCCGGTACGTGATCGATGCCGTCAACCGGACATCTACTCGGTGGTGGGCACGTGCGGCCGGGCGGCCCGCCAGGCCGGCACCGACAGGCACCGACAGGCACCGAGAAGCACCCAGTCACCGCGGAGGGGCAGCGAGCCGGGTGGTACGAGTGAGGCGCAGGGGGACCCACTCGTACTACCCGGAGGCCGCCGCGACGGCCCGGCGTGCGGGAGACGCCGACCGTGCGCAGGCGATCCGCACCGACGATCGCACGCCGACCGTGACCGAGGCGCCTGGGCGGTCAGCGCCGGCGCTCGTCCCGCAGCCGAGGTTCTCCGGCGAGCTCCGGCCGCACCCCGTGCTTGTCTGCGTAGAACGCCCGGATGAGATCCATGTCCGCCGGCTTGTCACCGGTCAGACGGATCGTCGGCCCGAGCCCCGTGGTCATCGTGGCGCGGTCGACGAAGCCGAGCGTCACGGGCAGCCCGGTCTCGTGCGCGATGTAGTAGAAGCCCGACTTCCAGAACTCAGTCTTCGCACGGGTCCCCTCGGGGGTCACGACCAGGTAGAACTGCTCGCCCGCGGCCATGCGTGCGACCAGGTCCCGCACGAGCCCGTGCGGGTTGGCCCGATCCACCGGTATGCCGCCGAGCCCGCGGAAGATCGGCGCGAACGGTCCCCGGAACAGCGAGTCCTTGCCGAGGAACTTCGCGGAGACCCCGGCCTTCCACGTGATCGCCAGCATCAGCACGAAGTCCCAGTTCGACGTGTGCGGAGCGCCGACGAGAAGCCCGGCACCCTCGGGAGGGAGGGGTTCGACGCTGGGCTTCCAGCGACTGAGCGCCCAGTAGGCGCTCGCCAGACCACGGCGGATCATCATGTCTCCAGGCAACGGTGAACGGGGGCGGGGTGACGACCGTCGGAGTAGGTTCTCATCTCGGCGAGCCGCGCCGCGACACGCTCGGGCACTCGTGCTCCCCGCGGGGTGACGATCGCGTCACGACCGGCGCCGGGACGCGTGTCCCGCGGCGCTCCCGCAGCTCGACGGCGCACCCTGGGTCAGCGGGTGTCGGAGCCTCATCCCGTCGTCCCCACGGCCGATCTACCGTGGTGGCGGCCGTCACTCGGTCCGACTCGCCCTGGAGTCTCGGGGCGCGTCGGGGGCAGGTCGCATCGGGTCGGAGGGCAGGGACATGAACCAGCCGGATCAGGGAGCGAACCTCCGTGACCCGCGGCGCGGCTGGTTCGGTCGATGGGCCGGTGTGCTCGCGATCTCCGTGGTCGTCGTGCTGGTCGCACTCGGGACCACGGTGGTCACCGTGGCGCCGCACCTCACCCGCACCGACCTCGTCGCACTGGTCCGCGGGCTCGGCGTCGCGGCGCTCGGCGTCGCGGCCCTGGTCGCTCTCGGCTGGCTCCAGCTGTCGCGCCGGCACCGCACCCCGGTCGCCCTGGACGACGCCCTGTCCGAGCTGGCCGAGACCCATGCGGAGCTCGGCCGTCGGCAGAGCTTCACCGACGCCCTCCTCGAGACCGTCGAGGTCGGCATCGTCTCGTGCGACGCCGACGGGGTCTTCGTGGTGAGCAACCGGGCCGAGCGAGCGATGTTCGGCCTCGAGACCGGCCTCGAAGGCCTCGGTCCGGACGACCTGCCGGCGTTGATCGACGTGTTCGACCCCACGGGGCGGCGCCTGGCTGCATCCGAGTACCCGTTGATACGGGCCCTGCGCGGTGAGGTCGTCGCTCACGAGGACGTCCTCGTCGGGCCGACGGGCGGTCCGTGGCGCGAGATCGTCGTGCACGGGAGCCAGATCGTGGCCACCGACGGCACGGTGCTCGGCGCGGTCGCCGCCCTGACGGACGTGTCGGCCGAGCGCGCCGCCCGGCGGGCGCTCGACGAGGAGAGGCGCAAGCTCGCCGAGGCTCAGGAGCTCGGTCAGCTCGGCGGGTTCGAGCTCGACCTCCGGACCGGTGGTTGGACGTTCTCCGACGAGCTGTGCGCGCTCTGGGGTGTCCACCCGGGGCGTCTCAGTGCGGCGCGCTGCCTCGCTCTCGTGGTCGACGACGACAGGGATCGCGTCCGCGCGACCTGGGACGCGATCTCGGTCGCCCCCGGACGGCACACCGACGAGTTCCGGATCCGCCGCGCGTCCGACCGCGCCGAACGCGTCATCCGAGCCGTCACGGAGATCCTGGTCGACGCCGAGGGGGCTGCGTTCCGCGTCCGCGGGAGCCACCTCGACATCACCGACGTCACCGTCGCCGAGCGCGCGGCGCGGCGTGCCAATGCGTTCTCGGACGCGGTGCTCGCCGCGAGCCCGGACAACACGCTGGTCACGGACGTGGCGACCGGCGCGATCCTCTTCTCCTCACCCGGCAAGCGGCTCCTCGGCCTGCGGACCGAGACCCTGACCGACGTGCCCGTCGAGACGCTCGCCGAACGCATCCACCCCGACGACCGCGAACGGCTCTCGGCGGTCCACGCGGCCGCGTGCGAGCTCGCGGACGGCGAGTCGCGGCACCTCCGGTACCGCGCGCGCGACGCGGACGATCGATGGAGGTGGCTCGATCACACCGCGACGCCGTTCCGCCGCGACGCGAGCGGAGCCGTCGTCGAGGTGCTCGCCGTCCTCCGGGACGTCACCGACGTCGTCGAGGCGGAGGAGTACCTCACCCACGCGGCCCACCACGACAACCTCACCGGGTTGCCGAACCGCGCGTTCCTCCTCGAGACCCTCGAGGGCGCCCTCGCACGCTCGCGCGCCGACGGCCGCGACGTCGCGGTGCTGTTCTGCGACCTCGACGGGTTCAAGGAGGTCAACGACACCGGTGGTCACTCCGCGGGCGACGCGGTGCTTCGCGAGACGGCCCGACGCTTCCGGGAGGTGCTGCGCGACGGTGACGTGGTCGCCCGCGTCGGCGGTGACGAGTTCGTGATCGTCGTCGAGCCGTGGCGGCGCGCGGGCCCGGTGGTGCAGCTGCCCGCAGGCGAGAGCGCGCGAGCCCTGGCCGTCGACGTCGCCGAGCGCCTCACGCAGGCCCTCCAGGAGCCGATCACGGTCCGCGGTCTCGAGCACGTCGTGCGTGCGAGCATCGGCATCACCTATGCGACCCTCGATCCGGCCGGCGCACCCGGGTCGGTCACGGTCGACGAGGTCCTGCACCGGGCTGACGGCGCGATGTACCGGGCGAAGGACCGCGGCGGCAGCCGCTACGAGCTGGACGACGCCGGACCCTGGTGAGCCGTGCCCGGTCGCGGCCTGGACCGTCGTGGCGATGGCGCCCGCGGCTCACCACACGGGTTCCGCTGGCTCGACGGACCGGGAACGAGCACGGCGCTGACACCCAGGTGTCCGGCCGACCCCCGGGATCTTCGCGGTGACGGTCGACCGACGAGCCGGACGACACCCGGGAGCTGGCTCCTGGTGCTCTGGTCCGTCCTCGCCGGGGTCGCGATCGTCATCGGGTTCCCGCACCTGTCGCTGGCGTGGTACCTGATCATCGCGGTCGTCATCGCGGCGCTGCCCTCCGTCGCGCCGAGGGTCCGTGCATGACGGACCCGCTCAGGACGCGAGCCCCCGGAGAGCGCCAAGCTCCGGCGAGGCCCGATCCGGCCTCAGAGGACGCCGGTTCTCCGCAGCACGACGATGACGACGAGCGCAGCGACGGCGGCCCCGAGCACGAGCCATCCTTGCCAGGAGCTGGGGTGCCAGCCGGCGCCGTACCGGTTCGGTCGGAACCACGGCGTGCCGTTCGTTCCGGTCGGCCGCGCGGCATCGCCCGGTACGTCGTGCTCATCCCTCGCCATGCGGGTGCCCTCTTCCTATCGAGAATCCCAGCGGAACCAACGGATGCCAACCACGGCACCGATCACGGTGTAGCCGATGACGGCGATGAGTCCGTAGCTGTCCGTCCAGCTCCACTGCGCGAGGTCGAGCACCCCGCTGTAGAGGTTGGTCACCGCGCCGACCGGTGACCAGCCGGCGACCTCCTGAGCGGTGGAGCCGAGGATCCCGCTCGACCCGAGGAGCCCGGTGAGCAGGAACACGATGTAGAACATGCGACCGATGGCGTCGACGACCGCTGCCGATCGGACCAGGCCGACGACGGCCTGGGCGATCGCGAGGAACATCGCACCGCCGGCGATCGAGACGCACACGAGGAGGAGATAGTCTCCCGCACCGAAGGTCGTGCGGTGGATGATGCCGCCGACGATGACGACGACCACGGTCATGATGAGGTCGGCGGCGATCTGCACGAGCAGTCGACTGGCCATGATCGCCCAGGTCGGCGCCGGGGTGACACGGAGCCGCTGGAACACGCCGGCGTCGCGGTCGTGCGTGATCGTCGTGGCGTAGCCCATCAGGCTCGAGGACATCAGGCCGACGGTCAGGGCGAGGCCGATCGTGAACCCCGTGCTGCCGTAGGTGAATCCCCGTCCCTTGTGGCCGAGATGCAGGTTCGTGATGACGAGGTACAGGATCGGCACCGCGATGTTCAGCAGGAGGGTCCTGCCGCTGCGCAGGAGCACCGTGGCGTCGGCGCGCAGCAGCGAGCTGCGGATCAGGCCGATCGCCGGACGCGCGCCGGTCGAGGTCGCGTCAGTCACGGATGTCGCTCCCTGTCAGTCCGATGAACACGTCCTCGAGGGTGACCGCACCGCGGGCGACCGTCAGCACCCGCGGGTCGTCGCGGTGCCTCGCGATCAGCCCGGCCGGGGTGTCGACGACCAGCAGCGCCCCGTGGTCGATGATCGCGACGCGATCACAGACGGCCTGGGCCTCCTCCATGGAGTGCGTGGTGAGGACGATGCTGCCGCCGTCCGCCCGCAACGTCTCGATGCGATCCCACAGCTGGCGTCGTGACTGGGGGTCGAGTCCCGACGTGGGCTCGTCGAGCAGCAGCAGGACCGGCTGGTGGATGACCGCGATCAGCAGCGACAAGCGCTGCTGCTGCCCGCCCGAGAGTGACTTGAACCGCTTGCCGAGCTCGTCGCCGAGCCCGACGTCGCGAATACGGTCCGCGATGTCCTGCTTCGTGACCCGCTGGCCGTACAGCCCGGCGTACAGGCGCACGATCTCCTCGATCGTGAGCTCGGACTGGAAGCTGGATGCCTGCAACTGCACGCCGAGGCGCGCTCTCGCCGCGGTCGGGTTCCGCTCGACGTCGATGCCGTCCACGACGACGCGTCCGCCCTGCGGCTTCAGCAGCCCCTCGACGGCGCTCAGGGTGCTGGTCTTGCCGGCGCCGTTGGGTCCCAGGAGCCCGAAGACCTCGCCGCGCCGCACCTGGAAGGTGACGCCGTCCACCGCGGTCCGCGTGCCGTAGCGGACGATCAGGCCGTCGACCTCGAGCACGCGCGCGGCCGCACCGTCGATACCGGTCGTCGAGCTCATGCGAGCGACTGTAGATCGCACATAGTTCTACTGCAACTAGAAGAACTCTGTGTTCTAGAGTAAGTCCGTGTTCGTGCTCATCGACCCGACGACGGTGACTCCTGTGTTCGCGCAGATCGCCGAGTCGATCGCCACCCAGATCGCGACGGGGACGGTCGCCACCGGGGAACGCCTGCCTGCGGCCAAGGATCTGGCCGACTCGCTCGGCGTCAACGTCCACACCGTTCTGCGGGCCTACCAGGAGCTCCGCAACGACGGCCAGGTCGAACTGCGACGAGGCCGAGGCGCCGTCGTCCTCGGCACACCGACCGCCGAGGCGCTCCGCGTCGCCGTGGCCCGCGCGGCCGCCGAGGCGAAGGCGGCGGGCATCCCGATCGGCACCCTGCTCGCGCTCATCAGGAAGGAGTACGAGTCATGAGCCATCGCATCGTCGACCACGCCACCGCCCGACGGGCCGCGCTCGTCGCGACCATCTGGGTGCCGCTCGCGATCGTCGTCGCCGCGGAGATCGTCGTCGTCGGCGTCGGTGGCACCGGTAGCTCGCGCCTCATCACCCACTGGGGCGCTGGTGCCGAGCGGACCGGCCCGTGGTGGACCTACGCGGTGCTCGTCGTGGCGATCGGGCTCCCGGTCATCGCGCTCATGGGATTCTTCATGCTCCGCGCCACACGCATGGCGGGCATGAACCCCTGGATGCCCGCGGTCGCGGTGGGGATCACCGTCTTCCACACGGTCGGCATGGGCGTCGGTTCGGTCGTCCTCAACGCCTCGCCGCTCGCGCCGGCGCTGCCGCTCGCCGGTGGCGTCGTCCTGGCTGTCGCCGCTGCGTCGCTCACCTGGTGGCTCCTGCCGCGTGAGGCGCCAGCGACGGGGAGCGTCGACGCGGCCGATGCGCTCCCGGTCCGGTCCCAGGAGGTCGCGGCCTGGACCGGCAGGGTCGAGCTCCCGAGCTGGCTCGTCGCGCTCATCACCACCGCTGCCGGACTGCTCCTCGTGCTCGGCATCTTCCTGGTGCTGACGCGGGGCGCGCACCTCTGGCCGATCTTCCTCGCGCCGACGCTCCTGCTCGTCGTTCTGCTCGTCACGGCACAGGTCGTCGTCACCGCAGGGCCGGGCGGGTTCCTCGTCCGGTCGGTGGTCGGTTGGCCGTACCTCCGCATTCCCGCAGAGAGCCTCGCCAAGGCGGCCGTCGTCGAGGTCGACCCGATGGCCGACTTCGGCGGCTGGGGCTGCCGATGGGTGCTCGGCCCGACCCGCAAGGGGCGCTGGGGATTCGTCACCCGCCGCGGACCCGGCCTCGAAGTCTTCCGCCGCGACGGTCGCTCGATCGTCGTCACCGTCGACGACCCCGGAACGGCCGCCGCGGTCCTCGAGACCTACGCGCCGACGCGAGCGTGAGCAGCGCCTGCTCGGGCGTGTGGAGCTCGAGAATCGGACCTGAGGCGACGCGACGTCTGGGAAGGGCTCGGCGCCGGCTTTGAGCCGGCTGTCTCTTCCGCCGCTTCCGCAACACCGCTGACACGTGTTCGACGAGTCTGCCGGTCTGCTCGCCGTCCGGCAGGGTTCAACCTCGCGAGTACCACCAACCCGAGCGATCCGCCGGACAAGCGCGCTCACTACGACGGACGAGGCTTGACCCAGAGCACGAAATACCGGTCGGCTCAGCGCAGCATCAGGTACAGGCGCCCGATGACGGATATCGCGACCACGATCGCAACGCCGATCTGCCAGCGCGCCAGCGAACGTGCCTCCTTCTCCTGCGCTTGCGGGGAGTCGGGGAGCATGAGCGGCACCTCCGGTCCCCGTGACCCGATAGCCAGGCAGGTCGAAAATGCGATGAAGATCATCACGAGAGGGCCGTAGATGACGACGTCCTCGAGCCACACCGGCTTGATCGGGAAATGGTTGGTGTACAGGGCAACGAGCATTTCCACGACCATGTACGGCACGACAAGGGCGGCCCAGGCCATCGCCCAGATGCGGTATCTCCATGGCGCAGACTTGCGGGTGGCGCGGTCCATGGCCTGGTCGACCTGCACCCGCGGGGTCGCCGAGATGAAGGGACTGCTGCAGGGTCGGTTGACACCGGTTGGTTGGTGATCATGCCGCAAGGGCGACGTTCTGGGCGGTGAAGGCCAGCTCGAACTCGACGGGTGTGAGCTTGCCGAGGGCGCGCTGTCGACGGCGCCGGTTGTCGGTGCGTTCGATCCAGAACACGATCGCGTCGTGGAGCTGGTCGCGGGTGGCCCAGCGGCGGCGGTCCAGGACGTTCTTCTGCAGCAGGGCGTTCCGGGAATCCGTCGCCGCGTTGTCCCCGGCGGAGGCGACCCGGCTCATCGATCCCTGCAGCCCGGCGGCGGCAAGGACGGCCCGGAAGCTGCGCGCTCGAAATTGGGACCCTGTGTCCGAATGCGCCACCACGACGCCGGTCGGCTGACGTCTGGCGACGGCGGTGCGCAGGGCGGTTACGGCGAGTTGGGCGGTCATCCTCTCGTCGATCGCGTACCCGACGATCCGGTTGGAGAACAGATCCTTGATCGCGCAGCAGTAGACCTTGCCCTCACCACTGGCGTTGCGACGATCGCTGGAATCCAAGCCGGCGCCACGGGGTCATCTTTCACGCGGCGTCGACAGACTCAACCGGATCGAACGCCCCACGATCGACGACGACGATCCCTGGCGGCAGCGCACTTCGCAGCAGACCAGCCTCGACCGAGCGTGCGAACTCGATCGGCAGCCCAGGAACGAGCGGGCGCGCCAAGGCGCTCGCGCAGGTGGGAGCCCCGGCAAGTGCCGATCCCGAAGCGCCTACCTCGACGACTACTTCTTCGGCTCCGCCCGGCGTGTAGTAGCCGCCCAGGAGAGCACCCGGCACGAGCCCGCCACCGTGTCGGAGGATCCCAACAACGCACCGGACCACCAGCCGCGGATCCAGGTCATGGCCGATCGCCTGGCAACGCATCGAGGAGCGCATCGAGACGGAAGGTCACTGCTGGGCGTTGCTCGTCAACGAGCTGGGTGAACCGAATCTCTTCGATGTCGGCCTCCGCGAGGCGGACGAGGTCGCTGACCCCGCTGCCGTCATTCTCAAGAAGCCCAAGGCTGGATTGCAGGACGGCCTGGATGTCGTCCAGCTCAATTTCTCCGGAGGCGAACGTCGCGGCGGCCTGCCGAATCCTCGCGAGGATGCTCTGGTTGCTGTCGTTGACCGTCATCGCGTGATCACCGTGATCACGATGTTGTTCTCGGTGATGACCTGCCCAGTCCCACTCGTGAACGAGAGTCTGGCTTCGCCATTCGGGCCCTTGGCGGGCGCCCCCTTAGTGCTGCCGAGGACGTCCTCGACGAAGTTGGGCGAGATGCTCCGACCTGCTCCGGTGGCACCTGCTGGGGCTCCGAGGCCGCTGGGCTGCAGGCGATCGACCGCGTGGCGGGTGTAGAGCCGATCCCCGATCTGGGCGTACTCACGACCTCCCTGCGTTACCTTCGGGTAGTCCTGCCATGAGGTCCACAGCAGCCGTTCACCGCCGTTTGCGGCAACACCGGTAGCCACCACGATCCCGGGCCGAACCGGGCTGCTCCCTAACCGCTGACCTGCGGTGATACCCGTCGAAGGCCCGACGACGCCGGCCGCGGAGGCGGAGGCCCCGACGCGAGTTTGAGCCGCGGAGGTGGTGACCGCCGACGCCGATCCGGCGGTGAACACCCCGACCGCGACGGCGAGGACGGCGGCTAGGAGAGCCAGGGCCGAGCGAGACCGCCGAGCCGTGCGGGTCGCCATCGTCATGGGGTCGAGTCTGGCAGGACGACTCTTCGGCGGGCGGCTCGAAGACGCTCGCTACTCGGCACGGAAGTTCGCGACGTTCACGAAGTACACCCGGTCCAGGCCAGCGTCTTCGGCGCCGAATGAGTACCGGCGCTCGTCGAGCAGCAACTCCTCGGCCAGCTCACGAGGTGCAGGACTCGGGTCCGCCGACCACTGCCCGAACCACACTTGGATCCGGTCCTGCGTCAAGAGGTCGACCAGCGCGCGGGAGACGAGACCGACCGCTTTCCCTGTCTCGACAAGCGGGCGCACCTCCGAAGCGTCGAGTATCTCGGGGAGAGGGATCCAGTCTTCGAGCCCGAGTTCCAGCAGCGCTTCGTGCAGTGGTGTCAGGTCGGTCATGATGCCCCCAGAGGGATTCGCTGGCCCGCGTTCGGCCCACCGAAGAAGCGGAGGTAGGGCCCGGCCTTCAACCCAGACTGCCCCGCAACTCCCTCGGGCAGAACGCGGAACCCAACGGAGCGGATGGTGCCCGGTGCGTAGTAGCGCGTCGCAGGATTCGCGGCGCCCGCCTTGCCCGGCAAGACCTCGTAGCCGGCGCTTCTGGCCAGATCGTCGACTTGACTCGCCGTCAATCCCTCCATCGCTGAGGGGCTCGTGACGACGTCGGTCGAGGTGACTACGGATCTCGCACCTCCGCCTGCGGTTTCTGCGGCAAGACCGCGATCACGAACGAAGGCAGACTGCCCCCACGACGGCGCTGCCGGTCCCGGCGGCGAACCCCGGACGTACGACGCCGCGGTATCCGGCGACGACAACAGCGCGGGGGCGTCGTAGACGTAGGCGGCGGTGTCGTAGGTGGAGCCGGGTACTGCGGCAACGGCTGCGGCTGACCCGAAGCCGGTGAAGGTGGTCGCCGCGAGCACCACGCCGGCGAGAACCAGGAGGCGCGCGGCGAACAACCTGCGTACGCCGTTCGCCGCGGTCCTCACCGCGTCACCGTGTGCCCAGCGCTGCGCAGAAGATCGGCAAGCCACACCAACGCGAACGAAGTAGACCTCGAAGGGTCCTCAACGATCTGCTCAAGGTTTTCCAGACACTCGCTCAGCTGCCCGACCGTGAACGTCGACGGCTCGGTGTAGGCGTCATAGAGCTGCTCTGGGGCGATGGCCCAGTAGTAGTCCTTGTCCACGAGTAGCGCGTCGCCCTCGACGCTCTCCAGGTGATCTAGTAGGAGTTCGCTGGCGCGCCGCAGGAGAGCCACGGGTACCCGAACACGCTCTGCCATCAGCCGTCTCCGAGAAGCTTGTCGATCTGGTCCTGGAGGCCCCTGATCTCAGTCTCCAGGTGGTTGATGCGGCCATCGGGGATCCGCTGCCGGATCTCCGGCGACGGCGCGCGTTCCAGGTAGCACAAGTTGTCGAACGCGTCGGGGTTCGCACGGTACGCCTCGAGCTTCTCCGTGTGCGCGGCGACCTGCCGCTGCAACGAGGCGACCGATCGCTGCTCCGCCGCCGACAACGTACACGCGACACCGCTCTCCGCCGCGCCTGCACCGGTTTCTGCAGCAGTACAGCAGCCGCCGAAGGAAACAGACCTTCCCCACGACACCGCTTTCGGCCCCGACGGCGAACCCCGCGCGGTTCTCGCCACCGTGTGCGACGACGACAACTGCGCGGGGGCGTCGTAGACGTAGGCAGGCGTGTCGTAGGCGCAGGTGGCGCCTTGCTGGACCGCGATCGCAGGCGTGGAAGCGACGACGGCGCCAGCCGGACTCACGACCGCCGGCGCGAGGACCGCACCCACAAGGATCACGAAGAGCGTCCGGCCGGCTCGCCACAGATGTTTCACGTCGTCCTCCCGACCACCAAACCGCCAGGCAGCTGGAGCACCCAAGGATCCACGTCGGTGTCCGGAGTCACGATCAAGCTCCCGGTAGAGAACTCGAACTCGACCGCAGGGCCGCCCTGCCGTACTGCGACCAGGTCTTCACCAACCAGATCCCACGACCGGTCCTCGATGTCGAGGTCCTCCCAAGACAGGGCACGCCCCCCGATCGTTCCCGCCCAGGGGCAGGCGATCGTCAGCGCCCAACCCTCGCCGAACAAGGTGAGGATCGGGTCCTGGACCTCCACGCCCTGGACGCGGACCGGTAGCACGGCGAGGGGATCGATGTCGGTCATGGCCCCAACTCGATGTGAGTGCGGCTGCGGATGTAGTCCAGCCGCTCAGGCTTGGAATCACCAGGCGGAGGCTGAACCGGCTTGCCCGTGAACGGATTGATGGGACCACCGTTCGCGTTCGTGAACGACGCGCGCAGTCCTGCTTGACCAGAAGGTTCCATCACCCGCACCAGCGAACCATTCGGGAGCGTGTACTGCGTGCCCGCCGATGTCGTAGGCGTCGACGGAAGCCCGGCCTCCTCGAAGCCGGCCACCAAGCGACTTCTCCTCGTAGGGGCTACCACCCCGTCGGCACTCGCGATGAAGTCGGCACGTCCGGTGTTGGCGGCGACACCGCGATCGCGGACGGAGACAGGGCTCACCCAGGAGCCAGCTTCCCGCCCGGACGGCGAGCCCCACGTGTCCGTAGCGCCGGTGTCCGGCGACGACAAGAGCGCAACGCAGTCGTAGGTGTAGGCGCCGCTGTCGTAGGTGAACGTCGACGGTGCGGCGGTCGCTGGTGCAGCACCCCAATAGCCAAAGACCGCTACCACGACCGCCGTGACGATCGCAGCCACGAGCACGGTCCAGCGTGCGTTCCGAGACCCGGTGCGCATGGCTCCGATCACTTGGTGAAGACCTGACTCAGCAAGCGACCCGTGTCTGGGTCCAGACGGACGCGGTACCCGCTCCAAGTCGATGCGAGCACGACGCCTTCGGCATCAGTCGCCAGACTGACGAAGGCATCTGTTGGATCGGTCTCGGGGAGTTCGCCGCGCCAGACGATCTCGGCGGCTGATGTGATCCTCACGAGGTTGCGTACGCGGCCCCCACCCGCAGGCGGGTCCAACAACACAAAGGCCGAGCGACCATCCGGGGCTGCCCGGAGGTCATGAACAGGCATTCCGTCCGGCAGGCCCTCCCAGACGTCGCTCCCGTCCGAGGGCGAGATCGTCAGCACGCCGTCATCGACCGCGAAGGAGAGACCGGGTGTCATGGGAGAAGTTCCCCCTTCCCGAAGCTCGAGAGCGGGAGGTGCTCGAGGAGTTGGGCTTGTGCCCATCCACCCGGCTGACCGAAGGCGGGACCGGCGGTGCCCACCTGCATGTGCACGCCGGGCGCGAGCGTCACCCGCGAGACGTAGGTCGCCGCGTTCTCGGGCGGGAGCGCGAGACACTCCCGCGCAGCGGCCGACGAGACCGGCCCAATTGGGGTCACCCACGAGCCGACCTGGTCCGAACCGCCCCAAACGCGATACATCGTCTCGCCTTCTGTGAATAGACGACTGAGCGAGTTCCCTGCCCAAGGCGCGACCCGGGGCGATGCCTCGATAGCCGTGAGACCGGTGTTTGCAGCAACTACGTCAGCTCGAACAGAGACAGACCTCGTAGGGGACACGGCCTCGGGCCCCGACGGCGAACCCCGCACGTACGACGCCGCTACGCCCTGCGACGACAACAGCGCGGGGGCATCGTAGACGTAGGCTGCGGTGCTGTAGGCGTAGGTGGGTGTCGTCCCCGACGCCGGCACCGCACCCAGCAGGCTTGCCACGACGGCAAGGGCTGCGGCCAGGAAAGCAGCGGCAAGTCCCGAGAGCCGAGCCGCGCCTGGCGGGGTCATCACCGCACCATCACGGCTCGGCCGACGCCAGAAGGTCCGGGCTGAGGAACCGACTTGCGTCGAGGACCTCGATCCCAACCATCCGACCCTCGGCGTCAAAGTCGAGGTTGATCATGCCGCCGATCTCGCGAGGATCAACAGGGACCGTCCGGGCGACGCCCCCTGCCCGAATCTCGGCAGCCAGGTAGATGTAGGCGGCGTCGACTCCGGCGTCGTAAGTGACCCTCATGGTGTAGCCGCTTTCAGGTTGTTGATGTAGTTCGGACTGGCACCTCGGATCACAGTCGTGACCTCACCGTTCACGGAACCGAGGAAGATCCGGGAAGCTGGGTCGTAGAAGCCAGTCTTCCAGGCCCTTGGTGGAAGTACGGGAAGGGCTGCCGAGTCAACGTCGCCTCGGCGGCATCGATCGAGATGCCTCGCTGCGTCATCCGCGACGCGGCGTGCTCAGATACCTCAAGCGATGTCGATCCCGCTCGTATGGACATAGTCGCTTCGCCAGCCGAGTTCACCGTGAACCTCGCTGCACCGGCTTCTGCGGCAGCACGCAAACGCTGGACGACGTAATCGGCCGCGCGGCCACCGGCCGACTCGTCGACGCCCTGACTACCGCGTGAGGTTCGCACGAACCGTGCCGGGTCGTCGTAGTTGTACACCGCGGGGGTGGTGGTTTCGCCCGAGCACGCTGAAATGCCGTGTGACCGAAGGTCCGCGGCGTCGTAGGTGGTGCAACGGTCACGTGGGGCCGGAGGGCCGCGCTCAGACACCGCGCCGGCAACGGGTCCGTCGTATGCGGGAGCGTCGTAGGTGTCGGTCACGGGCGGCTGCTCGTGCGTCGCGCCCGCGGCTGTCGGCGCCGCAACCACCCATCCGAGGGTGGACATCACCATCGCGATCAGGAACGGCAGCGTGCGCCTCACGAAATCACCAGTCGAACCTCACGCGGCCCGCCCGGAACTCGCGCAGGGTCATATCAGCACTGAGCGAGTGAGTGCCTCGCGGTTCGACCAAGCCCTCCAACGTTGAGAGTGCCTCCTCAGATCCCCACGCGAGACAGTCAGAAGCCGCTTTGAGACGGACGCCCCTGTTGTCATGACGAAGGAGCGATTCCAAGCCTTCTCTCCCGGATTCCAGAGGCCGCAACTGGAGGGCGATTTGATGGAGCTTGTCGAAGATGCGGTTCGCCTTCTTAGCTTGTCTCTCCGCGTCCCACGCCAGGGCCAACTCCTCATAGGTTGCCAGCAGCGCCTGGACCTCGCCGGAACTCAGATCTCGCCCGTTCACTGGATCAACCCCGCCCCGATATCGCTGAGGACCTGCATGCCGAAGCGGTACTGGAAGTCGAACGGCTGGCCGGACAGCCAGTCGCGAACAGTTCCACCGTTGGTGAAGTCAAGCTTCCGTGAGTAGTAGTTGGCCTTGATCTGGTTCACGCCTGACGGCACCGGGTTCATGTCGAACGGGTTGTGGATCTCCTCGGGCGCGAAGCCGCTGCGCCCGATCTGAGACTGCTCAACGACGTGATCGAAGGCGTTTCCTTCGCCCGGGGAGCCCATAGCGCGCTTGGCCGCGCTGAACGACGAGTAGCCCTCTGGAAGCTCCGCACCCGTCTTTGCGGCAACACCGGTAGCCACCACGAATTCGGCCCGCGGGGGGTCGTTCCCTAGCCGCTGACCTGCGGTGATGTTCGCCGAAGGCCCGACGAAGACGCCGGCCGCGGAGGCGGAGGCCCCGACGCGAGTTTGAGCCGCGGAGGTGGTGACCGCCGACGCCCATCCGG
>JAJYCD010000139.1 GCA_021778635.1 Actinomycetes bacterium
CTACTCCGGCGCGAACTTCCCTGCGGGCGTGCAGCAGCTCAGCGCGTCGCAGGCCGTCAGCTTCGTGCGGCAGCGCCGCGACAACGCCCACCCCAACCTCGACTTCACCGACCTCGACCGCGAGCGCCGGCAGCAGGCGTTCATCATCTCGCTGGCGTACAAGCTCAAGCAGGCCGGAACCTTCACGAACCTCGGGACGCTGCGTTCGCTGATCGACACCGCGAAGCAGAACATCGCCCTCGACTCGGGGTTCAACCTCCTCAGCTTCGCCGGCGAGGCCTCGAAGCTCGCGGGCGGGAACATCAGCTTCACGACCCTCCCGATCACCGGGTTCGGCGTGCGGAACGGGCAGGACGTCAACCTGGTCGACCTCGGTCAGGTCCGCGCCGTGACGGCACAGCTGCTGTCCGGCACCCCCGCGGCCCCGGCCGCTCCCGCGACGCCCACCACGTCGACCGGCAAGACCGCGACGGGCACGACCGCGACCGGCACGACCTCCCGCGCGGCGGGACCCGCCGCAAGCACGTCGACGAACGCGGGCGTGGGTACCTCCGCGACGGCCCCGCTGCAGTCGTCGTCGATCCCGTGCGTGAAGTGACCGTCCTGCTCGCCCACCCGGCCGGACCACGCCGATCCCCGGGCCGTGCGGACCTGCCAGCGCGCCAGCCACCGAGCCGACGGCGTCGGCCATAGCCTGCGGAGATGACTGACACCACTGCCCCCGCCGCCGGGCCGTCCGACTCACCCGTCGCGGAGATCTTCACCCACACCCCGCACCCGCGCATCGCCGCGCGCAAGGAGTCCGGTCCGGCGAAGACGTCGGACCAGCGGACCAAGGGCAAGGGCCCCATCGGCCGGCTGAACGCGCGCGTCGGGGTCATCATCACGGTGGCCGTCGGCACGATGTGGACGGCCTACCTGTTCACGGTGCTGGCGCTCATCTCGCTACCCGCGGCGGTGAAGTCGCACAACACGATCATCCTGGTCGCGTGGATCGCCCAGACGTTCCTGCAGCTCGTGCTGCTGCCGATCATCATCGTCGGGCAGAACGTCCAGGCCGCCGCCGCCGACCAGCGCGCGGAGGACACGTACAAGGACGCCGAGGCCGTGCTGCACGAGGCTCTGCAGATCCAGGCGCACCTACAGGCCCAGGACGAGATCCTGCAACGGTTGGTCAGCGCCGCCGCTGCGTCGAACGCGGCGTCGAACGCCGCGTCGAACGCGGCTCGGTCCGTCTCGACGAACCCGGACAGCACCGCGATTGGAGGTTAGCCTCACCTAACCTGTACGGTAGGCGCCGGTCGCCGGGTCAGCGGGCCCGGACACCGACCGGACCGCGACCGGACCGCGACAGAACGCCGACAGAACAGGAACTCGCCACCGATGACCCCGACCTCGATCGCCGCACTCGGAGCCATCGCCGGCGTCACGATCTACGTCGGCCTCCCCATCGGGCGCCTGCGCACCGCGATGCCGCGCACCCGCGCGCTCCTCAACGCCATCGCCATCGGCATCCTGGTCTTCCTGGTCTGGGACGTGCTGACGCACGCCTGGGAACCCGTCGACACCGCCCTCGCCGCGCACGACCTCCGGACCGCGGGCACGGACGGGATCCTGTTCGCCGCGGCCTTCACCGTCGGGATCATGAGCCTGGTGTACTTCGACCGCTGGCGCGCCGGCCGAGTGACGACGCCGCTCTCCGCCGGACCCGGAGCGGCCGCGACGGGCCAGCTGACCGACGTCGCACCGGGCATCACGCGGGCGCAGCGGCTCGCGATGATGATCGCGATCGGCATCGGCCTGCACAACTTCGGCGAGGGCCTGGCGATCGGCAACAGCGCCGCCTCCGGGCAGCTCCAGCTCGCCGTGCTCCTGGTGATCGGGTTCGCACTCCACAACGCGACCGAGGGCTTCGGGATCGTCGCGCCGATGGCGGCCGAGGGGCACCGCCCGAGCTGGGGACAGCTCGGGCTCCTCGGGCTGATCGGCGGTGGTCCGACGTTCCTCGGCACGCTGGTCGGGCAACGGTTCGTGAGCGACCTCACGTCGATCGCGTTCCTCGCCCTGGCCGCCGGGTCGATCCTCTACGTCGTGATCGAGCTGCTCGCCGTCGCGCGCCGCGTCGGACGCAAGGAGCTCACGACCTGGGGCATCGTCCTGGGCGTGATGCTCGGCTTCGCGACCGACGCGATCGTCACGGCCGCCGGCGCCTGACCGAGCACGTCCTCCCCCATCGCGTCGAACGGCTGCTGAGGGCCTGACCGTCACCTGGTCGCGCGTTTGCCGAGTCATGGGCCGGGGGACACGATGGACGTGACTCCCGACCGCAGGATCGGGGGCGTGCGAGAGCACGGTGATGACGATGTTCACGGATCGCACCGACGCGGGACGCCGACTCGCCCAGCGGATGAAGCCCCATCGCGGTGAGGACGTCGTCGTCCTCGGACTCCCCCGGGGCGGGGTCGTCGTCGCCTACGAGGTCGCCCACGCCCTCGGCGCCCCCCTCGACGTGATCGTGGTACGCAAGCTCGGGGTGCCCTACCAGCCCGAGGTCGCGATGGGCGCCATCGGCGAGGACGGCGTCCGAGTGATCGACCACGACATCGTCGCCCACGCCGGCGTCACCGACCGCGAGCTCGAGACGATCGAACGCCGCGAGCGCACGCTGCTCGACACCCGCGTGCAGCACTACCGCAAGGACCACCCGCGCCTCGACCTGACCGGTCGGGTCGCGCTGATCGTCGACGACGGCATGGCGACGGGGGCGACCGCCCGCGCCGCCTGCCAGGTCGCCCGCGGCCTCGGCGCCGCGCAGGTCGTGCTCGCGGTACCGGTCGCGTCCTGCGGGGCGATCCGGACGATGACGGACGCCGACGAGGTCGTGTGCCTCGCCGCCCCGCACCCGTTCGTCGCCGTCGGCGCGTCCTACGAGGACTTCACCGCGACGACCGACGAGGACGTCGTCGTGCTCCTCGACCTCGCCGCGCGCCGCGAGCCCGAGCAGCCCGGACCCGTCGCCCAACGGTCCACCGACGCCGACGTCCTGATCCCCGTCCCCGGCCACCCCCTGCACGGCGACCTTCATCTTCCCGGACGTGCGCGCGGAGTCGTGCTGTTCGCCCACGGCAGCGGGAGCAGCCGGCACAGCCCGCGAAACCACTTCGTCGCGTCCGTGCTGCACCGCGCAGGCATCGGCACGCTGCTGATGGACCTGCTCTCCGCGGACGAGGAGCTCGACCGGTCGAACGTGTTCGACGTCGTGCTGCTCGCCAACCGTCTGGCCGCCGCGACCGAATGGCTGCGCGGACGGCCCGAGGTGAACGGGATCCCGATCGGGTACTTCGGTGCGAGCACCGGGGCGGCCGCGGCACTGTGGGCCGCATCGGACCCGAGGCTCGAGGTCCGCGCGATCGTCTCGCGGGGCGGGCGACCCGACCTCGCCGCGTCACGCCTCGGGGCAGTCACGGCACCCACGCTGCTGATCGTCGGCGCCGCGGACACCGAGGTCGTCGGCGTCAACCGCGAGGCCCAGGAGCACCTGCGCTGCCCGAACGAGCTCGTGCTCGTCCCCGGCGCGACCCACCTGTTCGAGGAACCCGGCACGCTCGCGAAGGTCGCGCTGCTCGCGAGCGACTGGTTCACCACCCACCTCGCGCCCGACAGCACTCCCTCGCACGCGAGCCGACAACCGTGAGCGCCCAGAGCGCCGGACCGACCCACGCCCACGTCCCGCTGACGGTCTCGCGGTGGGCCCAGGGGTCCTTCTGGGCGCTCGCCGTCTTCGCCCTGTGGACGGTCGCGTTCGTCGTGGCGAGCGGGTCGTTGGCGCAGGTGCTCGGTTCCGACGTCCAGCCGACCGGCGAGGTCGCGTACATCGAGGGGTGGGCGCCGTGGATCGGCATCACCCTGCTGTGGGTGCTGCCACTGCTGGTCGGTATCGCCCTCGGCGTCGTCGCCCGCCTGCGCGGCTGCGGGACGATCGCCCTGGTCGGCATCGGGATGAACGTCGCCGTGCTGCTGTTCGTCGTCGTGCCGGCGGTGGTGGACCGGATCCTGACCCTCTGACCGTGTTGCCGGTGTCGGCGCATGGCTGCATCCTGTTGCCCTCGTCCGGATGGAGGGCACCATGGGCAGGTTGATCTACGCGGCGAACGTCTCGCTCGACGGGTTCCTGGAGGACGAGACCGGTGCGTTCGACTGGTCCGTGCCCGACGAGGAGGTGCACGCGTTCTGGAACGAGCACGAGCGGCACATCGGCACGTCGCTGTACGGGCGACGCATGTACGACACGATGCGGGTCTGGGAGTCCGACGACTGGTTGGCGGACCAGCCTGCGGTGGCCCGTGAGTACGCCGGCATCTGGCGTGACACCGACAAGATCGTCTACTCCACGACCCTCGCCGGCGTCTCGACCGCGCGCACGAGGATCGAGCGGACGTTCGACCCCGAGGCGGTCCGGCGCCTGAAGGAGACCTCCGGACCGGACCTGAGCATCGGGGGCGCGGGGATCGCCGCGGAGGCGTTCCGGCACGGTCTGGTCGACGAGTGCGTGCTGCTGCTGTGCCCGGTGCTCGTCGGCGGCGGCAAGCCGGCGCTACCCCGAGGCGTACGGCTCGACCTCGAGCTGCTCGACCACCGACGCTTCGGCAACGGCGTGGTCTACCTCCGCCACGCGGTCCGCAACCGCACCTGACACCCACGCCGCCACCCCTTTCGCCCGCGCCACCTCCCCGTCGGGCGTCGTGGCCGGCCGGACGGGCGAGCCGATGACCGCAACCGGTGGCGGCTCCGGGCTCATTCCTCGGCGGTGAGCGGCAACGTGCGGATGCTGCGGAACCGGCGGGGTCGGCCGTCGACGGGGTCCGTGAACGCGATCTCGGCCGCGAGGAGCTGGAGGGGTCGGCGGAAGTCGTCGACCGGGACGTCCTTCACCACCGGGTACAGCGGGTCGTCGACGATGGGGATGCCGAGCCCGAGCAGGTGCAGGCGCAGCTGGTGCGTCCGACCCGTGCGGGGCGTCAACCGGTAGATCCCGACGCCGTCCACCTCACGTTCCAGCTCGACGCGCGTCTCGGCGTTGACCGGTGCCCCGGGCACGACCTCGGCGCACCAGGTGCCGGGCACCTTGCGGATGTGGTTGCGGACGATGGTCGGGAGCTCCAGGTCAGCGCGCAGCGGCGCGAGCGCCCGGTAGGTCTTCTCGACGGCTCGTCGCTCGAACGCCGTCTGGTACGGGCCCCGCCAGCGGCTCTCGGTGGCCAGCATCAACAGGCCCGACGTAACCCGGTCGAGACGGTGCAGCGGCGACAGCTCGGGCAGGTCGAGCTCCGCGCGCAGCCGGACGACGACACTCTGCATGACATGCCCGCCACGCGGGATCGTCGCGAGGAACGGCGGCTTGTCGACGACGACGAGGCGCTCGTCGCGATGCACCACGTGGATCCGACCCGGCACCTCCGGCTCGTCGCGCAGGTCACGGTGGAACCACACGAACCGCTGCGGCCCATACGGGTCGGCCTCACGAACGGCGCGACCACTCTCCTCGACGAAGCGCCCCTGCGCCAGCATCGCCGACACGTCGACGCGCTCCGGCAGTCGGTCCCGCAGCCACGAACCCATCGTCGGCCACGACGCCGGGCTCCCGCGGTCGACGTCTGGGGTGCGGACCCAGGCGGCGTCAAGGCCGTGGCGTGCCGGGAGCGGCGAGCGGGGAGGCACCCGTCGATGGTACGAGCCACCACGTCGACCGGGCCGGTGGCGCCCGACCGCGCGGCTCGCGAGCCGACAGCGGCATGAGTGCGCCCCTCGTC
>JAJYCD010000050.1 GCA_021778635.1 Actinomycetes bacterium
GGTGCAATTCCTCTCAGACGGTGGAACGTGAACCCCTCGAGACATCAATGACGCTATGGGCGGCGCCCCGGGCTGTCGATGGTGAGCACTCCCCACCCCCTCACGGCCTCGCCAGCTGAACACGCCACGGAGCACCTGCCGGCGATCAACGTCGAACTCGCCGTCGGCGCACCCGGAACCATGTCCCGGCCGACAGCCCGGCGAGCATGAGCACCAGGACCGCGACGTCCGTCCACCACTGCCCGGTCGAGTGAGCCCAGAGAGCGTCACGCTGCGCACCGGGCACGACGGACCGCAGGTCGATCGTCGACGCGGCCGCCGCATAACCCCACCGTGCGGGGAACAGTGCGGCGACCTGGCTCAGGCCGTCCCGACCCGTCACCGGGATCATGCCGCCCGTCATGACCAGCTGGGTCATCACGATGATCACCAGCAGCGGCATCGTCTGCTCGCCCGACCGGACAAGCGCCGACACCAGCGCGCCCACCATCGAGGACACCCACGCCGTCAGCCAGACCACCAGGACCAGCTCGACCATGCCGTTGGTCACGAGCACGCCGTGCCCTGGAGGTGGCTTGCCGAGGCGCAGGACGAGGACCAGCAGAAGTGACTGCATCGCGGTCGCCAAGCACAGGGTGACGAGCTTGGCCCCCAGGTACGCCGCCGGCGACAACCCCACCGCACGTTCCCGCTCGTAGATGTTCCGTTCGCCGACGAGGTCCCGGATCGACAGTGCCGCACCCATGAAGCACGCACCGAGGATGAGGAGAATCAACAGCTGGCTCGGTTCGGTCGCGGCGTCCGGCGCGGAACGCCCGAACCCTGCGGAACCTGGCACCAGAAGTGCCAGCGCCCCCAGCACCAGCGGCAGCACGACGAGGAAGACGAGAAGCGCGGGGTCGGCCGCGATCAGCAAGAGCTGACGGTGGACCAGAGTCGCCGTCTGCCGCACCACATGTGACTTCTCGCGCGCCAACGAGCCGCGATCTGCTCGCTCCGGGCGGGCGACCAGCGGTTCGGCCCCATGACGGGCGAGATGGCCCGCTGCCGCCCCGCGGGGATCACGGGTCACCGCGGCGAAGATCTCAGCCCAGCTCTGATCGCCGTAGGCGTCCTCGAGCGCGGCGACTGCGCCCCAGTACGCCGTTCGCCCACCAGGAGCGAGCAGAAGCACGTTGTCACAGCACTCACGCAAGTAGACGAGGGAGTGAGTGACCACGACCACGACCCGACCGGCGTCCGCCAGAGCCCGCAGCATCCGCATGACCGTGAGGTCCAGTGCAGGGTCGAGTCCAGACGTCGGCTCATCGAGCACCAGCAGCTCCGGCCCGGTGAGCAGCTCGATCGCCGTGGAGACCCGCTTGCGCTGGCCGCCCGAGAGCCGGTCGACGCGGGTACCCCGGTGCTCGGTGAGCTCGAGCTCAGCGAGCACCCTGTTCACGATCGTCTTCCGCTCCGCATCGGAGGCATCGGGAAGGCGCAGTCTGGCGGAGAACTCCATCGCGCGGTCGACCGAGAGCTTGTCATGCACCACGTCGTTCTGCGGCACGAATCCGATCCGCGACCTCAGAAGGTCGTAGTCGCGGTGCATGTCGTGTCCGCCGAACGTGACGCTGCCGTCGGTCGGCGCGTTCAACCCGGCGAGGATGCGGGAGAAGGTCGTCTTCCCCGCCCCGGACGGGCCGACGATCGCGGTCAGGGAACCGACCTGCAGGTCGAGGGTGACGCCGTCCAGCAGCCGCTTGCCCCCACCGATCGTCAGGCCGACCGCTTCGACCCTGACCCGTGCCTCGTGCGGCGACGGCGCTGCCCGGGCAGCCAGGACGCCATCGCTTACCACCAGATCGGTGTTCCCGATCGTCACCACGTCACCGTCCGCCAGCCACACCTGCGCGACCCGACGACCGTTGAGGAACGTTCCGTTCGACGACGACAGGTCGGTGAGCACCGGACCGTCCGAGGTGACCTCGACCTGGGCGTGCACCCGGGAGGCGAGCACGTCGGTGACGACGATCGCGCAGGATCCGTCGCGCCCGATCGTGGCCGCGCCCGCGCCTGTGAGGTCGAAGCGGCCGACGACCGTCCGGCCCAGGCCGAGGTCCGTCATCTCGTGGACGGCGCCCCCGTGCTCCGCGCGGTCCAGATCGGCACGCATGACGGTGAACTCGGCCGAGGACCGAGAAGCTCGCAGGCCGGCCTGCACTGGGTCGTCGGCAAGGAGACGACCGCGAGCCGTTGCCGTTCCAGAGACAGATGAGACCGGCTCCATCCCCGGGACGGACGAGATCGGCGCCGGGCCCGGAGGGACGCGCTCCGGCGCCGCGGGAGAGAACGCACCGGACGACTTCACGGGGCCGGCCACCGGCTCTAGCTCGATCTGCACGCCTGTGTCAGGCGGCCCGAGCACCATCACCATCGGCCGGTCGACACTGAAGGCGTCCAAGCGGTACCCGTTGACGTGCACGCCGTTGGCGCTGCCAGGGTCCCGGACGACCCAGGTGCCAGACTCTTCGGCGATCCGCACATGAACACGCGAGACGACCGGGTCGGGGATGCACACCTCACAGGTCGGCGCCCTGCCGATGGACAGCCCCTCACCTGTCTGGAGTCGATGCTCCGCTCCCGCCACTCGCACGATCAGCACGTGTCGCCTCTCAGTGCCGACGCCTGCAGCACCATTCCGTCGGTCCGCGATTCCAGACTGCTCGTCTTGTCGATGCGCGACTTCGGCCGCCTGACGGTTCGCGCTATGGCGTCGAGCTCCATCCGCGGACGGCCCCCGACGCGTCCCGACGCAGACGATGGATGCAAGTCCCCTCGTGACGCGATCGGCGCGACGAGCCTGAGTGCGCTGGCATCTATGGTGAACAGCCCCCGCCACCTCGCGGTCGATACCGTCACGGCTGACCGAAGCGCCATGCGCGCGTCTCGAATCCCGCGGGCGGCTTCGGTGTCCACTGTGAGACCTCAGTCACCTTCCCGGACCCCGCGGGGGCGTTCGACTGGATGACGTCGAGCATGCCGTTGGGATGGACCGCTCCGACCACCACCGTGTGGACGCCATCGACCCACGCGTCCGGCGTCTTGAGCGACGTGTACTGAAGCACATCGCCCGGTCGTACATCGGTGAGCTGGACCTGGACGGCTCCGGATTGGACATAGTCCCTGACAACCCCGTTTGCGCCCACGAATGAACCACCAGCTGCCTTCACCCAACGTTGAGCCGACACGATGCACTCTCCTGGGGTGTCAGCACCCGTCGCCGGCCTCGAAGTACCGACCTCGGCACGGGCGTGGGCGACGATCGATGCGCCGGAAACGTGCTGAGGTCCATTCACGACTGCGGCAGCGCTCGGCGGCGCCGACGGCGAGTTCGTGCCTGCAGCGGCCGCGGCTGTCGCCCCTGCCGCGGCGGAGACCGTCGCACCCGCACCCCCGACGCCCGGCGACGCACCGGTCGAGTCGCTGGCACCGCGCTGGTCGGAGGCGTTGTTGAGCGCGGACTGGCCGAGGCCGCGGATCTGGTCCTGGACCTGCTGCAAGCTGCTCTTGTGCTGCGGCCACCAGGTACCGACGAACTCCGTGGAGTCCCGACCGTCCCACACCCCGACCAACCGGCGCACCGTGGCGTCGATCTTGCTCGTCAACGCCGTCAACGCGTCGGCGTCGGTCTGCAGACCGTGCCCGATCCGCTCGACCGCGTCGACATCCATCCCCAGACGTGCCATCAGCTCCTCCTCATGGTCATCGGCCGTGGCCGGGTCACCCTCCGCGGAACCCGGCCACGACCTCGCAGGTCAGTGACTGGAGACCGAACGCTGCTCGCTGGCGTTGTTCAGAGCCGACTGACCCAGACCCTTGACAGCATCCGCGGCCGCCTTCAGGGCCTTCTGGTGCGACGGCCACCACTGCGTGACGAAAACCTGGGCATCCTTGCCCTCCCAGATCCCCGGCAACTGCTGCACCTTCCCATTGATCTGCGACTCCAGATTGCTGATCTGATCGGCCAGCGACTGCAACTGCTTGGCAATTCCCTCAACAGCATCGACATCCATCCCCAGACGAGCCATGGTGCAATTCCTCTCAGACGGTGGAACGTGAACCCCTCGAGACATCAATGACGCTATGGGCGGCGCCCCGGGCTGTCGATGGTGAGCACTCCCCACCCCCTCACGGCCTCGCCAGCTGAACACGCCAGGTCAATCCACGCTCGGTCGCAATTCCGCGACCTGGTGGGAACTCGCGGCGCGTGGCCCGGGGGAAATCGGTCCTGAACACCGAGTCACCATCGCTCTGATCCGGCTGCAGGACCATTCCCCGACGCGCGCCGCGCAGCGTCTGCAGCAACGGCGAGTACTGGGTGAGCCGCGAGAGCTCCCCCTCGGCCACCACGAGGTGACCGTGCTCGGCAAGCAACGGCACGAGCGCGTCGAGCTCACGCTCGCCGGCCGAGTCGACCAACGCGGGTACGTCCTCGATCACGACCGCGGTCCGCGGCCCTGCGAGCGAACCGCGAAGGCTGGCGACGAGGTCCACGATCGCCTGGTCGGTGAGTGCCATCTGGTCCCAAAGGCCGAGCTGGCGCAGAGCCGAGCGTTCCTTCCCCAGGTAGACCAGCCGGATGCTCGGGACAGACCTACGTAGCGCTGAGGCGATCGTGGCCAGCGCGGTCGACCGTCCGGACCCGGGCGGCCCAGCGACGAGGAAGACGCCCTCGGGCTCGATCCCCCACGGCCCCAGGTCGGTATCCTCCAGCCCGAACGGCACCCGGCTGCCGAGCTCGAGCGGCACGCTGTCGAGCCGCACGTCGTCGGACAACCGACCGATCGGGACCACGTCCCCGACCCGACCGGCGTCATGCATGCTGCGGGCCAAGGAGCGCAGGCGCCGGGACTGCTCGGTGAGGCTGGCGCTGCCGCCGAGGACGGCAACCTGCACCTCCAGCGCGTCGAGCACCCCGCGACCAGGCGGTGCCCCGGCCCCGACGACGTCGCCGGGCACATCGAGCATCCCGTAGTCGTTCTGGTCGGCCTGCCTCAGCACGAGGCGGCGCTGCAACGTCGAGCGGATCGACATCGGGACGGCGCCCGGGCGGTCTGCCGAGACCACGACGTGCACCCCGACCGGGCGTCCGTCGGTCGCGATCTGCTCGAAGGTGGCGAACGGTGTCGTGAACGGGCCCACGTCGTACGCCTCCTGGAATGCCCCGACCCCGTCGACGAGGAGGACGATCCGCGGTTCGCCGACGACTCCCGACAGCGAGCGGTACGCCGCCACCGAGTCCGCCCGCAGTGCGCCGTAGCGCGCAGCTCGGTCGTCGATCACCTGTCGGAGGTACCGCAGCAGGCGACGGACTCGTTCATCGTCGTCGCCGTCGATCACCGCCGCCACGTGCGGTAGCTCGCCGAGCATGTCGAGCCCGCGGGATCCGAAGTCCAGCGCGTACACGTGCACGGGGCCGCCGCGCGGAGTCACGGCCGCCGACGTGGCGATCGTCCGGAGCACGGTGGACTTGCCCGAGCCGCCCGTGCCGTAGACACCCAGGTTCCCGTCCTGGTCGGGGCGCCAGTAGACGGTGCGCTGCTCCTGCGTGCCGGGGTCGTCGACGACGCCGATCGCGAGCTCGTCGTCGCTGCGTTGGCGCAGCCGCGCGAGGTCGTACGCGGGGGCGAGCTCCTCCAGCCATGGACGGCGAGGCGCGATGATGCCGGCGACCTCGGCGGCTGACCGCACCGTGGTGACCACGCGGGCGATGTCCTTCGGCCCGTGGTTCTCGACCGGCGGGGCCTCCGGCTCGGGCACCTCCCACACGGTCCCGTCGCCCAGTCCCAGCTCGACGAGGTCGATCCGCGGTCGGGGTGGCTCCGATGTCGTCCACCCACCCGCGTACCCGGTCTGGAACGGGACGATCCGACCTGGTCCCGCCTTCATCGCGCCCCGGCCCGGGACGGCCGGGTCGAACCCGGCCGCGTCCGGCACCCCGAGGATGTCCGTCGAGTCGTCGGCGTCCGCCATCCGCAGCGCCACCCGCAGGTTGGTGTTCGCCCGCAGGTTGTCCTTGATCACGCCCGCTGGGCGCTGGGTGGCAAGCACCAGGTGCAGCCCCAGCGAACGACCTCGCTGGGCCACGTCCACCATGCCGTCGACGAACTCCGGCACCTCGGACACCAGGGCGGCGAACTCGTCGACGACGATCACCAGTGCCGGGGGGGTCTCGGGGTCGCCGGTGCGCTCGAGGCTGACCAGGTCCTTGGCCTTCTTCCGTTCCAGCACCCGTTCGCGGTAGCGCAGCTCGGCACGCAGAGACGTCAGCGCCCGGCGGACCAGGTGCGGCGAGAGGTCGGTCACGAGGCCGACGCAGTGCGGCAGGTCAACGCAGTCGGCGAAGGCCGCGCCACCCTTGTAGTCGATGAACAGGAAGGTCACCCGCTGCGGGCTGTAGGCGGCAGCCAGACCGAGCACCCACGACTGGAGGAACTCGCTCTTGCCGGCGCCGGTGGTGCCACCGACCAATGCGTGGGGGCCCTGGGCGCGCAGGTCGAGCCGGAACAGCTCGGTCCCGGCGTGCCCGACGATGGCGCGGAGACCGGCATCGGCCCGCAGGCGCGGACGCGTGCCGTCGGGCAGAGAGACCGATCCGGTCTGACGCCATCGCTCGACGATCTGCTCGGGCCCGGACGTCAGGTCCCCGGACAATGTGAGGTAGGACACCGCACGCGGCAGGTCCGAGTCGTCGTCCAACGGAACTCCCGCGTCGACCGTCGGAGCCAGAGCCCGCGCGAATCGCTCGGCAGCGGCCTGATCGAGCGTCTCGCAGGTCACGGGCTCGACCCTGGACCCCCATCGCACGTCACCGACCTCGGCCGCGCCGTCGGCCGCCACCCGCAGATGGGTGCGACAGGCGGCCGGAAGGTCACCGACCACGGCGCCCACCCACAGGACATGCACCCCGACGGCGGGGCCCAGCTCGGCGAGCCTGGTCAAGCGCGCTCGGTCGGCCGGCGAACCGCTCTCGACGAGCACCACGACGGTCGCGACGACCGGCCCGGGGAGCTGCTCGACATCCGGGCCGAGCGGCCCGCGCAGGTCGTTCGGTGATCCCTCGCTCCGACGGGTGGCCACCAGCTCCTCCAACCGGCTGAGCAGTCCCGCGGCCGTGCCCGGGTCGGCTGCCAGCAGGCGCCCACCGAGAGGGCTGTGTGGTGAGGTGGTGTGCGGCAGCCAGGCCAGCCATTGCCAGTCCCGAGATGTCTGGTGGCTGACGAACGCCGCCAGCACGACCTCGGCGGGTGAGTGCAGGGCGACCAGCTGGACGACCAGTGCCGCCGCAGCCGGCCGCGCGCCCTCGCCGGCGACGCCGAGGCAGCCCGAGACCCGCAGATCACCGACGATCGGTACGCCGTCGATCGTGGCAAGCTCGTCGGCGAGGGCGGTCAACGCCGACCAGTACTCAGGCTTCGTCTCGTTCGACTCCGGAAGCCGCACCTGCGTGCGGCTCGGCGCGGTGCCCAGGCCCAGGCGCAGGGTGGCGAACTGGGGGTGTTCTGGGCGCCTGGTCCAGAGCAGATCGCCGTGGCGATGGGCGTCCTCGACCGCCCCGGCGGTCGCCGGGTGCTCGGTGAGCCTGACCGAGCGCTCATGCTCCTGCGACGTCAGCAGGTCTGCCCGCAGCGCGGCGAGCGCGGCGGTGAACGCCGCGGCCTGACGACGGAGGTCCAGTCGGGCTTCCATCCACGTGCCGATCGCGAAGACCGGCGAGAAGGCGACGATGTAGAGGCTGCTGGTGCTCTTCGTCACCAGGTACAACCCGACACCGAGGAGCACAGGGGCGGCGATCATCAGGACCGGGAACCGGGACTGCGGGTTGTTCTTCGGCGGCTCGGGCGCCGGGACCTCGCGCGGGGCGAACCGCGGCACCACCCGCGGCGAGCGAAGCACCGGGACGTCCGGGGTGGTGGGCGGTGCGCCACCGGTTCGCTGGTGGTGCACCACGGCGAGCTCGGTGTCGCCGAGGGTCACGACCTCACCCGGTCCGACGTGGCGCCGGGTGGTCTGCTGGCCGTCGACCAGCACCCCGTTGGCCGAGGCGAGATCGACGACCTCGACGCCGTCGGACACGTTGATCCGCGCGTGCCGCTTGGACACCATCGGGTCTGTCAGGCGCACGTCGACATCCCTGTCGCGTCCGACCACTGCCGAGCCGAATGGCAGTCCGAACTCTCGGCCGGCGTCGGGCCCGGTGAGGACCCGCACCGTGGCGACGACCGGGCCCCGTCCGCCGCCGTCGGCCGTGAACTGCTCGGAGTGCTGGACCACGGTCACCGTCGAGCCCGAGCGCAGTCCCGAGTCCAGGACGCCGGACGACGGCTCGAGCGAACGACCGCTCTCCCCGTCCCACACGTGCAGGGTCACTGCGCCGGGCAGCTGCGCGCCGCCGTGCTGCGGGTCCGCCAAGAACAGGGTGCCGGCGAGGTCGCCGATCGTCGCGCTCGCGTCGGCCGTGACCTCGAGGTCGGTGCGCACGTCCCCCTCGCGGCGCACGGTGAGCTTCAGCCTCATGACTCACCTGCAGCCGACGGCGGGTTGTCGAGCAGGCCAAGATCTGCCGCGGTCACCAGTCGAGCCGTCACCGCATACTCCACGAGCCGAGCCCGTCGCTGGGTCGCCAGTCGGGTCGGCCCGCCGCGCAAGCCCCCGACACCGACCCGGTCGAGCTTGTCGCAGACGTTGTCGAGCTTACGGTTGAACCGGGTGAGCGCCCAGCCGAGCCGTGCGGCGGCTGCCGCGGAGGACGGGATCTGGGTCGTCGTCGAGCCGGGGCTGCGCAGCAGCGGCTCGCTGAGCGCGACGATGAGAGCACGCTGGCTCAGGGTGAGGACGACGTGGCCGACGGTGGTCGTGCCGATCTCCGATCCCAGCAGGAACTGGGTCGAGGCGAACGTCGCGTGTGCCGTCTCCAGGCCGATCTGGTAGGTCGTCGGCCCTGCGGTGAACACGACGACAGTGGTTCCGAAGACCAGCGGCAGACGCCCGCCCGGGGTCAACCACGCCTGCATGCCGCCGGAGGGTTCGGTGATCGTCGCCGACAGCCGTGACCCGACGTTGCGGAGCCACCACATGCCGTCGACAAGGACGACCTCGAGGAACCGGCGGTGCAGATAGGGGTTGTCATCCAGTCCGAGCAGCCCTTCCCTGCCGACGACGAAGGGCTCGGAGGAAGACACCTCGAACCACTCGCCGCAGAACTCCAACCGGCATGCGCCGGTCCCCGCCTCGATACCGGTCATGGTCCGACGCACCCGGTCCCTGGCGTCGGTGAAGCGGTGCCGTTGACCCGGCGCAGCAGCACCTCGAGACAGGTCTTGGCCCCGGGCACGGCAGGTACGGTCGCGGTCGTCGCAGTCGTCTTGGTGTACGGCGCCTCGGTGCTGGGGTCGGGAACCCGGTACAGGTAGCTGTCGCCGGTCTGCGGGTCAGGGTTGTCCCACGTGAACACCACCTGGCCGCCCTGGACCGTGCCGGCCACGGCAGTCGGCACCGGAACCGGTGCACCGACCGCGTCCACGGGAGCGGCGGGCACCGTCGAGGCGTGGGTCGCCCCGGCGGTCGGGGTGCCGGAGTAGTGCAACGCCAGGAACGCGCCGACCCCGACCAGGACGACGACGACGGCGGCCACCACGGCCGTCAACGGCGAGCGGCGAGCGGGTGGTTCGTCGTCGGCTCCGACCGGTTCGGCGCCTGGGCGGTGGATGGTTGTCTCGACCGAGGGGGTCGTGATCCCCGGGCCGCGGAAGTCTCGGACCACAGGCGCGCCCTGCGTCGCCCGGGTGTCCGGCGTGATGCGGGCCGGCGGGACGGACGTCGCTGCGAGCGCCGCGTCGGTGGTCCCCCAGCCGGCCTGCCGCCGGTCAGGCACGACGGTCGGATCGACGGTGAGCACCGAACGGATGCGGGTGGCCCCGTCGTCCTCGATGTCCTCGCGGTCCGGGGGCACCGACTCGTCACGGACCTCGACCTGGGTCACCGACATCTGCAGCGCCGACTGCACCTGCTGGAGCGCGCGGGCGAACGACAAGGCGGACGGGTAGCGCGCGGCCGGCGCTTTCGCCATCGCGGTGGCGAGGACCTGCTCGAGCGCCAGAGGGACGTCCGGGCGCCCCACCGGCGGCAACGGAGCCGTCCTGATCCGCTCGGCGAGCGCACGTTTGCCGTTGTCGCCGCCCCGGACCTCGAACGGCGTCCGACCGGCCAGCAGCGAGTAGATCGTCGCTGCCAGGGAATACACGTCTCCGGTGAGACCGGACGCGACCTGCCCGCTCACCACCTCGGGCGGCGCCCACGGCACCGACAGACCCTGGGCGACGTCGGCGTCGGCGGAGGTCACCGAGATGCCGAAGTCGGTGAGCGCCGCACCCCCGTACTGGGTGACCAAGATGTTCGCCGGCTTGATGTCCCGGTGCCAGATCCCGGCCCGGTGCATCGTCTCGACCGCCCCGGCCAGCTCGATGCCGGTGCGAAGTGCCTCGTCGACAGCGAACGGCTCGGTCTTGTAGCGCTCGCCGAGGCTCGGTGGCGGGCAGTACTCCATGACGAGAAACGGTCGGCCGTCGGGCGCCACGTCGGCCTGGTAGACGGTGACGATGCGCGGGTGCGCGGACAGGTGGGCCATGAGGTCGGCCTCGGCCTCGAACTGCCGCCGAGCCGTGGCGTCGTCCCGCACGTCCGCGAGCAGCACCTTGACCGCGACCTCGCGCCGCATCTGGCGGTACAGGAACACGTCCGCGAAGCCGCCGGAACCGAGCAGCGAGACGTACTCGAAGCCAGGGAGCACCGGGGGGGTCGATGGCGCGCGGCGGTTCATGGCACGTCCTCGGCCGTCACGACGATGCCCTCTCCCAGGTCGAACTGGTCGCCGCTGCGCACGGGCACCGGGTTGTTCTCCACCAGCCGCACCGGTGGTTGGCCGGGCCGGAGCAGCAACGTCCCGTTGCGCGAGCCGAGCTCGACTGCCAGCACGTTCCAGTCCTCGACCCGTAGCTCGAGGTGACTGCGGGAGACCTCCTTGCCGCCCACTGGCACCAGGCGCGGGATGTCGCCCTGGCTGACCCGGGACGCCTGCGGGCGGCGTCCGAGGATCACCGAGCGGTCGAGGTCCACGGTGTCCCCGGACCCCAGTCGCACACGACCCAGAGCCGGCCGCGTGCCCACCCGAGGCTCGCCGACGATCGGACCGCCGCACACCCGGCAGGCGACGGCGTGCGGGGCGTTCGGGTGACCCTGCGCGCAGTACCGCGACAGCACCCCCGGCCCACCGGCATCGCCCGGCGTCAGTGCCGGCACCGGTGCGGGTCCCAGGAGATCGGCCAGGTGGATCGTCTCTCCGTCGTGGTCACCCGCGTCCGCGGCCGACGCGTGGTCCGGCTCATGATCGGGCCCCCGCACGGCCGCGTGCTCGACGTCCTGGACGATGGTGCGATCCCAGAGGAACCCGTAATCGGTCTCGCCGGCGCTCTCCTGGCCCCGATCCGGTACGGAGATGGCGACGGGACCGGGCACACCGGTGACGAGACCCTCCCCAGCTGGCGTCTCCTCCGTCCTCGTCAGCTCCACCGCCAGCGTGGCGTCGGGTAGAAGCGTGCGGTCGTCGTCGCGGGCCTTCTCCGCGCCGGCAGTCTCGCTGAGATCGCCCGGGGCGAGCGAGGTCGCTGCGTGTCCGGCAGTCGTCGTCGGCACGGCGGGTACGGTCGCGAGCGGGCTCAGGCTCGGTCTCGGGTGCGGCGGCGAGGTCTCGGCAGGACGTGGGTCGTCTGCCGGCACCCGGTCGACGGGCTCGACGGGCTCGACGGGCTCGACGAGTGGCTCCTCGGCGGTCAGCTCGGCCACCGTCCCGCGCTCGGACTCCGACGGCGTGTCCGTCACCGGCCCCTCCGCGAGGAGAAGGCGGACCGACGCCGCGAGGGCGACGCCGCGGTCCAGGGTGAGCGTGCGCGCGGAGGTGTCGTCGTCGCCGGTCAGCTCGACCCGGGTGGGCCCGTCGACGGACTCCTCCCGCCAGCTGGTCACGTGCAGCCCGTCGACCTGAGTCGGACGCGAACCGGCGACCGTCAACCGGTACGGTCCGCGCACCAGAAGGTCCACCCTGCCGGGGGCAAGCACGGCAGCGGCGAACGCGGGCAGCACCGACAGCCGGGTACCGAGGGTGAGGGTCTCTAGCAGGACAGCCACTCGATCGCCGTCCAGCTCATCCGAGCTGAGTGCCGCCCGAACTGCGGCCAGCACCTGATCCGAGGTCGAGGCCGGGAGAAGCGCCACCCCATGGACGTCGACGACGGCCAGGTGACGTCCGGGGACGTACTCGCCGATGTTCATGGCATCACCGCCGCTATCGGATCGAGGTCCTCGCGTGGCTGGGTGTCGTCGTCGGACTCGGCGAGCGAGGGGACGGTGGCGTCGTTGTCGTCGAATCCCCGCCCGTCGACCACCACGACCGTCACGTTGTCGTGGCCGCCGTGGGCCAGCGCGGCCTGGACCAGGGCGTCCGCGGACTCCTGCGGTCCGCCGGAAGCCAGCAGGAGGTCGAGGATGGCCTCGTCGGAGAGCTCGCCGGTCAAGCCGTCCGAGCAGATCAGCATCCGGTCGTTCGGGCCGGCGGGCAGCATCCACAGCTCCGGTCTGACCTGCGCGAACGCGCCGACGGCCCGGGTGACGACATGGCGACGGGGATAGTCGTCCGCCTCGGTCGGGGTGAGCTCACCGGAATCGAGGAGCTCTTGGACCTCCGAGTGGTCGACCGTGACCTGCTCGAGGGCGCCGTCGGCGGCACGGTAGACCCGCGAGTCACCGATGTTGACGACGAGCCAGTAGGGCGCACCGCCGCGACTGCTCAGGACGACGCCCGCCAAGGTGGTGCCTGCCCCGCGACCCGGCGGTGCCGGCAGAGCACGGATGCGCGCCGCACCTCGCTCGATCCGGTCGAACAGGTCCTCCGGTTCGACGCTCTCCCGTCCGCGCAGGTCGCTGAACTCCTGCACGACGATCGCCGACGCGACCTCGCCCGCGTCGTGCCCTCCCATGCCGTCGGCCACGACGAAGACCGGCGGGTCGGCCAGGAACGAGTCCTCGTTCCCGCTTCGTCGCCCGGTGGCGGTCGCGACACCCCACGCGGTCTCGAACGAGGTGCTCACGGCACCTCCACACGGAACGTCCGCGAGCCCACGTGCACGACGGAACCGGCGTCCGCGCGCACCCATTCACCGGCCGCGAGCGCGGAACGCGTGCCCGCGCGCTCGATCGACGACCCGTTGGTCGAGTGCAGATCGCACACCCACAGTCCCCCGTCGGCAAGGACGAATTCCAGGTGGGTCTTGGACACCGACTTGGTCGTGTCGGGCAGCGGGACGAGGTGGACCACCGGCTCTGTGCCGGCGACCGGGTCCCGACCGATGCGCCCGCGTCCGCTCACCGGCAGCACGGTTCCGGTGTCGAAGACCAGCCGCACCTCGGCCACCGACGGGGTCACGGCCAGCGACGCCACCGTCATCTCGGCGTCGTCGTCGTCGACCGGCGGCATCGGCATCGGCATCGGCGACAACGGCGCGGCCGCCGTCGGTAGATCCGATCGGGCGTCCAGGGGAACCTGCGGTGCCACGTGCGGGGCCGGCGGGGGCGGCGGGGGCGGCGGTGACGCCGGCGCACCCTCGATGCCCGCGGACCGACCCGGAACCGTCGAGATGATGCCCGTGCCCGTCGGCGGCGGCACCCTCTGTGCGTGGCCGGTCGGCGGGGCGACCATCGGACCGGCGGGGACAGGGTCGGGGACGCCGACGGCCGTCACCGGTGTCGGGAGCACGGCCGGGGCGGCGGCCGGCGCTGCCGGGGCGGAGACCGGTGCCGGGAGGGCGGCGGCCGGTGATGCGACGACCGGGACGTGCGGCGCCGCCTCGGCGTGCTCCGGAGACCAGGCGTCCGAACGTCCGGCGCGGGCAGCCAACGGATCACGCCCGGAACGGATGTCGACGAGGAAGACGTTCGCAGCCTTGTCATGCCAGCCGCGCAGCAACCGGTCCGGGTCCCAGAACACCGAGAGGACGAACAGCAGGCCGGCGAAGCAGAAGAGGTTGGCCACGGAGAGCAGGAGGTACCGACCGAACGTGCGTCCCGGCCCTGGCGCCGTACCGGCCGGCACCGCGAGCGTCCGGATCCCCACCGCCCGCTTGCCGATGGTCTGCCCGGTCGTCGCGTGCATCCGCCACTGGACCAATCCCCACGCGAGGATCGCGACGACGAGCAGGATCGAGCCGTTCCGTGCCAGGAACGCCAGGCCGAACGCGGCGCCTTCCACGGCCAGCATGAGAAGGCTGTCGATGAGCGCCGCACCGATTCGACGGCCCACCGGGGCCGGCACCACGCCGTCCAACCCGGGCCCGAGGATCGTCGGGTCTGGTGTGGTGGTCACGACGCTCATCGCCGTCCTCCTGCTCGAGTTGCCAGCGTGTGGATGATCGAGCGCGCCCTTGAACGGGCGTGCTCGGCTCGCGTTCCGGGTCGCTCAACCGCGGTCGACCGTTGTCGTCGAAGGTCCGCGACGAGCGACCGCACCGAGAACCGCGCGCGCAGCCGTGCCCAGCGACCGACGGACCCGTACATGGCCGTCACGATCTCGTCGACCTGCCGCCACAGCTCGGCGACCTCGGCCTCGGCCGGTTCCCCGGCCCCGAAGACGGCGGAGTCGGCTCTGGCCGCCAAGGGCGCGACCTCGGTGCTCGGGTAGCGCTCGGCGAGCACGACGGCTGTCTCCCGACGGGTCGCACCTGTCGGCACCCGGGTGCCGAGATCGGCCGCACGGTCCACGACCTCGTGCCAGCCGCCACTCATCCGAGCGATCGGCTGGTCGGCAGTCGCACGGCGCCGCCAGCGCCGCCGCTTGAGCCAGGCGATGAGGACGAGCGGCCCGCCGAGCACCAGGACCGGGATCATCCCGAGCCCCGCCGTGCGAAGCGCCGATGCCCACCACTGGTTGAGGCCGGTCGAGCCGGTCCTGCCCTTGTCCTGGCGGGTGTCTGGCGGAAGCTCCGCGGGTGCCTTCGGCGGTACTGGGGGCTGGAGCACCTGGGGCTTGGGGTTCGAGCGCGGCTTCGGGGCCTGCTTGTTGACCGTCTGGCTCTTCGGCGGGGTCGGGTCGAACGGCACCCAACCCGCCCCGGCGAAGTCGATCTCGACCCAGGCGTGGACGTCGTCACCGGTGATCGCGACTGTTCCGGTCGAGATCGGGTCTGCGGGGTAGAAGCCCATCACCACCCGGGCGGGGATGCCGAGCTGTCTGGCCATCAGCGCCATCGCCACGGCGTACTGCTCGTCGTCGCCCACCATCTGGTCCGCGCTCAGGAGGGCCGCGATCCGCTCGGCGGTGTGCCCGGAACGCGAGGCCGCCTCGCCCTGCAGCCCGTGGCTGAAGAAGCCCTGGGTGGAGAGTGCCCGCTGGAGGTTCCGCACGGCCGTGACCGGGTCGGTTCCGGCGCCGGCCATCTGCCCCGCGGAGGCCTGCACCGCATCCGGCACGTTCGTCGTAGCCGGCAGCGTGACGTTGGCGAACTGATCGCCCTTGAGCTGGGCATCGGTCCACGTGCGCGGCAGCGCGACGTCGAGGCTGTAGGAGTCGCCCGGGGCGAGGCCCGCGGTCGTGATCGCCACCCCGGTGCTCGCGTCGTAGTACGCCGACCGGGCGAGCGCGGTGGCACGTGGGCCGGAGAACGTGATGGAGCGCAGGTCGCCGGCGTCAGGCAGCCACACCCCGGCGTAGGCCGTCGAGGTGATGGTCAACCGGGTCGTCGGGCCGGTGCCTGGCAGGGTGCCGGAGACGGGCTCGAAGGTCGCGCCGGCAGCACCCTCAGTCACGTCGTAGACGACGCCGTCGTAGCCATCGAGGGTGGCCAACCTGACTCGCCCGCCGGCCGGCAGTCCGGCGACGGTGAACAGCACATCCTTGTCCTGGTTCTTGACGTAGGACCGGAAGCCGACGAGCGGGCTGTGGTACGCGCGCAGGTCGAGCGGGGGCACGAGGGTCTCACGCAGCGTGTGCCGAGGCACGGCGGCCGCCGTGAGCGGCGTCAGCACGAACGCCGCCACCCCGACGACGACGAGCATCCCGGCCCCCGTGGAGACTCGGCTGCGCGCCAGCGCGGAGCGCGCGCCAGCGTCGACGTCCGAGGCGAGGTTCGCCGCCAGTACGCGCGCTTCGCGGCGCCACACAGCCCACCCGATCGCCACGACGGCGAACACCGCTCCCTGCACCACGGGCTCGGCGGGGTCGATCGTGCCGAGCGCGATCGGTGCGATGAAGGCGACCGCGGCGGGAACGAGGGCCCACCACGGGCGAGACGCGCGCAGGGCCACCGAGGCGGTGACCACGGCGGCGACCAGGCCGGTGAGCAGGGGAACCACGAGGACAGCGGGGTGCTCTCCGACCGGCGGGGTCAGGGTGAGCACGTCCTTCCACGCGCGGATGGCGGCCACGAGCACCGCGCGGGTGGACGCGAGCGTCGGCAGCACGTGAGCCGTGGTCTGGTCGG
Organism: Actinomycetes bacterium; assembly: GCA_021778635.1. Classification (GTDB taxonomy): domain Bacteria; phylum Actinomycetota; class Actinomycetes; order Actinomycetales; family Cellulomonadaceae; genus JAJDFX01. Next base: position 16,569 of record JAJYCD010000050.1, read on the forward strand.
GTACCGCGAGCGGTCCGGCGACGAGCAAGTAGCTCACCGCGACGAGTGCGGCGAGCGTGAGCGCGCCCCATCTGCGGATCGCTCCGACCACGGCCACGGCAAGTCCGAGCACGAGGCCGGCCGCCGCGGCGAGCACCCACCCGGTGCCACCGAAGGCCGGGCCGAATCCGACCAGCCCGGCGCCGACCAGCACGGCGGTGACGACGACATCGGTCAGCCGGGCACCGAGGCCGCGGACGGTCTTGCGGTTCATGCGGCCACCCGGCGCATGATCTGCGGCAGCTGCTCCAGCGCGCCGATGGTGAGGATGACGAGCCCGCCGAGCACCTTGCGCGAGACCTGCTCTCCGGGGGCGCAGCGGATAGCGACGTTGAGCGCGCTCACCGGCAGGCGGATGCTGGCGGCAAGCAGCGTCTCTGCGCCGGCCGTGGTCCCGGCGACGAGGATCACGGCCGAGGCGTCGGGAACCTCCGCCCCGATGGACCGACCGACAGTGACCAGTCCCGGGTCCTTCTCGTCCGCCTCGACCAGGCACAGCCCGTCAAGGAACCTGATGGCGGTCGCGGCGCGCAGCCGGCCGCGAGAGGTGAGCACGGACAGCTGTTTCTCCTCCCGCACCGCCTGCAGCCCGATCGACCCGGCGACCGAGATCGCCAGCTCGAGCTCGTCCGGGTCGGCGTAGTCGCCTGCGGAGCTGGACAGCCCGACCACCAGGTGCGAGCGCCGCGTCTCCTCGAACTGTCGGACGACGAGTCGCCCGGTCCGCGCGGTCGTGCGCCAGTGGATCGAACGCCGGTCGTCACCCGCGACGTAGTCGCGCAGGGCGTGGAAGGCGATGTCGTTGCTCGAGAGGTCCTGGGTCGGCAGCCCCTCGATGTCGCGCAGGAACCCGGCCGAGGCGCCGTCCAGGGAGATGGTCCGCGGGTGCACGTACAGATCCATCGGCTCGGTCCACCGCACCTGCCGGCGCAGCAGGCCCAGCGGGTCGCCGCGCACGGAGCTCACCGGACCGATCACGATCAGCCCGCGACGACGGGTCGGCACGACGAACATCTCCTCGTGCTCCGCACCCGTCGCGAGCCTCGGAAGACGAAACGTCGCAAGACCGAGCCCGACGGGCAGCTCGACGCGGGCCGGCAGCAGGGCTCGCGCACCGGCGTTCCGTACGGTGAGCTCGCCAGTCGCACGGGTCCCGACCACGACCCTCTGCTGGCCCAGGTCCAACCTGACCGCGTATGCAGATCGCCCGAGGACGAACGCCACCGCGACCAGCAGCAACAACCCAGCCGTGGTCGCCACGGTCCAGCCTTCCAGCCAGCCGAGACGTCGCCCGGCCCAGGCGCCAGCCACTGCGACCGCGACGACGAGCCAGCCGGCCGGTCCGACGACGGCGAGCGCCGGGGCCAGCACTCGGCGCACCGGTTGAAGTACGTGCTGGACCGTCGCGACCAGGTGGGCGCCATCGGCCCGTGTCCGCCGGGCTGTGAGCCAGATCCCGTCGAGCACCTCTCGCGGTCGCGGGCGTGCCTTGCGCGCGCCGCGCACGGCGCGAAGCCCGGCCTGGACCGCGGGCGAGGTGTCCGGACGCCGTCGAACGCGCTCGGCGCTCGCGGGTGGGTCGGCTTCATCGACCTTGATGCTCATCAGGCGGGCACCCGCTCCTGGGGTGCGGCTACGTCGGCCGCCACGACCTGGAGCACGGACTGCGCGGTGGCCCCGGCGAACTCGGCCTCCGGGTCCAGGATCAGGCGGTGGGTCCAGACCGGGATGACGAGATCCTTCACGTCGTCCGGGAGCACGTAGGTGCGCCCGTGCGCCGCGGCCCAGACCTTCGCGACACGGGTCAGCGCGAGCGCGCCTCGCACCGAGACGCCGAGCCGGGTCTGGGGGGCGTGCCGGGTCTGCTCGGCCAACGCGCTGATGTAGTCGGCGATCGACGGGTCGACGTGCACCGTGGCGGCCAGGTCGGCCATGTCGGCCACCGCACTGGTGGTGATGAGCGCGGGCAGGTGCGACGACGGGTCGCGGTCCGCCGCGCCGAGCAGGATCTTGATCGACGAGGCCCGGTCGGGGTAGCCGATCGAGGTGCGCATCAGGAAACGGTCGAGCTGGGCCTCCGGCAGGCGGTACGTCCCGGCCTGCTCGATCGGGTTCTGCGTCGCAATCACCATGAACGGACGCCCCGCGTGGTAGGGCACCCCGTCGACGGTGACCTGCGACTCCTCCATCACCTCCAGCAGCGCCGACTGGGTCTTGGGCGAGGCCCGGTTGATCTCGTCGGCCAGGACGATCGAGGCGAATACCGGGCCCTTGTGGAAGTCCCAGTCGTTCTTGCGCTGGTCCCAGATGTTCACGCCGGTCACATCCGAGGGCAGCAGGTCCGGCGTGAACTGGATCCGGTTGTGCGAGCCCTGCACGGTCGCCGCGATGGCACGTGCCAGCGACGTCTTGCCGGTGCCCGGCGCGTCCTCGAGCAGCAGGTGCCCCTCGGCCAGCATGCAGGTGAGCGCGAGCCGGACGACATCCGCCTTGCCGAGCACCGCCTGGCCGACGTTGGCGACCAGCTTCTCGAACGTGTCCGCGAACCAGGTCGCCTGGTCGGTGGTGATGGTCATTCGATCCTCATTCTCCAGAGATTGAGTCCTTGGCTACGGCGTGCGGAACCTCTCACCGACAACCGCCATGAGTCACTGTCGATCTCATTCACGGCGATCACCGCGCTTCCCTACCAACTGGGGTCGGTACCGGTAATTCCGCCCGTCGTCGCATTTACCCACGTTCCGGTGTACCCGTACCAGTAGATGGTCCGCGTCGACCCGACCTCGCCGTTGCCGTCGGTCGTGACGTTCACGCACCCGTTAGTGGTGCTGTTCACGTAGAAGTTCCCCTTTTCGGAGCCGAGACACACGCTGTAGGCCGTGTTCGCATTGAAGTTGTGCAACTTGATGCCGATGTAGGTGCCACTTCCGCCCGCGACGCCGGTGTTGTAGACCTCGATGCTTGGATCCGCGCTGCGCCCTGATGCGGACGGCGCCCCGCTGACCTGTCCTGCAACGTCAACGGTGCGTGCCACGATGACGTGCGTCTGGCTCGGGCCGCTCCCCACCGTCCTCGACCCACCACCCGCCCCGACGTTCTCCCACCCGCCACCGTCGACGCTGATCTCGATGTAGAAGTCGCGGCCGTTCCGGGCGGGCGCCGACCAGTTGAGCGTGACCGAGCGCTGGTTCCCCGTCGCTGACACCCCCGGCTGGTTCGGCGGCCCGAAGGGTGCGACCGCGTTCGAGCTCGTCGCTGGCCCGGCGTAGGTGACCCCGTCCAAAGTCGTCGAGGCCCGCACGCCGATGGTGTACGTCCCGTTGTTGCCGACACCGGACCGGATGACCTGGTCCGCGGGCATCGCGATCCACGCTCCGCCGTCGACCTGGTACTGGTAGGCAACCTCGCTCGTCGTCGCCCCATTGCCCGACGCCGCGCCGTAGGTGAGCGTGACCGAGTTGTCTCCCGGCGCAGCACTCAGTCCGCTGACCGCCCCTGGTGCGACGAACGCCCGTCGTGGGGCGGACGCCGCGCTGGCCGTCGACGTCCCGGCCTTGTTCGTCGCGGTGACGGTGAAGGTGTAGTCCGACTGCGACGTGTCGAGCGTGATCGCCTGGGTCGTCGTTCCGCCTGCGACCTTCACCGTGGAGACCGCCGCCCCACCGCGCAGCACGTTGACCGAGTAGGACGCGACGGCGTCGCCGTTGTCCTTCGGCGCGACCCACGCGACCTGGAGCTGCGCCTGGCTGCCCACTGGGTCGAGACGGGCGGTGGTCGGCTGTGCCGGTGCGTCCGGCACACCCGCGGGGATCTCGCTCGCGGAGTTCGCGGACCAGTCGGACGGATCCGGTGCCCTGTTGATCGCCTGCACGCGCACCTGGTACGGCACACCGTTCTCCAGCCCGGTCCACTGGTAGCTGGTCCCGGTGATGCCGGTCTTCTGCCCGACGCCGGAGGGCGGCGGCGGCGAGATCTCCAGGGTGTAGCTCTGCACCGGTGAGCCGCTGTACCCGGTGGGTGCGGTCCACGTGATGGCGAGGGACTTGTCGCCGAAGGTCAGCACCGGGGTCCCGGGGGCGCTCGGCTTGGCGTCGGGGCGCGCTGAGGCGGAGGCCGGTGACGGGTTGGAGTCGCCGACCGCGTTGGTGGCCACGACCGTGAACGTGTAGTCGACGTTGTTGGTCAGTCCGTTGATGGTGCAGGTCGTGGCCGGGCAGGGGTAGGTCTGACCGGCGGAGGACGTGACGGTGTATCCGGTGATCGGCGCGCCGTTGGTCGACGGCGCGGCCCAGGACAGGACGACGGTCGTGGAGCGGACCGCGGTGACCTGCGGGGTGGCGGGGGCGGCCGGGCGTCCCTGCACGGTGAGTCTGATGCGACCGTCGACCTGGCGATCGACGTCCTTGGTCGCGTCCTGGACGCGGTAGCGGACCACCATCGTGCCGACGAAGTCCTTCGCCGGGGTGACCTGGATCTGGGTGCCGGACACGGTCGCGGTCCCGGCCCCGGTCTCCACGACCGGCGAGCCGACCAGGGTCAGCGGGGTGTTCGGGAACGGGTTCTGGTCGTTGGCGAGCACGTCGACGGTGACGGGTGTGCCCTGGTGGGCATTGGCCACGATGTCGTCGTTCGCGATCGCCAGCGGACGGGTCGATGCGACGACGGTCAGCGTGAGGGTGCCGTCGACCGGTGTGGTCGTCCCGTCGGAGACCTTCAGCTTGACGGTCACCACGGTGCCCTTGGGCACGTCGACGCCCGCCGAGGCGGTCAGCTTCTGCCCGTTCACGGCGACGGTCAGCCCGCCGCTCGGCTGTCCCTCGAGGGTGTAGGTCATCTTCGCCAGGTCGCCGGGGTCCGGGTCCGTCGTGAGGGCCGAAAGGTCGACCACGACCGGGTTCTCCCCTGGCGCGACCTGCACGTTCGATCCGGTGAACGTCGGGGGCTGGTTGGCCGGTGGGTTCACCGTGATCGGGATGGTGAGGACTGCGGTGTGCCCGTTCGGGTCGTCCGGCCCGGTGCCGTCGGTGACCTCGAAGGTGACCGCCGCGGCGCCGAAGTAGCCCTTCGCGGAGGTGAACGCCAACGTCGTCGCGTCGACCAGCACCGGGGAGCCGTTGCCGTGCAAGGCGGAGACCGATGCAGCCGTGGTGACCCGGGGCGTCTTGCCGGGAGCGACCTGGACGTAGTCGGCGAGCTTCAGCTGAAGGGTGGCCCCGGAGTCGACCTTGACGGGCTCGGTGGACTTCAGTCGGGGACGCTCGTCGTGGGCTCCGGGCACCCACACGAACGCCGACCCGACCAGGCCGTCGACGTCGGTGTCCGTGTACAGGATGGTCTGAGCGGTGTCGGTGACCGGCACCTGCAGGGAACCGTCCGCGTTGACCTTCACACCGGCGACGGATGAGGCGACCTTCAGGTCCGCGACGTTGCCGTCCGGGTCTTCGTCGTTGCTCAGCACGTTGACCGTTGCGCTGGTCTTGTTCGCAACCTGGTCAGCGGTGAGCTGGTCGTCGCGGGCGATCGGGGCGAGCAGCGGGGCGTTCGGGTCGACGGTCACGGTCAGGGAGCCGGTGACGGTACCCGTCTTGGAGTCCGTGACCCCGTAGTAGACAGTGAGCACCTCGGTCTTGTTCGGTGTCGTCAGCTCCACCCGGTCTCCGGACACCGTCGCCTTGACCGACGTGTCCGAGACCTCGAGCGAGCCCGTCACCAGGGTGAGGGTGTCGCCGTCGGGGTCGACGTCGTTGGCGAGCACCGGTACCGCCAGGTTCCGGCCCGGGCGGGCGGTGACGGTGTCCGGCACGGCGACCGGAGGCTGGTTCGTCGAGGCAGCAGGAGCGATCCCGACCCGCACGCTGGCGGAGGCTCGCGCGCCGAGCCTGTCCTGGACCGTGTAGGTGAACTGGTCGGTGCCTGCACCGTCCTTCGACGCCTCGTAGTCCAGCCAGGACTCGCCGACGGCGACCACACGACCCTGGGCCGGAGCCGATCCGATCCCCACGAGCTGGACCGAGTCGCCATCCGGGTCGATCCCGTTCAGGGGCACCGGGATCCGGATCGTCTGCCCTGCCAGGGCGCGAGCGGTCACGTCGACGGGCTGCGGTGGCGAGTTGTGCGCGGCGTCGGCGGCCCGGACCGTGATCGTCACCTGGGCGGACGCGGTCTGGTTCGCCGGATCGGTGACCTCGTAGATCAGGTGCACGGTCGTCGCGGCGTCCGGGGCCTGGAACCGCACCTCGTTGTTCGCGACGAACGCGGTGCCCTGCTCGGGCTTCTGCGCGAGGTCGTGCACCACGGACAGCGTGGCGCCGCTCGGGCTGGAGTCGTTGGCCAGCACCGGGATGCTCACGACGTCACCGACCCGCACGGTCGCGGTGTCGGCGACCGCGACCGGGGGCTGGATCGTGGCTGCTGCAGGCACCGGCAGCACGATGACCTCGCCGGTCGCCGATGCCGTTCCATTCGACACCGTGTAGGTGAACGAGGCGGGTCCGGTCAACGCTGACTGCGCACTGATCCGGAGCAGGTGGTGGTCGATCACCGCGACCGTCAGCGGCGAGCCGGCGGGCAACGTGGTGCCCTGCACGACCAGTACCCCGCCGGCCGGGTCGACGTCGTTGGCCAGCGGGTCGACGTACACCGTGCCACCGGCGGTCAGCATCCCGATGTCCCGCACCGCGATCGGCGCGCCCGCCGTCGCACCCGCCTCGGCGACGTCGATGCGCACCAGCCCGGTCGCAGTGGACGGCCCGTCGGTGACCACGTAGGTCAGGTAGTACGTACCGGCGGTCTGCGCCGTCACGGTGAAGGTCCCGGCGGTGAAGTCCTTGGTGACGGTCAGGTCCGCGCGGTCCTCGACCTTCGCCAGGCGCAGCAGGTCACCGTTCGCGTCGGTGTCGTTGGCCAGCGGGGAGACCGTGACGGCCCTGCCGACCACGGTGCTCACGTGGTCGGCGTTCGCCACCGGGGGCTGCTCGCCCGGGGCGCGAACCTCGACGTCCAGCTCACCCTCGGTGGTCTTCTGACCGTCGGAGACCACGACGACGACCTTCTTGCGTCCCGAGCTGGTTCCCACGTCGGTGAACGTCACCTGACCGTCCGGCGTCGACCGGACCTGGTCGGCCGTTGTCGAGGACACCGACTGAACGAACAGGTTGTCGCCGTCCGGATCGCTCCAGCCGGGCAGCACGTTGATGGTCGCGGACTTGCCTTGTTCCACCACGAGTGTCGAGATCCGATCCTGCACCGGCGGCGACTCGGTGTTCCAGCCGTGTACCTCGAGGGTCACGTTCGCGTCCGCCTGCCCGCCACGCCCGTCGAGCGCCGTGTACGTGAACGACGAAGATCCCGTAGCCTTGTCCGGAACCGCGAGCTGGAACGCTTCGCCACCACGGATGGCCTGCAGCTCTCCGAACGACGGCTGCGTCTTGGCCTGAGCGACGAGCACGTCCCCGTCCGGGTCCGAGTCGTTCGCCAGGACAGGGAGTACAGCCGTCCGGCCGGGTCGCACGCCGAAGTGGTCGTCGACGGCGATCGGGTTCTGGTTCGCCTTCGTCCGGTCGGGCAGCTGCTGGTCTTGGGACGTGGTGGCCGCCTGGTCCTTGTTCGCGTCCTGCTTCGGGGGTGTGACGTCGCTCCAGTTGTTCACCTGAGTGAGAGCGTCGTTGGTCAGCCACACCGCCCCGGTCGCCAGGTTGTTGAGCGCCACGACGTCCCGATTGACCCGGAACCGCAGCTCGCCGTTCCCAGCGTTCGGGATGTCCAGCGCCACGTCGTGCGCGGTGCCCTCGCAGTCACGCACGTAGCGCGCCGAGCCGCTCCACACCGCATAGGTGCAGCCGTTGAGCCGCACCGGCGCCGCCGGGACACCGGTACCCCCCGCGCTGTGCTGGGTCGGCGTGCCGCCGCCGAGCGGCACGTCGAGCAGCGTGGAGGCCGAGGCGACCTCGACCGCTGCCGCGTCCGGTCCGGGCTGCTGCAGCCGCGCATCCTTCGCCCCGGTGACGGTGACCGGTGTGCCGTCGTCGATGCCGACCGTGCCCGCGGTCGCGTCGAGAACGACGACGTGCTGGCCCACCGTCGTCACCTGAAGCGCCGCGTCTGCGGCGACGCCCGGCAGCGATCGCGACTCTGGCGCCGACCCGACCTGGTACCGGTCGAGCTCACCCGCGGACGGCACCGCGGCCCACGCGGTCCCGTCTTCGCCGACCGTCACTGCGGCGAGACCGTTGAAGACGGCGGTCGGCTTGATCCGCGTGGCATCGAAGGATGCCACCTGGTCGGCTGCCATCACCCAGAGCGTGGTCTTCTTCTTCGCGGCATCGGGCGCAGTGATCGCGACGGTCTGGCCGCCGAGGACCATCGCGGCGCCGGCCGGCATCGGTGTGGTGCTCGTGAGCGCGACCGTCGCCACGTTGACGGGACTAGCTGTTCCCGAACCGGTGTCGTCGAGGATCACCGCACCTGCGCGCTGCAGGACGTCGAAGTTGTTGCTGGTCGCCCGCAGGCTCGAGTCCAGCTCGCCCGCCTGGAAGTTGAGGTGACCCAGCAGGCTCAGTGCGGCGTTCGTGACCCAGACGCCGCCGTCGTTGAGCTTCACCTGGGTGCTCGGTGTCCCCGGGTAGGCCATCGCCATCCCGATCGCCGCTGTCGAGAACACCGAAACCAGCGCCGTGGAGGCGACTGCCCCCTTCCGACGCCTCCACGATCCCTGCACGTGTACACCCTTCTCGAACTTCCATCGGGTGCGTTGCCTTGGATGGGGACCTTGGCCCCATCCGCCATCGCGATCGATGGCCGCCCCCGCGCTGCATGTGGAAGGTAGGGCGAATCGCCCAACTTCCGCGATGGGGAGTTGTCCCCCCGTCACCGCTTGTTGACCGAGCGCGTCTCCACGGGCGCAGGTGCTCATGGCGCGGATCGGCCGGCAGCGACCCGCACGTTAGTCAGCCACAGAAGCCGCGGGGAGGTGCGTGTTCGCCTGTACGGACTTGTCCGAACAATGCTCGACGCCGTCTCTCATCTCGCCCTGATGACACCGAGAGCGCACTATCCCGGTTCTCGATCTCGATCGGGGCGTGGACCGGGAGGTGTGCACGCCGCCGCCAGCGTGACCGCCGACGCCGCGGCCGGGACTGGTGACCGACTGCCGTTGGTTCAGCCTTGGCAGGGGTGACTGAAGGGCAGGCGGCGGAGGAGTGGGGTCCGTTCGGTGGCGGTCAAGGGGCTGCCGGCGGTGGTGCATACCTGGGTGCGGGCGATGGTGGGGTCGGCGTTCCGCAGTCGCACGATCCCGTTGGCGCCTCCGGCGAGCAGTCCGGATCCGTCGGGGACGAGGCGAGCGAGTCGAGGTCGACGCCGGCGGAGCGGAGGACTGCGTACGTCGTGAATCCTTGCGCGTCGCCGCCGGCGGACCCGCCACGGGGCCGCCAGATGGTGACGGTCTTGTCGAGCGATGCGGCGGCGACATCACCGGTGGCAGAGATCGCGACCGGGTAGATGTCGTTGTCCGGGCCGGTGAGCGTGGTGAGAAGGCGGGGTTGGTGCGGGGTGGTGATGTGCCCGATCCGAACCTTGTGGTCGGAACCTGCTGCGGCGAGGCGTGCGCCGGCCGGGTTGAACGCGACCGTCAGCGCCGCTCCTTGGCCGGGGAGGGCGGTGGCGAGGGTCCATCCGCTCGGGCCGTGCCGCCACAGGCGCACGGTGGTGTCCAGGCTCGCGGCGGCCACCGGGCCCGCATCGAGGGAGATGACCGCGCCGACGACGTGGTTCGTGACGCCGGTGAGCACGGCCGTCCCATGCTGATCACCAGAGGCGAGGCCCAGGACGTGTACACGGTTGTCGTCTCCGGCGACGATCAGCGTGTGGCCGGCGCTGCCGAGCGCGAGCGTTTCGGGAAGGGCGTCGCTGACCTTCACGTCGAAAGTCCGGTTCGGGTGCGACGGGTCGGACAGGGCTTCGCCGACGACGCGACCGCTGCGCAGGGCGTCGATCAACGACCGCCGTCGGGAGTGATCGCTGCGGCCCCGCTGAGCTGGTCGGTGCTCAAGCCGATCGTGACCGGCGGCCCTACGGGCACGATCTAAGCCTCGATCCACCGGTCCGGGCGCAGTGGTAGTGGCGCGTCAGACAGCGAAATGTCCTCGTGATCAGGGAAAATAGGGCTTACCACAGCGACTATTGACCCGATCAAGAGGACACCTCGTAGA
>JAJYCD010000140.1 GCA_021778635.1 Actinomycetes bacterium
GGCGTGCAGGTCTCGAGCCGCGGTCCGGCCTCGCTCGCCGCGATCGCGACGTCGTCGGACCCCGTGACCCCCGCGCGGACGACGGCGGCGGCCGGGGCGCCGAGCCCGCCGCCTCCTGGGTCCGCCCTCGCCGCGTGGCCGCGCTGGTCGACCGTCCCGGCCGGGGTCGTCGACCTGGCCACCGCGCCCCGACGGCACGTCGACCGCGCTCGCGTCGTCGTCCGGACGCCTGATCCCGAGAACGCGTCCGGCGCCCGGCAGGCCCTCTATGCGCTCGACGCCGCGGACGGCACGTGGGCGCGGCTCGAGCTGCCGGACGGCATCCCGACGACGACGAGCGGCGTGGCCCTCTCCGCGGACGGTCGGTCGATCGCGTACACGGACGGTGGTCCGGGTGTCGCGCTGATCGAGCTCGCGACGGGCTCGGCCCGCACGGTGGTGATACCGCCCGCGGCGACGACCGGGTGCCGACCGACCTGGACGGCCTTCTCCCCGGACGGGCTGCACCTGGCCGTCCTGTCGGAGTGCGGCACCGAGCTGTCGGAGGGCGCGCCGGGCAGGTCGGTGGCCGTCGCGGAGGTCACGCTCAGCAACGACGACGTCCGCCAGGTCGAGACCCTGCCGGGCGCGTATCCGCCGCCGCAGGCCTCGATCGCCTACTCGCCCGACGGCGCGACGATCGCGGTCGGCGTGCTCGAGGTCGGGAGCGACAACGAGGGTGTCGTCGACGTGGTGGCGCGCGACGGCACCCCCGTCGTGCGATGGACGGGCACGTTCGCCGTCGACGCGGCGGACCCGTGGCGTGACGACCGCACCCTGCTCGGCACCGGGCTCGACGGCACCGGTTCCCGGACCTCGCTCTGGCTCGACACGACGACGGGGACCTCGACGCCTGCGGTGATCGATCCGCCCTCCGCGGACGCGACCCTCGTGCCGATGCTGTTCTCGGACGGCATGCTCGTCGCCCGCGCCGATCCGGCCTCGGGCACGGCCCCCGGGGCGGAACTGTGGGTCACCGACCCGCTGCACGGCACCCGTGCGCCGTGGCTGACCTTCACCGGCGTGAGCGTGCTCGGGGTCCTGCTGCCTGCGGACGCCTGACCTGCCGGACCAGCCGGCCGGCACCCCTGCTCAGCGCGGGCTCCCGCCCGGCCGCGAAGCCGTCGACCCACCGGGCACGACCGCGGTATCCGCAGCCACCGCGCGCGCCCGCACGAGCACGGCGTCGAGCATGTCCGGGGTGAGCCTGCCGGTGAACGTGTTGTGCGGGCTCACGTGGAAGCAGCCGAGCAGCACGATCTCCCGTCCGTCCGGGCCGTGCAGCCGCACCTCGACGCCGTGCCCGAACGCCGGCCGCGGTCGCGGCACGTCCCAGCCGAGGTCGTCGAGTGCGGCGAGCAGCGCCTGCCACCCGAACCCGCCGAGCACCACGGCGACCTCGGGCTCCACGAGCTCGAGCTCACGTCCGAGCCACGGCGCGCAGGTCCGACGCTCGGACGGCGTCGGTCTGTTCTCCGGCGGGGCGCAGTGCACGGGTGCCGTGAGCCGTAGACCGCTGAGGACCATGCCGTCGTCCCGCGAGGTCGACGTCGGCCGGGAGGCGAAGCCGGTACGGTGCAGGGCCGCGAACAGGAAGTCCCCGCTGCGGTCGCCCGTGAACATCCGCCCCGTCCGGTTCGCGCCGTGCGCCGCCGGGGCAAGACCGACGACGACGATCCGGGCGTGCGGGTCACCGAAGCCCGGCGCGGGTCGCGCCCAGTACGTCTCGTGCCGGTACGACGCGCGCCGCTCCTCGGCGACGCGCTCACGCCACGCGACGAGGCGCGGGCACGCCCGGCACTCCACCACGAGCGCGTCGAGCTCCTCGACCGTCCGGGCCTCGCCGGATCGTCGCGGGTAGTCGGCCTCGAGGTCCACGCGCGCCACTGTGCCACGTCGGGCAGACGCACCGCCGCGTCGCAGGGCACCGCGTCACGAGGGCACCGCGCCTCGCAGGGCACCTGGAACCGCCTGGGAAGACCTCGAACCAGGTGCGCCACCTGGGCCGCTGTGCGTGCGGTTGCTTCGCCCGCATGAGGATCGTCATTGACCGGGCCGAAGCGCCGGACCGTTGCTAGGGTCGGAATCGACCAGTTCTTCACCTCAGGCGCTGGTCACGAGCGTCGGCGGCGCGCCACGGCCGTCGTCGCCCGACGCCCGGACCCGCACGCCGGCGCGGCGGTCCTGATCGGCCCGCGCGCAGGTCCGTCGGTGGTCGTGGCGGGGAGGTGCGCACATGACCGGGACGCAGGTGTCCGTGTCTCGCCCGTCCACGCCCGGCGGTCTGCGTGGGCCCGTGACGTCGCCCGAGCTCGACGCCGTGCTGTTCGACATGGACGGCGTCATCACCGACACCGCCACGGTCCACGCGCTCGCGTGGAAACGGCTGTTCGACGACTTCCTCGCAGTGCGGGCGTCCGAGGACGACACGACCGCGAGACCGGGAGCCGACCGGAGCTGGGCGCGGCCCTTCGACCTGAGCGAGGACTACTGCCGGTACGTCGACGGCAGGCCGCGGTACGACGGGGTGGCGACCTTCCTGAGGTCGCGCGCCATCACCCTCCCCTACGGGCACGACGACGACCCGCCGAGCGCGGTGACCGTGTGCGGTCTCGGCAACCGCAAGGACGGGTACGTCAAGACCTGGCTCACCGAGAACCAGGTGCGGACGTATCCCGGCACCATGACGTTCATCGCCGACCTCCACGCGGCGGGCATCCGCACCGCGGTGTTCTCGTCGAGCTGCAACGCGGAGGGCGTGCTGACCAGCGCGGACGTGATCGACGTGTTCGACGTCCGGGTCGACGGCACGGACCTCGGCCGGCTCGGGATCCCCGGCAAGCCGCATCCGGCGATGCTGTGGGAGACCGCGTCACGGCTCGGCGTCGAGCCCGCGCGGGCCGCCATCGTCGAGGACGCGACCTCCGGGGTGCAGGCCGGCACGGACGGCGGGTTCGCGTTCGTCATCGGGATCGACCGAGGCACCTGCTACGGGAGCAGCGACGGCGACGCCTGCCGACGCGGGCTCCTCGCGGCAGGCGCGAGCGTCGTCGTGGACGACCTCAGCGAGGTGACGGTGGCCGGGAGGAGGTTGGTCGTGCGCACCGGCGCCGAGGCCGACGGGAGCGCACCATGAGCGACTGGACCCTGGTCTTCGACGGGTACGACCCGGCGCTCGAAGGTCACCGCGAAGCCCTGTGCACCCTCGGCAACGGGTACGTCGCGACGCGCGGCGCGAGCCCCGACGCGGTCGCCGACGGCGTGCACTACCCCGGCACGTACCTGGCAGGCGGGTACGACCGTCAGTCGACCGAGGTCGCCGGTCGCACGATCGAGAACGAGTCCCTCGTCAACATCCCCAACTGGCTGCCGCTGACGTTCCGCGCCGACGGCGGCCCGTGGTTCCGGCTCGACGACGTGGAGGTCCTCGACTACCGGCAGGAGCTCGACGTCGGGCGGGGGCTCCTGCGCCGCACCATGAGGTTCCGGGACGACCACGGCCGCACCACGCGGTGGTCCGAACGTCGCCTGGTCAGCATGGCCGATCCCCACCTCGCCGGGTTGAGCATCGTCCTCACCGCCGAGGACTGGTCCGGTCGGCTGACGGTGCGGTCCGCGATCGACGGCAGCGTGACGAACACCGGGGTGCCGCGCTACCGCGACCTCGCCCACGAGCATCTCGACGTCCTGGTGCAGGACCATGTCGGCACCGACACCGTGCTGCTGCGCTGCCGCACGAAGCAGTCGATGCTCGGCATCGCGCAGGCGGCGCGCACCCGGCTCTACCGGGGGCCGACCGAGATCGGCGACGACCACGAGACCTACGTCGTCGACGGCGTGGTCGCGCACGAGGTCTCGTGCGACCTCGAGGCGGGGGGCGCGGTCACCGTCGAGAAGATCGTCTCGATCTACACCTCGCGGGACCGGGCCATCAGCGAGCCCCGGCTCGAGGCCACCGCGGCCGTGGCGCGGGCCGGTCGGTTCGACGACCTCCTCGCCGCGCACGCGCTCGCGTGGAAGGAGCTGTGGGCCGCGTGCGACGTCCAGGTCGACCACCGCGACGGCGAGAAGATCCAGCTCAAGGTGCGGGTACACATCTTCCACCTGCTGCAGACCGCGTCCCCGCACACCGGCGACCTCGACGTCGGCATCCCGGCCCGCGGCTGGCACGGCGAGGCGTACCGCGGGCACATCTTCTGGGACGAGGTGTTCGTCTTCCCCTACCTGAGCCTGCACCTGCCGACGCTGAGCAGGTCGCTGCTCGAGTACCGGTACCGACGGCTCCCCGAGGCCCGTCGCGCCGCCCGCGCGGCCGGGTTCGACGGTGCGATGTTCCCGTGGCAGAGCGGCAGCAACGGGCGCGAGGAGAACCAGCTGCTGCACCTCAACCCCGTGTCGGGGCGCTGGGTCCCCGACAACACGCACCGCCAGCACCACATCAACTCGACGATCGCGTACAACATCTGGCGCTACCACCAGGTCACCGCGGACCACGAGTTCATGTACTCGTACGGCGCGGAGATGCTGTTCGAGATCGCCCGGTTCTGGGCGAGCATCGCGCGCCACGACCCGGTGATCGACCGCTACGTGATCACCGGCGTGATGGGGCCCGACGAGTTCCACACCGCCTACCCGGGCGCGGACCCGGACACCACCGGCGGGATCGACAACAACGCGTACACGAACGTCATGGCGTCGTGGGTGCTCAGCCACGCCGCCGAGCTCGCCGACCAGCTGCCCGACCCCCGCGCACGTCGCCTGTTCGAGCGGCTCGCCCTGGAGCCCGAGGAGATCGAGCACTGGCAGGAGGTCAGCCGGCGGCTGCGGGTGCCGTTCCACGACGACGGCATCATCAGCCAGTTCGACGGGTACGAGGAGCTCGAGGAGTTCGACTGGACCCGGTACGAGCGCACCTACGGCGACATCCACCGGCTCGACCGGATCCTCGAGGCCGAGGGCGACTCACCGAACCGCTACAAGGCGTCGAAGCAGGCCGACGTCCTCATGCTGTTCTACCTGTTCTCGGCCGAGGAGCTCGCACTGCTGTTCGAGCAGCTCGGCTACCCGTTCGACCACGACACGATCCCGCGCACGATCGACTACTACCTCGCCCGCACCTCGCACGGCTCGACCCTCAGCCGGCTCGTGCACTCCTGGGTGCTCGCACGGTCCAGGCGGGCGCGCTCCTGGGACCTGTTCCGTGACGCGCTGGACAGCGACCTCGCGGACGCCCAGGGCGGCACGACGCGCGAGGGGATCCACATCGGCGCCATGGCAGGCACGAGCGATCTCGTCCAACGCTGCTACCTGGGCGTCGAGATGCGGGCGAACGTGCTGCACCTCGACCCGGCCCTGCCCGACGACATCGACCGCGTCGCCGTGAGCCTGCGTTGCCGCGGTCACCTGCTCGACGTCGAGGCCGACCACGACACGCTCACGGTCCGCACCAGGACGTTCGCCTCCAGCCCGCTCGCGATCGCCTACCGACGGTCCTACCGCGACGTCGCGGCCGGCGGGACGTTCACGTTCGCGCTGGTCGAGCCGGGTCCACGCGCGGTGGACGAGAACGCCGGCGGCCGCACCTCACCGCCCGGTTGACGGGTCTCGTCGTCGTCGCGGCCGACCCGGGCCACGGCGCGGTCGAGCAGGGTGATCACCAGGAACGCCGCGGCGACCACCAGCATGAACCAGCCGAGCCCGCGCAGGCCCGGGGTCGTCGCCCGTGGTCCGAAGAAGAA
>JAJYCD010000141.1 GCA_021778635.1 Actinomycetes bacterium
GTCGTCACCGGGTGGCGGATGCCACCGATGACGGCGAAGTGCGCGTCCAGCCCGAAGTGCACGAGCGTCTCGACCCCCTGGCTCTCCGGTTTCGCCGTCGCGAGCGAGAGCGTCGCACCCGCGTCGACGAGCGACGCCAGCAGCGCCTCGATCCCCGGGATGAGAACGGCCTGGTACAGGCCGATCGCGGTGTGCCGCGCGCGGTACGCCGCCACGACGGCGTCGACCTCCGACGGCGGCACCCCGAGCCGGTCGAGGTTGTCGGCGATCCCGGGGCCGATGACCCACGAGAGGTCGACGTCGTCCGGCACGGGGCGCCCGACCTGCGCCAGCGCGTACCGGTACGAGCCGGTGATCCCGACGAACGGGTTCGTCACGGTGCCGTCGAGATCGAGAACGATGTGGTCGTAGCGCACCGCATGAACCTATCTCCCGCCCGGCTCGGCGAACGCCACACGCACCGCGCCGTCCGACGGACACCGCACTGGCGTAGCGTCGCCCCATGCACGTCGCGGAGCCCGACCGGTACAGCTCGATGCCGTACCGGCGCGCCGGTCGGAGCGGCCTGAGCCTTCCGACGATCTCGCTCGGCCTCTGGCAGAACTTCGGTGAGCGCGACCCGTTCGACCGTCAGCGCGAGATCCTGCTGCACGCCTTCGACCGCGGGATCACCCACCTGGACCTGGCGAACAACTACGGTCCGCCGCCCGGGTCGGCCGAGGCGTCTCTCGGCCGCGTGCTGGCCGGAGACCTGCACCCGTACCGGGACGAGCTCGTCATCTCGACCAAGGCGGGCTACCGGCAGTGGCCCGGACCGTACGGCGAGGGTGGCTCGCGCGCCTACCTCCTGCACTCCCTCGACCAGTCGCTGAAGCGGCTTGGCCTTGATCACGTGGACATCTTCTACAGCCATCGGTACGACCCCGACACTCCCCTCCAGGAGACCCTGGGCGCCCTGAAGACTGCGGTGGACTCCGGACGAGCGATCTACGCGGGGATCTCGTCGTACTCCGCGCGGAGGACGGCCGAGGCTCTGGCGGTCGCCGCCGACCTCGGTCTCACGCTCACCCTGCACCAGCCGTCGTACTCGATGCTGAACCGCTGGATCGAACGCCCGGATGCGAGCGGCCGGTCGCTGCTCGACGTCGTCGGAGAGGCCGGACTCGGCACGATCGTGTTCTCGCCGCTCGCTCAGGGCATGCTCACCGACCGCTACCTCGACGGCGTCCCCGCGGGTTCCCGCGCGACCAGGGGAGGACCGCTGCAACCGGGCTTCCTGAGCCCGGAGAACCTCGGCCACATCAGCGCGCTCGACGCGATCGCACGGCGACGCGGGCAGTCGCTCGCCCAGCTCGCCCTCGCCTGGGCGCTGCGTGACGCGCGTGTCACGGCCGTTCTTCTCGGTGCCAGCAGCCCCGCACAGCTCGACGAGAACCTTGCCGCCCTGGATCGGCTCGACCTCTCGGAGCTCGAGCTCGCCGAGATCGACGAGCACGCCGTGGATGCGGGGATCAACATCTGGGCGCCCCGGTCCAGCGACCTCTGAGCCCGCCGGTCGGAGCATGCCAGCGGCTCGTCATCGAACTCGACGCGGTCGTGAGGGGCGCGCGGTGACGGGTTACCGCGTAGTAACTTACGGTCCCGTAGGTTAGGCTCTGAGGCGTGAAGCCGTACACGGACCGCCCCTGGTTGGCGTCCTACTCCCCCGCAGTTCCCGCCGAGGTCGAGATCCCGGACGAGCCGGTCTCGCGTGCGATGACGCGAACGGCCGCCGCTCTTCCCGACCGCATCGCTGTCGACTTCGAAGGCCGAACCACGACCTACGGCGAGATCGCGGCGCAGGTCGACCGCGCGGCAGGTGCACTCCTCGCGCTGGGCGTCCAGCCCGGCGACCGCGTCGCGATCGCGCTCCCCAACTGCACCTCCCACGTGGTGGCGTTCTACGCCGTGCTGCGGATCGGCGCCGTCGTCGTCGAGCACAACCCGCTCTACACCGCGAGCGAGCTGGCTCACCAGCTCGCCGACAGCGGGTCGACCGTCGTCATCTGCTGGGAGAAGGCCGCCGCGCGCGTGCTCGAGGTTCGCGACCGGACCCAGGTACGGACCGTCCTCTCGGTGGACGTCAGCCGCGACCTGCCGCTCGCCAAGCGGCTCGCACTGCGCCTTCCCATCGCGCGTGCGCGGGCCGTGCGCGCCGCGCTCTGCGCCGAACGACCACCGGGCGCGCTCGGCTGGCACGACGTCGTCGCGCACGCGACGCCTCTGCCGCCGAACCACCCGGAGCCGCAGGCGACGGACATCGCCCTCCTTCAGTACACCGGCGGCACGACCGGCACACCGAAGGGTGCAGTCCTGACCCACCGCAACCTGGTCGCGAACGCCATCCAGGGCGCCGCGTGGACCGGGGTCCGCCAGGGCGAGGAGCGGATCATCGGCGCACTGCCGTTCTTCCACGCCTTCGGTCTCACGCTCTGCCTCACGTTCGCGACGCGCGTCGGCGCCACCCTCGTCGCGTTCCCGAAGTTCGACGCGGAGTCCGTCCTCGCCAGTCAACGGCGTCACCCGGCCACCTTCATGCCAGGAGTCGCGCCGATGTACGAGCGCCTCGCCCAGCTGGCGGAGCAACGACACGTGGACCTCAGCTCGATCCGCCTCGGTATCGCCGGCGCGATGCCGATCCCCGCATCGACCGCGGAGCTCTGGGAACGCGTCACGGGCGGGCTCCTGATCGAGGGCTACGGCATGACGGAGACCTCACCGGTGGCCCTAGGCAACCCCTGCACCGCTCAGCGACGGCCCGGCATGCTCGGCCTGCCGTTCCCGAGCACCGAGATGCGCGTCGTGGAGGTCGACGACCCGTCCGTCGACGTCACCCCGGGTCAGCGTGGCGAGCTGCTCGTCCGCGGGCCGCAGGTCTTCACGGGTTACTGGCAGCGCCCGGAGGAGACGGCCGAGGTCCTGCTTCCGGGCGGGTGGCTGCGCACGGGTGACGTCGTCGTCGTCGAGGACGACGGCTTCACCCGGCTCGTCGACCGCACGAAGGAGATGATCGTCACCGGCGGGTTCAAGGTGTACCCGTCCCAGGTCGAGGATCGGCTCCGCCTCATGCCCGGTGTCGCGGACGTCGCCGTCGTCGGCATGCCGGGAGGCGACCTCGGTGAGAAGGTCGTCGCCGCCGTCGTCCTCGCCGCGGACGCCACCGGGGTCGATCTGGCCGCGATCCGTGAGTGGGGCGCCCAGCACCTTGCCCGCTACGCGTTGCCCCGTGAGCTCGTGATCCTCCAGGAGCTCCCGCGCTCAGCGATCGGCAAGGTCCTCCGACGCGTCGTCCGTGACCAGCTCACGAGCCCGGCGAGCGCGACTGCCTGACGCGCACTGCCGTCCGCACCGCCTCCGACCGACCGGCACGTCGGTGGTGGTGGCCTTCCCACCACCACCGACGGCGCTCCGGGGTCACGCGCTCTCGACGGCCTCCGCGGCGTCGTCAGAGGCTGACGCCCGCTCGGACCGGAGCACGGTGATCGCCGCCTCGAAGTCCTCGAGCGAGCTGAACGCCTGGTACACGCTCGCGAACCGTAGGTAGGCGACCTCATCGAGCTCGCGCAACGGGCCGAGGATCGAGAGACCGATCTCATAGGCGTCGAGCTCAGCGCTCCCGTTGCTGCGGAGCGTCTCCTCGACGCGCTGGGCGAGGAGGGCGAGGTCGTCCTCGCTCACCGGCCGTCCCTGACAGGCCTTACGGACGCCGTTGATGATCTTCTCTCGGCTGAAGGGCTCGGTCGCGCCCGATCGCTTGACGACGGACAGGCTCGCCGTCTCCACCGTGGTGAACCGTCGGTTGCACGCGGGGCACTGGCGCCGACGACGGATCGACGACCCGTCATCCGAGGTGCGTGAATCGACCACGCGCGAGTCGCCGTGCCGACAGAACGGACAGTGCACCGCATGCCCCTCACTCGGTCGCTGCGACCCGTCGACGGGGGATGCCCACCGCGGCGCCTGCCATCGTGTCGCCCTGGCACACGCTCCCGGTCGCCGATCCTACATCTGGGGGCAGCGTCGTTCGCCTACCACAACATGTTGGTCGACCCTATGGCCATGAGGGCCGACATGCAAGACGGCGGCTCACCGTGCGACCGACGTACGGCCCGCGGGCCCACAGCCCGCGCACCGTGACACGCGCCACGACCCGGCCGACACTCCGAACCAGGCGCGCACCACCGGTGCCACCGGTCAGCCGAGTACCGGGATCAGGATCTGCTCACCGGCACGCAGATCGACCGACGACATCCGATTGAGCTGCTCGAGGCGAATCACGACATCGCGGATGTCCTCCCCGGGCGTCGTCACCCGGGATGCGATCTGCCAGAGGGTGTCGCCGGTGGCGACCGTGTACACCTCGACGCGAAGTGGACCACTGTCGTCCGCCGCAGCCGCTCGACCCGCGAGCAGGAAGGCGCCGAGGACGAGGACGACCATGAGCGCCGCCACATGACGGCCGCGAGCGGTCAGCGTCATCCGGCGCGCACGAGCGGGGCCATCGCTCGACCGCGATCCGCCGACCCGGCGGGCGGTGGACTCGGCGGCGCATACCGCTCGCGTTCCGGGGTGGCCGCTGGACCCCTGACCGATGCCTGCTCGCCCCGTGCGAGGCGAGACTGCCACTGCGCTCATCGTCGTTCCTCCGCGTTCCGATGGCGTCCGTCGCCTCGATCGTCGAACACCTGTACGTCGTACGTCTGTACGAAGGTCTACCACCACCTGCCGACATCTGTCGAGACACGCTCGAACACCTGTTTGATTCGGCATCCGTTCCGCCCTACGCTCTCGAACGAAGGACAGCGGATCACGAGGCACCGACACGAGCTCGTGGGGGCGGCGGGTTCGGTGGTCATGGCACGGCGCAGCGCCGGACGAAGGAGAGCGGGATGACGACAGACGGGAACCCGCCGCGCGGGGGGTCGACGCACACGGAGGTGGCCATCGCCACCGTGCACGCCCTCCCCGACGGTTCCGCGGACGCGGACGGCTTGACGCCGCGCCAGCGCCTCGTGCTCGACACGATCCGCAGCTCCGTCGAGCGCCGAGGGTATCCGCCGAGCATGCGCGAGATCGGCGACGCCGTCGGACTCACGAGCCCGTCGAGCGTGAAGCACCAGCTCACGACCCTCGAGCGCAAGGGCTACCTGCGTCGGGACCCGAACCGCCCGCGCGCGATCGAGGTGATGCACCCGGACGACTCGCGCGGCATCTCACCGATCGCGGGACGACCGTGGTCGCAGGACGACCGGCTCGGAGATCTGGGTGTCGACACCCTTGCGCTGCGCGACGGGGCGCCGACCCCGTCGTACGTCCCGGTCGTCGGTCGGATCGCCGCGGGCGGCCCGATCCTCGCGGATCAGGTCGTCGAGGACGTCTTCCCCTTGCCCCGGCAGCTCGTCGGCGACGGCGACCTGTTCCTGCTCCGGGTCGCGGGGAACTCCATGATCGACGCCGCCATCTGCGACGGCGACTGGGTCGTGGTGCGCCGGCAGCCGGTGGCCGAGAACGGAGAGATCGTGGCGGCGATGATCGACGGCGAGGCCACGGTCAAGACGTTCCGACGACGCGACGGGCACGTCTGGCTGATGCCGCACAACCCCGCGTACGAGCCGATTCCCGGCGACGAGTCACTGATCCTCGGCCGGGTCGTGAGCGTCCTGCGGAGCCTCTGAACCAGGGCGGGCGGCGCCGCACCGTCGGCCCGGCCCGCCGCGTGGCCGGCCCGCCGCGTGGCC
>JAJYCD010000051.1 GCA_021778635.1 Actinomycetes bacterium
TACTCATCGCTGGGTACTCATTGCTGTGTGCTCATCGGGCAGCCATCGGCTTCCAACCCGCTTCCCATGTCGGCATCTGACGGTCGTGCGGCCCCGGGCACGGACCCGGCGCTGGCGATCTTCCCCGCGTGCTCGAGGAGCTCGCGCCGTAGCACGCTCTCTCCGAGAGGTCCTGCGTGCCGGAGGGCCCGCGGGAACGCCCTGCGGCGCGACGCGAGCTCAAGGCAGTGGGGATCGGGGTGCAGCCACGCTCCCCGGCCCCGCATGCGGCGCCCGGCGTCGATCACGAGCTCGAGAGACTCCTCGGACCCGTCATCCGGTCGAACGACCACCCGCACCAGGGCGGACCTCGGGCCGACCTCTCGGCACCCCACACAGGTGCGCGCCGGGCCCACAACGGGCACCGGCGTCGCACGTGAGGAGAGCCGGGCGGCAGGCCCAGCAGTCGACAGTCTAGCGCTCCGGACCACCGGGCGTGACCTCACCCGTCTCCCTCGACCGCCACGTCGCGACCTGCGGCGGGGACCGCGGGCGCGTCGGAGACGATGTCGATCCGCCATCCGGTCAGCTTGGCGGCGAGCCTCGCGTTCTGCCCCTCCTTGCCGATCGCGAGCGAGAGCTGGTAGTCGGGGACGACGACCCGCGCGGACCGGGTCTCCGGGTCGACGACCGTCACCGAGAGCACCCGGGCGGGCGAGAGCGCGTGCGCCACCATCTCCGCCGGGTCGTCGCTGTGGTCGACGATGTCGATCTTCTCGCCGTGCAGCTCGGTCATGACCGCGCGCACCCGCGAGCCCATCGGCCCGATGCACGCGCCCTTCGCGTTGACACCCGCGACGTTCGCGCGCACCGACATCTTCGTCCGGTGACCGGCCTCGCGGGCGATCGCCGTGATCTCGACCGTGCCGTCGGCGATCTCCGGCACCTCGAGGGCGAACAGCTTGCGGACCAGGTGCGGGTGCGTTCGGGACAGCGTGATCTGGGGACCCTTGGCTCCGCGGGCGACCTCGAGGACGTAGGCCCGCAGACGTTCGCCGTGCACGTACTTCTCGGTGGGAACCTGCTCGTGCGCCGGGAGGACGGCCTCGATCCCGCCGACGTCCACCAGCACGACGCGCGGGTCCCGTCCCTGCTGGATCACGCCGCTGAGCAGCTCGCCCTCCTTGCCGCGGAACGCACCGAGCACCTGGACGTCCTCGGCGTCGCGCAGTCGCTGGATGATCACCTGACGTGCTGTCGACGTCGCGATCCGGCCGAAGCCGTCCGGCGTGTCGTCGAACTCCGGCGCCGGAGCGGGGTGCTCCCCGTGCTCGCCCGCGGGCTGCGACTCTCGCGCCCACACGGTCACGTGCCCGGTCTTCCGGTCCACCTCGACCCGCGCCTGCGGGTGCGCACCGGGGGTGCGGTGGTACGCGGACAGGAGTGCCTGCTCGATCGCGGACACCAGCACGTCCAGGCCGATGTCACGCTCGCGCTCCAGCATGCGGAGCGTCGTCATGTCGATGTCCATGTCAGTCCTCGTCCTCGTCCTCGTCGTCGTCGTCCTCGGGGCCGAGGTCCACCGTCATCGCCCGTGCCAGCTCGACCTCGACCCGACCGTGAGCGATGTCGGCGAGCGCGACGTCCATCGGTGGTCGCGTCGTGGTCGGGCCGCCCTTCTTCGCCGCGAACGGCTCCGGCTCGACCGTCACCGTCGCCGGCTCCACCTGTGTCAGGCGCCCGGTGACCGTGCGGCCGTCGTGCAGCGCGAGAGTCACGAGGCGGCCGCGCGCGCGCCGGAAGTGCCGTAGCTCGGTCAACGGTCGCGACGTCCCCGGGCTCGACACCTCGAGGGTGTACTGGTTGTCGAGGCCGTCGAGCGCGTCGAGCGCGTCCGAGATCTCGCGGGAGACGGCCGCGATCGTCTCGAGGTCGACGGCGCCGGGCTCGTCCTCCTCGAGGTCGAGCACGATCCGGACGACGGCCTTCGGCCCGGTGCCGTGCACCTCGACGTCCTCGAGGTACAACCCCGCGGCGACCGCGACCGGTTCCACGACGTCCCGCACACGTGCGGTCAGTGCTGGCGCAGCCATGCTCGCCTCCTGTCGGCTCCAAGGGTTCGCCCGTGGTGTCGACCCTGTGTTGTTGTGCGGCCACCAGCCTAACGAGTCGCGGCGGCGCTCCGCGCCCGCACGCTCCGGGCATGACAGGATCGCCGCGATGTTCTCCACGACCAGGTCCCTCGCCGAGCGCTCCTCGGGTCGCCGCGCGAGCGGCCCCCGCCGCCCCGGCGCACGCAGGCGAGCGCGGGCGTCGGTGCTCGTCCTGACCGCCCTCCTGCTGGTGTCGGGGTGCGAGCTGCGGTTCGAGTCCCCCGCACCGACGGTGCCGGCGGCAGGTCCCGTCGAGCGCGCCAGAGCCGCGACGGTCGCCGATGCGCAGTCGGTGCGATCGCTCGCCGACGCCGCGCGCACCGGCGCGAACGCGGGCGTCGCGGCAGTCCTCGCGCGCACGGCGGACGACGCCACCGCCCACGCGGCGGCTCTCGGAGGCGTCTACGTCTCCGGCCTCGCCGGCCCCACGAGCGCCGAGGCCCCCCCGACGACCCCCACGAGCCCGGCGACGCCGGCGCAGCACGACGCCCGCGAGGTCGTCGACCTCCTGGTCGCGACGGCGGAGCGCAGCCGTGCCGCGGCCGTATCGGTGCCGGACGGCCCGCTCGCCCGCCTTCTCGCGTCGATCACGCTGTCGCGCCTGCAGGACGCCCGCGCTCTCGTCGCGGCGGCGGGCCTCCCGGCCGACGGCGCGACGGAGGCGCCGGCACCGTCGACCGACCTCCCGTCCGACGTGTCGCTCCCGGTCGCCGACGAGACCGAGCTCGTGCTGGTCGAGGATCAGGCCGGCTTCGCCGACGAGGTCGCGGCCCCCTGGCTCGACGCGACAACCCGGGCCACGGTCCTGGCGCGCGCCGAGGCCCACCGGGAGCGCGCCCGAGACTGGGCCGTGCTGGCGTCGATCGACTCGACGTCACGCGACCCGCGACGGGCGGCCTACGCACTCCCGGTCGACCCGCACGACGCCACCACTGCCGGCTCGCTCGTCGCGACCGTCGAGACGTCGCTGGCCACCGCCTACCTCACGGCCGTCGCCTCGTCGGGTCCGACAACGGCGGCTGCGTCCCTCTCGACGTCGTCGGCGACGGTCACCTCGCCGGCAGGTCCGGAGTCCGCCTCGCCGACAGGCCCGGGGTCGGCGCCGACCTCGCGCGCTCCCCGGACGCCGTCGGCCGGCACGGCGGTCGGAGGTCGCGCCCTCCTCATCGCGCTCGCGGACGACGCCTGGACGACCGCCTCGACCCGGGAGGCGACGCCGTCGGCGCTGCCCGGTCTCACCACGAGCGCCGTCGCGGGCTGAGGCGAACCCCAGCCCGGGGCGCACCCAGCCCGCGCCGCACAGCGAGCTGCGTGGCCCACGACGCCGGTGCGCGACGACCCTCGGGTACGTCGCGGCAGCCGGCTCACCCCAGCAGCGTGCCGACCACCTGCGTGACGTGATCCGCCGCCTCGTCGACGGGGACCTGCTCCGCGTGGCCGCCCACGCGTGGCCGGACCTCGACCACGCCGTCGGCCAGCCCCCGCCCGACGACGACCACGAGCGGGACACCGAGGAGCTCGGCGTCGGCGAACTTGACCCCGGGCGACACGCGCGCGCGGTCGTCGTAGAGCACCTCGACCCCGCGTTCGGACAGTGCGACGGCCAGCGACTCCGCCGCGGCGAACACCGCGGGATCCTTGCCGGTCGCGACCACGTGCACGTGCGCAGGGGCCACGTGCGCGGGCCATGCGAGCCCGGCGTCGTCGTGGTTCGCCTCGGCGAGAGCCGCAAGGGCGCGCGAGATGCCGATGCCGTACGACCCCATGGTCACGACCACGGCCTTGCCGTTCTGGTCCAGCACCGTGAGCCCGAGGGCCTGCGCATACTTGCGCCCCAGCGCGAAGATGTGCCCGATCTCGATCCCGCGCGCGAGCTCGAGAGGGCCCGAGCCGTCCGGCGCCGGGTCGCCCGCTCGTACCTCGGCAGCCTCGATCGTTCCGTCGGCGGCGAAGTCGCGGCCGGCCACGAGGTCGAAGACGTGGCGACCGGGCGAGTCCGCACCCGTGATCCACCGGGTGCCCGCGACGACCCGGGGGTCGAGCAGGTACCTCACCGTGCGACGTGTCTCCGCCGGCTGGCCGGTGTTCGGTCCGAGGGCACCGGGACCGATGTACCCCTTCACCAGCTCAGGATGTGCGGCGAAGTCGGACTCCGTCGCGGTCTCGACCTCGGCCGGGGCGACCGCGGCCTCGAGGCGCTTGAGATCCACCTCGCGATCCCCGGGCAGGCCGACGACGAGGAGCTCGCGCTCGCCGGTCGGCCGGGTGAGGGCCACGACGACGTTCTTGAGGGTGTCGCCAGCGGTCCAGTCGCGATCGGACCGCGGGAACCGCGCGTTGGCGACGGCCACGAGGGACGCGATCGTCGGCGTGTCGGGCGTGTCCTCCACGTGCGCCGCGGGCAGCCCGTCGAACGGGATCGCGGGCGGCGCCGGGGTGGTGACGGCCTCGACGTTCGCCGCGTAGCCACCGGGCGACCGCACGAACGTGTCCTCACCGATCGGGGTCGGGGTCAGGAACTCCTCGCTCCGCGACCCGCCCATCGCACCCGAGGTCGCCGCCACGATCACGTGCTCCAGACCGAGCCGGTCGAAGATCCGCTGGTACGCCTGCCGCTGGCGCTCGTACGAGGCCTCGAGGCCGGCGTCGTCGACGTCGAAGGAGTACGCGTCCTTCATGATGAACTCGCGACCACGGATCAGGCCGGCTCGGGGTCGCGCCTCGTCGCGGTACTTGGTCTGGATCTGGTACAGCGCGAGGGGAAGGTCCTTGTACGACGAGTAGAGGTCCTTGACCAGGAGGGTGAAGACCTCCTCGTGCGTCGGCGCCAAGAGGTAGTCGGCCTCGCGACGGTCCTTCAGCCGGAAGATGTTCGGCCCGTACTCGGTCCAGCGGCCGGTCGCCTCGTAGGGCTCGCGCGGCAGCAGTGCCGGGAAGTGCACCTCCTGCGCGCCGGCGGCTGCCATCTCGTCCCGCACGATCTGCTCGATCTTGCCGAGCACGCGCAGCCCCAGCGGCAGCCAGGTGTAGATGCCCGGCGCGGCCCGCCGGATGTAGCCGGCCCGCACGAGGAGCCGGTGGCTCGCGACCTCGGCGTCGACCGGGTCCTCCCGCAGGGTCCGCACGAACAGGGTCGACATCCGCAGCAGCATGGGGGTCAGCCTACTGGGACCGTGGACCCGGTCGATCATGACCGCGGACCGGCCCACCACGTCCGGCGACCCACGGCGCCCGGTCGGGGGGCTCAGAAGAGCACGGTCGCGAAGGTGCCGACCTGACGGAACCCGACGGCCCGGTACGCCGCGAGCGCACGCGTGTTGTAGCTGTTGACGTACAGCGAGACGAGCGGAGCGATGTCACGCCGAGCCGCCGAGACCACGGCCGCCATCCCGGACTCGGACAGCCGATGACCGCGATGCGCGGGCGGCACCCAGACGCCTTGGACCTGGGCGACCCCGCCCGCGACCGCGCCGATCTCGGCCTTGAAGACGACCTCGCGCCCGAGCGGCAACCGCGACCGACCGTCCGTGACGGACGCGCGATCATCGATCCTCGAGTACGACATCCCGGTGCCGACCAGCGTCCGCACCCGCGACTCGTAGGGCCCGCCCGGTCCCGAGACCGGGGAGTAGCCCACCTCTTCCTCGAACATCGCGACGCAGGCAGGAAGCAGCAGCGGGAAGTCGGCGGGGGTGGATCGGACCACGAGCGGATCCGGCGCGACGAGTGGACCGTGGTCGATCATGAGGGACGGCTGGTCCGCACGGATCTCGCGCGGGCGCGACCACGACCGCGCGAGCCTGCTCCAGAGTGCGAGCACGATGTCGGCCTCGCCGACGATCGAGGAGCAGTGTCGCCCGTGCGTCAGCGCGAACGCCGCGAACGCGTCGAGCGCCTCCGGGTCCGCGTCCGGCACCACCGGGGAGAGGTTCGCGCCGACCCAGCAGAACGCGATCAGCCGCTCGTCACGGAAGTAGCCCCAGAACACGCCGCCGACGCTCCAGAGCCCGCGCGCGATCGCGGCCTCGACCCGCGTCGCCGCGAGGACGGTGCTCACCGGGTCGAGGGCGCACAACCGCAGCGCGGACGCGAGGTCCGACTCCTGCAGGACCCGCGCCGGCGCGACCCCGTCGGCGACAGGCGTCATGCGCCACCGTGCCATGAGGCGATTGTGCCGGACACCGGACCCCACGCACGAGTGCGCCGCCGAACGGGTCGACGGTGCCGCACCCCGTCCAGCGCGCTCAGCCGACCGTCACGACCGGAGCGCCGTCCTCGACCGGGGTCATGGACTCGGCGAGTCGCATGGCCTCCTCGATCAGGGTCTCCACGATCTGCGCCTCGGGCACCGTCTTGACGACGACCCCCTTGACGAAGATCTGCCCCTTGCCGTTCCCCGACGCCACACCGAGGTCAGCCTCCCGAGCCTCGCCGGGACCGTTGACCACGCAGCCCATCACGGCGACGCGGAGCGGGACCTCGAGCCCCTCGAGGCCGGCGGTCACGCGCTCCGCGAGCGAGTACACGTCCACCTGGGCGCGCCCGCACGACGGGCACGAGACGATCTCGAGCTTCCGGGGCCGGAGGTTCAGCGACTGCAGGATCTGGATGCCGACCTTGACCTCCTCGACCGGCGGCGCTGACAACGAGACCCGGATCGTGTCGCCGATCCCCTTGCTCAGCAACGCTCCGAACGCGGTCGCGGACTTGATCGTGCCCTGGAACGCGGGCCCGGCCTCGGTGACTCCGAGGTGCAGCGGCCAGTCGCCCCGCTCCGAGAGCAGCTCGTACGCGCGCACCATGACGACGGGATCGTTGTGCTTGACCGAGATCTTGAAGTCGTGGAAGTCGTGCTCCTCGAAGAGGGACGCCTCCCAGACAGCGGACTCCACGAGCGCCTCGGGAGTCGCCTTGCCGTACTTCGCGAGCAGGCGCGGGTCGAGCGAGCCGGCGTTGACCCCGATGCGGATCGACACGCCGGCATCGGTCGCCGCCTGGGCGATCTGCTTGACCTGGTCGTCGAACTTCCGGATGTTGCCCGGGTTCACCCGGACCGCGGCGCAGCCGGCGTCGATCGCCGCGAACACGTACTTGGGCTGGAAGTGGATGTCCGCGATCACGGGGATCTGCGACTTGCGTGCGATCGCGGGCAGCGCGTCGGCGTCGTCCTGGGTGGGGACGGCGACGCGCACGATGTCGCAACCGGCCGCCGTCAGCTCCGCGATCTGCTGCAGGGTCGCGTTGACGTCCGTCGTCGGCGTCGTGCACATGGACTGGACGCTCACCGGGGCGTCGCCGCCCACCTCGACCTTGCCGACCTTGATCTTGCGGGTCGGGCGACGCGGTGACAGCACCGGGGCAGGGGCCTCCGGCATGCCGAGACTGATCGAAGGGCTCACACGCTCCATTATCCCCCTGGACCGGAACCCGTCCCGCGTACCCTCCCGGGTGTCACGATCTCCTCACGCCGCGGACACCCGACGGCCACCACTCGCCTGCGGCTTCCTCAGAGGTTCACCGGACGGACGATGTCCGCATAGATGAGCAGCACACCCATGCCGGCCAGCAGCACGAACACGCCGTACGCGATCGGCGTCATCCGGGCGATGTCGACCGGCCGAGGTCGAGGAAGGCCCCGCAACCGCGCGACCTGCCGACGGCCGCCCTCCCACAACGCTCCGAGCACGTGGCCACCGTCGAGCGGGAGGAGCGGGACCATGTTGAAGGCGAACAGGGCGAGGTTGAGGCCGGCGATCAGGCCGAGCATGTCCCGGATGCGCGCGGCCAGGTCGTAGCCGCTCACGTTGTCCGAGGCGATCTCCCCGGCGAACCTCCCGATCCCGACCACACCGATCACGCTGGAGGTGTCACGCGGAGCGGTGCCGAACGCGGCCCGCGCCACGTCGACGACCCGCGCGGGGAGCGTGCCGATCACCCCGAAGGTCTGCCCCAGCGCGTTCCCGACGAAGCCGGGCACCGTGCTGAGCGGTTGCCGGACGAGGGCCGTACCCGGGCTGATGCCGGCGAAGCCGACCGACGTCGTCAGCGTCGACCCGTCGGCCGCCTTGAGGACGGTGCCGTCGGCCGCGAGCTGGGGCCGCTGAGCCTCGATCGGGGTGAGCGTGGTGGTGATCGGGTGCCCGTCGCGCTGGACGACGACCGGCACCGCGCGGCCCCCGGAGTGCTGGATCAGGCCTTGGAGCTGGGTCCACGACGTGATGTCGATGCCGTCGTACCGCACGATGGTGTCACCGGCTCGCAGTCCGGCCTGCGCTGCGGGTGCCGCCTGGTCCGTCGCGGCGCAGGCCCGCGCCGGCGCGTCAGCAGGAAGGACGCACTGCGACACCTGGGCGAGCGTGGTCGAGCTCTCCGGGAGCCCGAACCCGGCCAGCACGATGGTGAACAGGGCGACGGCGATCACCAGGTTCATCGTCGGACCACCGAGCATGACGACGAGCTTCTTCGGCGTCGAGAGCCGGTAGAACGCCCGACCGTCCTCACCGGGACGGATCTCCTCGGCACTGGCCTGGCGCGCCTGCTCGACCATGCGCCCGATCGCACCCTTCGCCTCGGGGTTCCCGACGGCCTCGCCCGGGGGGTACATGCCGATGAGCCGGACGTAGCCGCCGAGCGGGATCGCCTTGACCCCGTACTCGGTCTCTCCCCGGGTCCGTGACCAGAGGGTGGGCCCGAAACCGATCATGTACTGGCTGACACGCACGCCGAACCTCTTGGCGGGCACCATGTGACCGAGCTCGTGCAGACCGATCGAGAGCAACAGGCCCACGACCATCACCAGTACGCCGATCGCGTATGCCATTCCCGCTCCT
Source organism: Actinomycetes bacterium (assembly GCA_021778635.1). Lineage (GTDB taxonomy): Bacteria > Actinomycetota > Actinomycetes > Actinomycetales > Cellulomonadaceae > JAJDFX01. The sequence goes on from JAJYCD010000051.1 coordinate 8,963, forward strand.
CGCGTGCCCCGTCGTCCGACCGGCCGCGACGGCCCCCGCACCGGTGGATCGGCGGCTCCGGTCCCTGCCCTCATCATCCCCTGCCGCCCTGAGAATTGGCCCAGCACAGCGTGGGGGCCTGCTCGACGAGTCATCGACGGCTCGGCTCCACTCATCCCACCAGCTCGCGCTCATCCACGAATACCGTCGCAGAGGCCTCCACTTCCAGCGCTTTCCGCACTAGAGTCGCCGCATGACGCAGGAATCCGCGCTGAGCTCCCTGATCCCCGCAGACCTGCCGCAGCGTCGGCAGCTCGTGACAGCGATACCCGGTCCCCAGTCCGTCGAGCTTGCCGCGCGACGATCCGCGGCCGTCGCGGCGGGCGTCTCCTCGAGCCTGCCCGTCTACGTCGAACGCGCCGGCGGCGGCGTGATCCAGGACGTCGACGGCAACTCGTTCGTCGACCTCGGCGCCGGGATCGCCGTCACGTCGGTGGGCAACGCCGCACCGGCGGTCGTCGCCGCGGTCGCGCGACAGGCGCAGGACTTCACCCACACGTGCTTCATGGTCGGGCCGTACGAGGAGTACATCGCGGTGTGCGAGCAGCTCGCGCGCCTCACGCCCGGCACCCACGCCAAGCGCTCCGTCCTGGTGAACTCGGGCGCCGAGGCCGTCGAGAACGCGGTCAAGATCGCCCGCTCGGCGACCGGGCGGCCCGCGGTCGTCGTCTTCGACCACGCCTACCACGGCCGCACGAACCTCACGATGGCGATGACGGCGAAGGCCATGCCGTACAAGTCGGGGTTCGGCCCGTTCGCGGGCGAGGTGTACCGGGCACCGGTCTCCTACCCGCTGCGCGAGGCCGCACCGATCACCGGGGAGCAGGCAGCCGCCCGCACCATCGCGATGATCGAGAAGCAGATCGGGGCGAACCAGGTCGCCGCCGTCGTCATCGAGCCGATCCTCGGAGAGGGCGGGTTCATCGTCCCGGCGCGCGGCTTCCTGCCTGCGCTCTCCGCGTGGTGCACCGCGAACGGCGTCGTCTTCGTGGCCGACGAGATCCAGACCGGGTTCGCGCGCACCGGAACCATGTTCGCGTGCGAGGACGAGGGCGTGGTCCCGGACCTCATCACCCTCGCCAAGGGGATCGGCGGCGGTCTGCCGCTCGCTGCCGTCACCGGCCGGGCGGACCTCATGGACGCCGTCCACACCGGTGGCCTCGGCGGGACGTTCGGCGGCAACCCCGTCGCCTGCGCCGCCGCCCTCGCCACGTTCGAGGCGTACGAGAGCGCCGACCTCGCCGGCGCCGCGCGTGCGATCGAGGCGCAGGTGGTCCCGCGCCTGCGGTCGATCGCCGAACGCGCACCGCAGATCGCCGAGGTCCGCGGTCGGGGGGCGATGCTCGCGATCGAGCTGGTGCGACCCGGGACCCTCGAACCGGACGCTGCCGAGGCCGCGCGGGTGGCACGCGAGTGCGCCGCGCAGGGTGTGCTCGTGCTGACCTGCGGAACCTACGGGAACGTCATCCGGCTGCTGCCGCCCCTCGTCATCCCGCCCGAGCTCCTCGACGACGCCCTCGACGTGCTCGAGAGCGCCCTGACGTCGGTCGCCCGGTGAGCACGGGCATCGACCGCGCCCGCGTCGACGCGGCGTACCGCGCCGAGACCGACCGGCTGGTGGCCGACCACCCCCGGTGCGCCGCGCTCGCGGAGGCCGGACGCGCCCACATGCCCGGGGGTGTCCCGATGCTCTGGATGGCGAAGTGGCCGGGACCGTTCCCGCTGCACGTCACCGAGGCCACCGGCGCGCACTTCGTGTGCGCGGACGGGATCGAGCACGTCGACCTCTGCCTCGGTGACACCGGGGCCATGTGCGGACACTCCCCCGCACCGACCGTCGCCGCCATCCAGAAGCAGGCCGCGATCGGGCTGACGTCGATGCTTCCCACCGCGGACGCCGGGGTCGTCGCGGCCGAGCTCACCCGCCGCTTCGGCGCGGCGCCGTCGTCGGTGACGAGCTGGCAGTTCACGCTCTCGGCCACCGACGCGAACCGCCACCTGCTCCGCTACGCGCGCCAGGTCACCGGCCGGCCGAAGGTCGTGGTCGTCGACTACTGCTACCACGGCTCGGTCGACGAGAGCTTCGCGACCCTCAGCGAGCCGGACGCGACCGGCGCGCGTCACGTCGTCCCTCGTCGCGGCACGATCGGTGCGCCCGTCCCGCCGAGCGAGACGACCCGCGTCGTCCCCTTCAACGACGTCGAGTCTCTCGCCACAGCCCTCGCGGCAGGGGACGTCGCCGCCGTGCTCCTCGAGCCGGCCATGACCAACATCGGCATCGTCCTCCCCGAACCGGGCTACCTGGACGCCGTCCGCCGTCTGACCCGAGCCGTCGGCGCCGTGCTGATCGTCGACGAGACCCACACCCTCTGCGCCGGACCGGGAGGGTGCACCCGGGCCTGGGGACTGGACCCCGACGCCGTGGTCGTCGGCAAGACCATCGGTGGAGGGGTGCCGGCGGCGGCCCTCGGGACGACCGCCGAGCTCGCCGACCGGATCGCGGCGAGCCTCGCGCTCGAGGACATCGACGTCGGCGGGGTCGGCGGGACGCTCGCGGGCAACGCCCTGTCGCTCGCCGCGATGCGCGCGACGCTCACCGAGGTGCTCACCGATGACGTGTTCCCGGCGATGACGGCACGCGCGGATCGCTGGGCCGACGGCGTCCAGCAGGTGATCGACCGGCACTCCCTGCCGTGGCACGTCACCCGGCTCGGTGCGCGCGCCGAGTACGCGTTCTCGGCGCACGAGCCCCGCGACGGTGCCGAGGCAGCCGCAGCAGACGACTTCCCGCTCCAGCAGTACCTCCACCTGCAGGCGCTCAACCGGAGGGTGCTCCTGACGCCGTTCCACAACATGGCGCTGATGAGCCCCGCGACCACCGATGCCGACGTGGCCGCGCACACCGCGGCGTTCGCCGAGGCCGCCGACGTCCTGGCGGGCTGACCCCGGGCACCGCCGACACCGGGGGCCCGGTCCCGGTCAGCCCCGCGGTTCGCGCTCCTCCATACCCCACGGTGAACCGAAGCCGGCCGGCTCCGGTGCCCGGAGCAGCTCGAGGAACGGCACCGCGTCGAACGCCTCGGGGCCGAGCACCCCGGACCCGGACCACACCCCGGTCGCGAGCAGCTCGAGCGCGACGACCGGGTTCACGGCCGTCTGCCAGACGACGCACTGGGCGCCGTACTCCGCCATCGACCAGGCGTTGTCGACCACGTGGTACAGGTAGACCTCACGCGCTGCGCCGTCCGGCCCGGTACCCGTCACGAGCAGACCCGCACACGTCTTGCCCTTCATCCGCGGCCCGAGCATCGCCGGGTCGGGCAGCACGGCGGCGACGACGTCCCGCGGGCTGACCGCCACCGGTCCGGGGTGATCGGGATCCGCCGACCGGACGCGCACCGGTGACGTCCTGTCGAGACCGAGCGTGTGCAGGGTGCGCAGCACGCCGATGAACTCCTCGCCGAGACCGTACTTGAACGTCACCTTGCGCGCGTCGAGCCACCGCGGCATGAGGAGCACCTCCTCGTGCTCCACGTGCACGCACTCGACCGGGCCGATCCCCTCGGGGAACACGAACACCTCGGGCTCGGTGAACGGCGGGACCGTGTACCAGCCGCGGTCGGCCTCCCAGATCACCGGCGGGTTCAGGCACTCCTCGATCGTGGTCCAGATCGAGAACGACGGCGCGAACACGGGATTGCCGTCGTCGTCGAGCACGACGAGATCGGCACCGTCGCGCGTGCCGAGCTCGTCGACGGTGGAGAACAGATGATCGGTCGCGTACCGCGCGAAGACGTCGGACAGCCCCGGCTCGACCCCCATCCCGACGAGGGCGAGTCGTCCGGCGTCCTCCCACTGCTGGGCCTGACCGAACTGCTCGTCGCCGAGCTTGACCCCGGTCCGCGCGTAGGGCTGCTCGGGATCCGGCCGCGACAGCGACATCGCCATGTCGAGGTAGTCCGCACCGGCCGCGAGCGCCCCCTCGAACACCGGGAGCACGAACCGCGGGTCCACGGCGTTGAGCACGTGCGTGATGGCGTACCGGCGGGCCAGTGCGGTGACCGCCGCCGCGTCCGAGGCGTCGACGGTCGCCGCGACGAACCGGTCGACGTCCGGCTCCCCTGCCGGCGCGGCACCGCGGGCGCGCCCGGCCCGCGCCGCCTCGACGGTGCGCTCGGCACGCGCGAGGTCCATGTCGGCGACGACCATCACCTCGAAGAAGTCCCGCCGGGCGGCGATGCGCGCGACCGCGTCACCGACCCCACCGCTGCCGACGACCAGGATGCGCATCCGAGCTCCTTCATGACGGCCGGGTCGTCGACCCGGCGGGACCGTTCCGACCGACGCCGTGCCGACTAGTGCCGCGCCGCGCGGCGCCGAGCCGCCGCGATGACCTGGATCGCGACGACGAGAATCAGCGCGAGGGCGAACATGGACGACCCGATGACGTTCGCCTGCGGCGGGATGCCCCGTGTCGCGGACACGTACACGAACTTCGGGAACGTGGTGAAGTTGCCCGAGTTGAAGTTCGTGATGATGAAGTCGTCGAAGCTCAGCGAGAACGCGAGCAGCGCGGCTGCCGCGATGCCCGGGATGAGCAGGGGGAACGTCACCTTCCAGAACGCTTGCCAGTTCGAGGCGTAGAGGTCGGCCGCGGCCTCCTCGAGCTTCGGGTCGAGGCTGGCCACCCGCGCCTTGACCGTCACGACGACGAACGAGATGCAGAACATGATGTGCGCGATGACGACCGTGCCGAAACCGGGCTGCACCCGGAGCGCGAGGAACTGGGCGAGCAGAGCGGCGCCGAGCACGACCTCCGGGGTGGACATCGGCAGGAAGATCAGCAGGTTCGCGAGCGCCCGTCCACGGAACTTGTAGCGCACCAGAGCGAGCGCGATCAGCGTGCCGAGAATCGTCGAGACGACGGTGGCGAGCACGCCGACCTTGAGCGAGTTGCCGAAGGCCTCGCACACCTGTGGCGCGCCGCACGGGTTCTGCCACGCGTCGAGCGTGAAGCCCTTCCAGACCAGGTTCGACTTCCCGGCGTTGTTGAACGAGAACGCGACGGTGTAGCCGATCGGCACCATGAGGTAGATGAACGCGAGGCCCGCGAACACCGGGACGATCACCTCACCGAGCGACCAGCGACGGCGATGCCGGACCACGCCGTGACCCGCCGCGCCCACGACGTTCCGCGTGCTCACCGTGCTCACAGCAGGTCCTCCGTCCCGGCGCGCCGGACGTACAGGCCGACGAGGATCAGGATCGCGACCATCAGGACGACCGAGAGCACCGAGGCCGTCGGGTAGTCGTTCACCACGAAGAACCGCGAGTCGATGATCTGGCCGACCATCGCGGTGCTCGTGGGGTTCCCGAGCAGCACGGCGTTGACGTAGTCGCCCGAGGCCGGGATGAAGGTCAGCAGGGTTCCGGACACCACACCGGGCATCGACAGCGGCAGGGTCACCCGCCAGAAGGTCGTCGGACCGTTGGCGTACAGGTCGCCGCCGGCCTCGAGGAGCCGGGAGTCCATCCGCTCCAGGCTCGCGTAGATCGGCAGCGCCATGAACGGCAGGAAGTTGTACGTCAGGCCCGCGACCACCGCGAACGCCGTGGCGGTCAGGCGGCCGTCGGACGGCAGCAGGTGCAGCCACTTCATCGCGTGCACGACGAACGAGTCGTCCGCGAGGATCTGCCGCCACGCGATCGTCCGCAGGATGAAGCTCGTGAAGAACGGCGCGACGAGGAGCACGAGCAGCATCCCCTGGAGGAAGGTCCTCCCGCGCGCCCGCACCGCGATGACGTAGGCGATCGGGTAGCCGATGACCAGGGCCGCGATCGTGGCGATGAGCGCGAACACGAACGACCGGACGGTCTGCGGCCAGAACTCCTGCAGCGACGTCACGTAGTTCTGCCAGTGGAACGCCGGCACGAACTGACCGATGTCGCCGCCGGGGGCCGGCACGTACAGCGACGTCGCGAGGAGCGAGAAGACCGGCAGGACGAAGAACACGACGAGGTACGCGAGACCCGGCAGCAGCATGAGGTACGCGCCGCTGCGGGCGGGCTTGGTGGCAGCGGCGGCGGGCGCGCCTCCGACGGGCCCCTCCTCCGCGCCCTGGCTGAGGGCCGCAGCGATGCTCATGCGACCCCGTCCAGCTCGAGGGCGCCCGAGCTGACGTCGTCGCCGCCGTCCAGACCGAACGTGAAGCCCGCCTGCCACGCGAGGCGGACCGTGTCTCCCCAGGCGACGGTGGCGCCGCCGACGAGGTTCTGCACGAACACCCCGAAGGTGCCCAGACCGGGGAGCATCACCTGGTACTGGGTGCTGACCCCGCTGAAGGACACGTCGACGACGGTGCCCGGACCGAGGACGTTGCAGCCGGGCGGGAGCGGATCCCGTTCCGTGAGGATCATCACCTTCTCGGGCCGGACCCCGACCAGCACGCTGCCGGCGTGCGAGACCGCGCGGGCAGCCGGGACCTGGATCCGGGTCCCGGCGACGTCGACACCCAGCACCTCGCCCTGCTCGACGACCGTCCCGGCCAGCAGGTTCGACTGGCCGAGGAAGTTGGCCACGAAAGCCGTCCGCGGCAGCTCGTAGAGCTCGGCCGGCGGCCCCATCTGCTCGACGCGACCGGCGTTCATGACCGCGACCGTGTCGGCCATCGTCATGGCCTCCTCCTGGTCGTGGGTCACGTGCACGAAGGTCAGGCCGACCTCGGTCTGGATCCGCTTGAGCTCGACCTGCATCTGCCGGCGCAGCTTGAGGTCCAACGCTCCGAGCGGCTCGTCGAGCAGCAGCACCGCCGGGTTGTTCACGAGGGCGCGGGCGAGTGCCACCCGCTGCTGCTGACCGCCGGAGAGCTGCGACGGCTTGCGGTCGGCGAGGTGACGCAGCTCGACGAGGTCGAGACCGTTGCCCGCCTTGGCCAACGCGTCCTTGGCGCCGGATCGGCGCAGCCCGAACGCGACGTTCTCCAGGACGGTGAGGTGCGGGAACAGGGCGTAGCTCTGGAACACCGTGTTGACCGGCCGCTGGTACGCCTTGGTGGCGGTGATGTCCTTCCCGCCGATCCGGATCTGCCCCGCCGACGGCCGCTCGAGACCGGCGACCATGCGCAACGTGGTCGTCTTCCCGCAGCCCGACGGTCCGAGCAGCGCGAAGAACGACCCGGACGGGATCGTGAGCGTGAGGTCGTCGACCGCGGTGAAGGTGCCGAAGTCCTTGGTGACCCGGATGAGCTCGAGGTCCGCCCCGGTCTCGGACCCGTTGGTGGTGACTCCCATCAGGCCCCGATCGTGGCGAGGAACGCCTTGTTGTAGCGCGTCTCCTCGTCCGACGACAGCGTGCGGAACACGTGCGCCTTCGCCAGCGTGCTCGCGCTGGGGAAGATCAGCTCGTTGTCCACGAGGGTGGGGTCGATCGACGTCATCGCATCCTTCGCCCCCACGACCGGGCAGATGTAGTTCACGTAGGCCGCGACCGTCGCGGCGACCTCGGGCTCGTAGTAGTAGTTCATGAGCTTCTCGGCGTTCGTCTTGTGCGTCGCCGCGATCGGCACCATGAGGTTGTCGCTCCAGAGCGTGCCGCCGGCCTCGGGCAGCGCGAACTGCCACTTGTCACCCTGCTCGAAGTTGATCTGCGTGATGTCGCCCGACCAGCCGATCACGGCCACGGCATCGCCCGAGATCAGGTCCTCCTTGTACGAGTTGCCCTTGACCTGGCGGATCTGGCCGGAGCTGATCTGCGCCTTGAGGACGTCGAGCGCCGCGTTGAACTCGTTGTCGCCCCACTTGCCAGTGATGTCCACGCCCTGGTCGAGCATGATCAGCCCCATCGTGTCGCGCATCTCCGAGAGAACCTCGATGCGGCCCTTGAACTCCGGCTTCCAGAGGTCGGAGACGGTCCGGATCCCGCCGGGGACCTTGTCCTTGGTCCAGGCGATCCCGGCGAATCCCGACTGCCAGGTGAGCGTGTAGTTGCGCCCCTTGTCGAAGTCGACGTTCTGGAGGTCGGGCAGGAGGTTCTTCCAGTTCGGGATGTTCGCGTGGTCGAGCTTCTGGGTGTAGCCGAGCCGGATCATCCGCGACGCCATCCAGTCCGTGAACACCACGATGTCCTGACCGATGTCCTGGTGGTTCGACAGCTGCGCCTGGATCTTGCCGAAGTAGGTGTTGTTGTCGTCGATGTCCTCGGCGTACGTGACCTTGATGCCGGTCTGCTTCGTGAACGCGTCGAGCGTCGGGTACGTCTTGGTCTTGTCGTCGTAGTCCAGGTACAGCGTCCAGTTCGCCCAGTGCACCGTCTTGTCGGTGCCCGAGACGTCCTTGACGCCCGCGGCCGACGCCGTCGGCGACGCCGTGCCACCGGTGCCGCATGCCGCGAGCAGGGCGGCGACACCACCGATGCCGAGGGCGCTGCCGAGGACGGCCCGCCGGGAGACGGTACCGGCTGCGGCCCGGGCGCGTGCGGCAGAGGCCTGCCGGACGAGCTCCTGGATCATCGGGTCCTCGGGCGGCTGCATGCGGTGGAGGGTCATCGGGTGCTCCTGTCGACGGATGGTGCGGCGGTCACTTCGTCCATGAACGGGCCTCGTTGCGGATCGTTGCAGCAGATGCGGCTCCGGACAAGAGAATCCGTCGTCTGTGTACCTGCCTGCAACGAAATGGTTTCCTGCTCGGAACATTCGCGACGGTTCTCGCTGTCCGCGCAGGTCGTGCGGTCACGCGTCGAGCGAACTCATCACGTGCTTGATCCGGGTGTAGTCCTCGAACCCGTACAGGGACAGGTCCTTGCCGTAGCCGGAGTGCTTGAACCCGCCGTGCGGCATCTCGGAGACGAACGGGATGTGCGTGTTGATCCAGACGACGCCGAAGTCGAGCCCCTTCGACATGCGCATCGCCGTGCCGTGGTCCCTGGTCCACACCGAGCTCGCGAGCGCGTACTGGACACCGTTCGCGAGGGCCAAGGCCTCGGCCTCGTCGCGGAACGTCTGGACCGTGATGACCGGTCCGAAGATCTCCGTCTGGACCGCCTCGTCGTCCTGGCGAAGCCCGTCCACGACGGTCGCCTCGTGGAAGTAGCCCGCCGTGCCGACCCGTCCGCCGCCCGCGACGATCTGCGCGTGGTCCGGCAGCCGGTCGAGGAATCCCTGCACGCGCTCGAGCTGAGCCACGTTGTTCAGCGGCCCGAAGGTGACGTCGGGGTCGTCGGGCATGCCGGTCCGCTGACCGCGCGCCTGCTCCGCGAGGGCCGCGACGAACTCGTCGTGCACCGAGGCATGGACCAGGACGCGCGTCGCAGCCGTGCAGTCCTGACCGGCGTTGAAGTACCCGCCGAGCGCGATCGCCTGCGCGGCGCCCGCGAGGTCGGCATCGGCGAAGACGACCACCGGTGCCTTGCCGCCGAGCTCGAGGTGCACGCGCTTGACGTCGCGCGCGGCACTGCCGGCAACCTCCATGCCGGCTCGCACCGAGCCGGTGATCGACACCATCCCCGGGACCGGGTGGTCGACGAGCGCACGGCCCGAGTCGCGGTCCCCGCACACGACGTTGAAGGTGCCCTCAGGGAAGAACTCCGCGGCGACCTCGGCGAGCAGGAGGGTCGATGCGGGCGTGGTGTCCGACGGCTTGAGCACCACGGCGTTGCCGGCCGCAAGCGCCGGCGCGATCTTCCAGACCGCCATCATGAGCGGGTAGTTCCACGGCGTGACCTGGGCACACACCCCGATCGGCTCGCGCCGGACGTAGGACGTGAAGCCCCGCATGTACTCCCCCGCCGACGCGCCCTCGAGGATCCGGGCGGCACCCGCGAAGAACCGGAGCTGGTCGCCGCAGAGCGGGACCTCCTCGGTCGCAGTGAGTCCGAGCGGCTTGCCGGTGTCCTTCGACTCGACGTCGACGAACTCCTGGGCGCGTGCGTCGATCGCGTCGGCGAACCGCAGCAACGCCCGCTGGCGCTCTCCGGGCGTCGTCTCCCGCCACACCTCGAACGCCGTCGCGGCCGCCCGCATCGCCGCGTCGACGTCTGCGGGGCCCGACACCGGAGCCGTCGCGTAGGCCGCACCGGTCGTCGGGTCGATCACGTCGGACGTCCGGCCGTCGGCAGCAGGAACGCGCCTGCCGCCGATGACGTTCTCGAACGTGAGCAAGGTGGTGCTGGCCTCAGCCACGGCTGGCTCCTTCGCGACGGTCCTTCGGGGGTCCTGGGTCGGGTCGTGCAGCAGCTCCTGCGAGGGCGCCCTTGCCCCGCTGGCAGCAGGTTAACTCCGATCTCGCCGAAATCAACGGTTGAAACAAAGAAGTTACGTGGATTCCGTACTTCTGCTCCCCCAGTTCGACGGAATCGCTTGCGGTTCGCGTCGTCCCGAGGCACCATCGAGCGGTGAAGCCACGCCCGAACGGGACCACGCCCCTTGTCCTCGACGACGTCTCGAAGGCGATCGTCGAACAGCTCCAGGAGGACGGCCGCCGACCGTACGCCTCGATCGGCCGAGCGGTCGGGCTCTCGGAGGCCGCCGTCCGTCAACGGGTCCAACGGCTGATCGACACGGGTGTGATGCAGATCGTCGCGGTCACCGACCCCACGCAGGTCGGCTTCTCGCGCCAGGCCATGATCGGCATCCGCGCCGCCGGGGACCTGCGAAGCCTCGCCGACTCGCTCGCGGACCTCGCCGAGGTCGACTACGTCGTGATCTGCGCCGGCGGGTTCGACCTGCTGATCGAGGTGGTCTGCGAGGACGACGCGCACCTCCTCGAGTTCCTGGACGAGCGGGTGCGTTCGCTCCCTGGCGTGCACGCCACCGAGACGTTCGTCTACCTCAAGCTCCGCAAGCAGCTCTACAACTGGGGGACCCGATGAGCACCGACGCGTCCACGCATGCCGGCACGACGCCGATGGGGACACCCCGACCGCAGGCCGCCCGCGACCACCTGTGGGGCCACTTCACGCGCCAGAGCGTGTGGGAGCACAGCGACGTCCCGACGATCGTCCGGGGCGAGGGGCATCACATCTGGGACGACGCCGGTCGACGCTACATCGACGGCCTGTCCGGTCTCTTCGTCGTGCAGGCCGGTCACGGCCGCATCGAGCTCGCCGAGCGAGCTCGCGAGCAGGCCTCCGAGCTGGCCTTCTTCCCGCTGTGGTCGTACGCGCACCCGCAGGCGATCGACCTCGCGGAGCGCCTCGCGCACCACGCCCCCGGCGACCTCAACCGCGTCTTCTTCACCACCGGTGGTGGCGAGGCGGTCGAGACGGCGTGGAAGCTCGCCAAGCAGTACTGGAAGCTCATGGGTCAGCCGACCAAGTACAAGGTCATCTCGCGGGCCGTCGCCTACCACGGCACCCCGCAGGGTGCGCTGTCCATCACCGGCATCCCGGGCATGAAGGCCCCCTTCGAACCCCTCGTCCCCGGTGCGCACAAGGTCCCCAACACGAACCTCTACCGTGGCCCCGAGGAGCTGCGCGACGACCCCAAGGCGTTCGGCCTGTGGGCCGCGAACAGGATCGAGGAGGCGATCGAGTTCGAGGGTGCCGAGACGGTGGCGGCCGTGTTCCTCGAGCCGGTGCAGAACTCCGGCGGTTGCTTCCCACCGCCTCCCGGCTACTTCGAGCGCGTGCGCGAGATCTGCGACAAGCACGACGTGCTGCTCGTCTCCGACGAGACGATCTGCGCGTTCGGCCGGATCGGCGAGATCTTCGCGTGCAACGACTACGGCTACATCCCCGACATGATCACCTGCGCGAAGGGTCTGACGTCGGGCTACTCGCCGATCGGCGCGATGATCGCCTCCGACCGGCTCTTCGAGCCGTTCCGGCACGGGTCGACGACCTTCTACCACGGCTACACGTTCGGTGGGCATCCGGTGTCCGCCGCGGTCGCGATGGCCAACCTCGACATCTTCGAGCGCGAGAAGCTCACCGACCGCGTCCACGAGAACGGGCCGGTCTTCCGTCGGACCCTCGAGAAGCTGCTCGACCTCCCGATCGTCGGCGACGTGCGGGGCGACGGCTACTTCTACGGCATCGAGCTCGTCAAGGACAAGGCCACGCGCGAGACCTTCGACGACGACGAGAGCGAGCGGCTGCTCCGCGGATTCCTCTCCAAGGCGCTCTACGACGCCGGCCTGTACTGCCGGGCGGACGACCGCGGCGACCCGGTGGTCCAGCTCGCACCGCCGCTGACGTGCGGCCCGGCCGAGTTCGACGAGATCGAGCAGATCCTGCGGTCGGTGCTCACCGAGGCGTGGTCACGTCTGTGACACCCCGTCGCCACGACGTCACCCGCACGTCGGGCGGGTCGCGGCCGTACCGGTCGCTCTCGCTCTGGTTCGACCAGCGCGCGGACGACGGAGACGCCCTCGTCCGGCGTGACCCTCTCGACGGCGACACCGAGGCCGACGTCGCGATCGTAGGCGCCGGGTTCACCGGGCTGTGGACCGCGTACTACCTCAGCGAGCTCGATCCCGGTCTCCGGGTGGTCGTCGTCGAGCAGGAGATCGCCGGGTTCGGCGCGAGCGGACGCAACGGCGGGTGGTGCTCCGCGCTGCTGCCGACCTCCGCCGCCACGATCGCACGCGAGCACGGGCTCCAGGCCGCGCGCGCGATGCGGTCCGCCATGCGGGATGCGGTCGTCGAGGTCGGCGGTGTCACCGCGGCCGAGGAGATCGCCTGCGACTTCGCGTTCGGCGGGACGGTGCAGCTCGCCCGGTCCGAGGTCCAGCTCGCGCGGGCGCGTGCAGAGGCGGCCGCGGCCGCGACCTGGGGAGACGAGGTCTCGCTGCTGGGCATCGAGGCGACGCGTGAGCACGTGCGCGCGACCGGCGCGATCGGGGCGTCGTTCACGCCCGACTGCGCCCGGCTGCACCCCGGCCGCCTCGTGCGGTCGCTCGCCGACGTCGTCGAGCTCCGCGGCGTGCGGATCGCCGAGGGAACCCGCGCCCTGCGCCTGTCGCCCCGCGCGGTCGTGACCGACCACGGCACCGTGCGGGCGCAGCACGTCATCAGGGCGACCGAGGCGTGGACGTCGCAGCTGCCCGGGAGCGAGAGCGCCGTGGTGCCGGTGTACTCCCTGATGATCGCGACCGAGCCCCTGCCCGTCGAGGTGTGGGACCAGATCGGGTTGTCCCGCGGCGAGACGTTCTCCGACCACCGTCACCTGATCGTCTACGGGCAGCGGACCGCCGACGACCGGCTCGCGTTCGGCGGTCGTGGCGCGCCCTACCACCGCGGGTCCCGGATCCGACCGGACTTCGACCACGACGCCCAGGTGTTCGCCCACCTGCGCAGCACGCTGGTCGACCTCTTCCCGGACGTGGCCGACGCCGAGATCACCCATCGTTGGGGCGGGCCGCTCGGGATCGCGCGGGACTGGCACGCGTCCGTCGGGCTCGACCCGCACACCGGGATCGGGTGGGCCGGGGGTTACGTCGGGGACGGCGTCGCGACGTCGAACCTCGCCGGCCGGACGCTCGCCGACCTCGTGCTCGGGCAGGACACCTCGCTGACGCACCTGCCTTGGGTCGGCCACCGCTCCCCCGCCTGGGAGCCGGAGCCACTGCGATGGGCCGGGATCAACGCCGGACTCCGGGTCGCCACAGCGGCCGACACCGAGGAGCGCGTGACGGGCCGCGGGAGCCTGCTCGCGCGCGGGCTCGGCCGCCTCACCGGCGGCTAGCCGGCGCGCGTCCCGCTCACCGGCGCGCAAGGACCTCCCGCGCTGCCGTCCGGGCCCACGCCTCCGCGTCGAGCACCTCGTCGAGCGTCGCACCCGACCCGGTGTGGCTCTCGAGCACGCGGGACACCGTGTCGACGATGTCGAGGAACCCGATGCGCCCGGCGAGGAAGGCGGCGACGCACTCCTCGTTCGCCGCGTTGTAGACGGCGGGGTGCGTCCCGGACGCTGCGAGGGCCGCGCGAGCGAGGCCGACCGCGGGGAAGGCGACCTCGTCCAACGGCTCGAACGTCCAGCTCGTCGCCGTCGACCAGTCGCACGGCGCGGCGACGGGGTCCAACCGGTCGGGCCACGAGAGCCCGAGAGCGATCGGCAGCCGCATGTCCGGCGGGGACGCCTGCGCGATCGTCGAACCGTCGACGAACTCCACCATCGAGTGCACCACCGACTGCGGGTGGACGACGACCTGGATGTCCGTCGCCGGGACCCCGAAGAGCAGGTGCGCCTCGATCAGCTCGAGCCCCTTGTTCATGAGGGTGGCCGAGTTGACCGTGACGACGGGTCCCATCGACCAGGTCGGGTGCGCGAGCGCCTCCTGCGGGCTGGCCGTCTTGAGCTCGTCCCGCGTACGGCCACGGAACGGGCCGCCGGACGCCGTGAGGATCAACCGCCGGACCTCGGTGCGCCCGGTCACGCCCCGGCGCGACTCGTGCCGGCCGGAGCGCAGCGCCTGCGCGATCGCCGAGTGCTCCGAGTCGACCGGGACGATCTGGTCGTCGCGCGTCATGGCCGCGTGCACGAGGGCGCCGCCGACGACGAGCGACTCCTTGTTCGCCAGCGCCAGGGTCGACCCTGCGCGGAGCGCCGCGAGCGTCGGGCCGAGCCCGACCGACCCCGTGATGCCGTTCAGCACGACGTCCACGTGCCGGCCGGCCAGCTCCGCGGCCGCCCCGGGTCCGGAGAGGACCTCGACGCCGACACCCCCGAGATCGGCGAGGTGGGCTCGCAGCGGCGCCTCGGCCGCGTGGTCGGCGACCGCAACCGTCTCGACCCCGAGCGACACGGCCTGCCTCGCAAGCGCGGCGGTGTCTCCCCCCGCCGCGCTGAGGCCCACGACACGGAACCTCCCCGGATGACGGGTGACCACATCGACGGCCTGGGTCCCGATCGACCCCGTGGACCCGAGCAGGGTGACGGTGCGCTGACTCACCCCGCCAGTGTGCCCGCCCGCCGCACCGACGCGCACGCTGCACCGGCCGTGTCACCCCGAGCTCCCGTGACAGACTCGCGTCATGGCCCCCGGTCACCGCGCAGGCTCCTCGACCCGTCTGCTGATCCTCGGGTGCGTGCGGCTCTTCCAGCCCGTTCACGGCTACTTCATCCGACGCGAGCTGCTGTCGTGGCGGGTCGACGAGTGGGCGTCCGTCCACCCGGGGTCGATCTACCACGCGCTCCGCGCGCTCGCCGATCAAGGTCTGCTCGACGAGGTCCGCACGGACGCCGACGGTGCACGGCCACCGCGCACCTCGTACCGGTTGACCGACGAGGGCGAGGCGATGTACCGCGTCCTGCTCCGCGACTCGCTGTCCGATCCGGACGACCCGATCGCCTTCCTCGTCGCGGTGAACTTCGCCCCGTCGCTGCCACGGGACGACGTCCTCGCCCTTGTCGGCCAGCACGCTCGCGACCTGCGCGACGAGGTCGAGCGCGCGCCCGCGGCACTGGCCGCCTACCTCGCACGGGAGGACTCCCCACCGTCGTCGTCGGAGACGTTGCGGCTGATCGCGGCGCGCGCCGGCGGCGAGCTGGCGTGGTGCGAGGACTACCTCGTCCGGATCCGTGCCGGCGCGTATGCGTTCCTCGGCGAAGAGCCCGACTGGGTCCCGTCGGAGGAGCAGGTCGCCGAGGCGATCGCGGCCGGAGCCGGCGGCGCCGTCCGTGTCGCGGCCACGAGGACCACGACCGATAAGACGCGTAATAGTCAACCTTGACGAGTAATAGTCCACCGTGAATACTGAGGCCCTCACGAGAGGAGCCCCGGATGATCCACGCACGCGGCCTGGCCCGCACCTTCCGAACCAGACGAGGTGACGTCGACGCCGTTCGCGGTGTCGACCTCGACGTCCAGCGCGGTGAGATCGTCGGGTTCCTCGGCCCGAACGGCGCAGGCAAGACCACCACGCTGCGGATGCTGACGACTCTCCTGGAACCCACCCGGGGCGAAGCCACGGTCGCGGGCCTCGACCTCCGCCGCGACCCGGCCGGCGTGCGCCGTCGGATCGGCTACGTCGCTCAGTCCGGCTCGACCTCAGGGAACGCCCGGGCAGGCGAGGAGGTCGTCGACCACGCCCTGCTCTACGGAGAGGACCGTGCCGTCGCCACCGCTCGCGGCAAGGAGCTGTTCGCGCAGCTCGATCTCGACGGACTCTGGGACCGCACGTGCTCGTCGCTGTCCGGCGGCCAGCGGAGGCGGCTCGACATCGCGATGGGACTCGTGCACGTCCCCCGCCTCGTGTTCCTCGACGAGCCGACCACCGGGCTCGATCCTCAGGCGCGGGCGAACCTCTGGGAGCACGTGCGCGCGCTCCGGGACGACCGCGGCAGCACGGTGTTCCTGACCACGCACTATCTCGACGAGGCGGATGCGCTCTGCGACCGCATCCTCGTGATCGACCACGGCACGATCGTCGCCGAGGGCAGCCCGGACGAGCTCAAACGGCGCGTGTCGGGAGATGCGATCGTGCTCACCGTCTCGCAGCAGGCCGACCTGGCCCGCGCCGAGGCCGTCGCCGCGGCGCTGCCCGGCGCGACGCTCGCCGGCACCGAGGACCGGACGGTCGTCGTCCGGGTGCCGGCCGGCGCGACGCTGCTCGCCGGACTGCTGCGCTCGCTGGACGCCGACTCGATCGCGCTCGACGCGGTCGAGCTCCGTCGCCCGACCCTCGACGACGTCTTCCTCACCCTGACCGGCCGCTCGCTGCGCGACGGCGAGACCGCATCCACCCCGACCGGAGCCCCGGCATGATCGCCACCGACACCGCTGCGCGCCCGCGCAGCACCTTCGTGCACGACACGCTCGTCGTCTTCCGCCGCGCCATGCGGCTCTCGTTGCGCAACCCGGTGTGGACCGTCATGGGTCTGGCCCAGCCGGTGCTCTACCTGGCCCTGTTCGGACCGCTGCTCGAACCGCTCAAGGTCCAGCTCGGCGTGGGCAACGCCTACCAGTTCTTCGTTCCTGGTCTCCTCGTCCAGCTCGGGATGTTCGGAGCGATGTTCGTCGGCTTCGGACTCATCGCCGAGTGGCGCGACGGCGTGATCGAGTCCGAGCGGGTGACCCCCGCGCCCCGGTCCGCCCTCGTGCTGGGGCGCGTGCTGCGCGACGTGGTCGTGATCGCGGTCCAGGGCACCGTTCTGTGCGTCGTCGGCTACGCCTTCGGGCTCCGTGCCCCGTTCGTCGGGATCGTCCTCGGGGTGCTCACGGCCGCCATGCTGGGAGCGGCGTTCGCCTCGGCGTCCTATGCCGTGGCGCTGACGGTCAAGAGCGAGGACGCCCTCGCCCCGCTGCTGAATGGGATCGCCCTGCCGTTGCTGCTCCTGTCCGGGATCCTGCTGCCGATCGTCTCACCGGCCTGGCTGAAGGATCTGAGCGACCTGAACCCGCTCAAGCACGTCGTGGACGGGATCCGCGCCGAGTTCCTGGGCGAGCTGTCGACCGCGACCTCGCTCTGGGGCTACGGGCTCACGATCGCGCTCGTCGTGGTCGGCATC
>JAJYCD010000142.1 GCA_021778635.1 Actinomycetes bacterium
CCATCGGGGCGGTCGCGATGTCCTCGATACCGAGGCGCTCGGCCGCGACGGATCCCAGCACGACCGTCGGGAGCTGGGCACTCGCGGCGTCGAGCCACCGCCCGTTCGCCACCGACCCGGCGAGGGACTCGACGAGGTCGAGGTCGGCGGCCTTGACGGTCAGGCCCTGCGTCCGGGTCTCCGGGACCAGGTCCGTCCGGCGCACGGTCGCGTCCACGGACGTCACCGAGCTGACGGTCTGCACCGGGCCGATCCGCCGCAGCATGAGCTCGCTCGTGGTCGGGAGGGTCGCGTCACCGGCGCCGATGCCGGTGCCGGCCTGGACCGTGAGGAGGTTGGTGCCGAGCCGGTCGAGCGAGGACAGCAGCGCGGCGCTCGACGACTGCGAGATCCCGAGGACCCCGACCATCGCGGCGATGCCGATCGCGATCCCGAGCGCCGACAGCGCCGCACGGAGCCGTCGGCTCAGCAGGCCGACCGAGCCGACGCGCAGCACGTCCGCGGCGTGCAGCCTGCTCCGGCGCAAGGCGGTGTCCGGTGGTGCGGGCGTCGGCCCGGTCATCGGACCGTCTCCAGCGCGAGCGCCGAGTCGTGCTCGATCCGTCCGTCGCGCACCGCAACCCGGCGCGGCAGGCTCGCCGCGATCTCGTGGTCGTGCGTGATGACGAGGATCGTCGACCCACCGGCGTGCAGCTCGTGGAGCAGCGCCATGATCGAGGCGCTGGACGCGGAGTCGAGGTTGCCCGTCGGCTCGTCGGCGAGGACGAGCGCCGGTTCCCCGACGAGCGCCCGGGCGATCGCGACGCGCTGCCGCTCGCCGCCGGACAGCTTCTCCGGGTTGTGGTGCATGCGGTGCGTCAACCCCACGCGCTCGAGGGCCTCCGCCGCGCGGGCCCGCCGCAGCCGTCGCGGCACCCCGCGGTAGAGCAGTCCGTCGGCGACGTTGTCGATCGACGTCATCCCCGACAGCAGGAAGAACTGCTGGAACACGAACCCGATCTGCGTCGACCGCAACGCGGAGAGGTCCTCGTCGGAGAGGGTCGACACGTCGTGACCGGCCACCCGCACCGTGCCGCTGGTCGGGAGGTCCAGCGTGCCGATGATGTTGAGCAGCGTGGACTTCCCCGACCCGGACGGCCCGACGATCGCCACGAGCTCGCCGCGCTCGACGACCAGGTCTATCCCGTGCAGCACACGCGTGGGCGGGTCGGTCAGGTACTCCTTGACGACGTCGCGCAGCTCGAGGACGACGTCCGGCGCCCCGTCTCGCCCGCTCGCTGCCGCGAGGCTCGCGTGCGCGGCGCTCATGACGGCACCACCACGAACACCCCGGCGGCGACACCCGTACCGGTGACGGCCACGTAGCCGTCGGCGATGGTCCCGATCTTCACGCCGATCAGGTGCGTCGCACCGGCACCGTCGGACACCTCGAGGGCGTAGCCCCCTTCGGTGAGGGCGAGCAGCGCCGTGACGGGCACCGCGAGCACGCGGTCCTCGCGGGAGCGTTCGAGGGCGACGTCCACCGACCCGCTGTCGAAGCCACCGGCCGCCGCCGGGTCGTCGAGCGTGATCTCGACCGGGACCGTCGCGGTCGCGGTCGGGTCGTTCGGGGCGACCTCCGGCTGGGTGCCGATGCTCGTGATCGTCCCGGTGCTCGCGGCACCACCGGGCAGCGTGAGGTCGACCACCGTCCCGGTCTCGACGTCGTCGGCGCGGTCCACCTCGAGGTCCAGGGTCACGAGGGTGCCGGTCGAGGTCGCGGCGAGCACGCCACCCCCCTGCGGCACCCGGGCCCCGACGGCGGCGACCACCTCGGAGACCCGCACGTCGCCCGCCGAGAACACGAGGTCCCCGAGCTCGACGACCCCGTCGGGATAGGCTCGCCCGAGGTCCGTCTCCCATCGGGTCACCGCGGCCGCGGTCACGGAGCTGAAGTGGTCGTCGACCGTCAGGTCCGCCCCGTAGCCGAGGTCGGCGAGCGCCTGCTCGAGCTGCCGGACGTCCGGGCCGTCGCTCACGTCGACGTCGAGCGCCCGGAACGCGGGGATGGCCCCGAGGAGCAGGAGGGTCGGCTCGAGGTCGATCGAGTAGAGCGCCGTGCCGACGGTCACGACGGTGCCGACCGGGGCCGCCGTGGTGACGGTGCCCGCCCGGCCGGTCGTGAACGTCCGAAGACCGGCGTAGGCGAGCTCACCGGTGAACGTCTCGGTGACCACGAGGTCGCGCCGTTCGATGGGCGCCGTCGGCAGGGCGGGGGCCGCGGCGGTCCCGCCCTGCGCGGCGGACCGGCCGGCCGTCATGGCTGCTGCGCCGCTCGCGACCGCCGCCACCGCCGCCACGGCCACCGCGGTGGCCACGACCCGGCGGCGTGGTCGGCGGCCCTGATCGCGTGACATCTACGCCCCCGTGCCGGCGGCGATCGCGTCGCGGGCCGCGGCGAAGTCGCTCTGGCAGGTCTCGAGAGCGGCGATCACGGCCGGGTCGGTGCGGTCGACGTCACCGAGCATGCCGCCACCGCCGGGTCCGGAGGTCGTCGAGAAGTCCGGGTCGGGGACGTCGATGCCCTCGTCGCGCATGCACTGCACGAACGCCAGCGCGGCGTCCTGGAACTCGGTCGTGTCCCGGATCGCGGAGCCGAACGCCCCGGCCGGTGCCTCGCCGCACACGTCCTGGGCGGCGAGCAGGGCGTCGTGATCGATCATCGGCGTCCCGGTGCCGCTGCCGCTGCCCGGGCCCCCACCGCCGAGGGTGAGGTTGCCGTCGGCGTCAACCGTCGGGTCGGCGATGTCGACCCCCTGGTCACGGAGGCACTGGACGTAGGCGAGGAGCTCCGCCTCCGTGCTGGCGGGTGCGCTCGCCGAGGTGCCGGCGGCGCCTGCCGTCGCGCCGCCCGCGTCCTGCAGGGAGGCCACCTGGGCTCGGTCGGTCGAGGTGCTGCATGCGGTCAGGGTCAGCCCTGCCGCGACTGCGAGGAGGGCCCATGCCCGAGGTCGTCTGGTCATGGGGGCGACGTTCCCGACCACGACTAAGAGCACGACGACCCGCCGACTAAGGGTTGGGTGAGAGTTCTGCGGCGACGCGCGCGTCTTACCGGTTCCTTACCCGGACCACCGAGCATGGGTCGGGGAGGCCAGAATGGGCGACGTGCAGGTACTGGTGGTCGACGACGACGACGCGGTGCGCGACAGCCTGCGCCGCAGCCTGACGTTCGAGGGCTACGACGTCCGCACCGCGGTCGACGGGGTCGACGCCCTCGCCTCGATCGAGGCGCAGCCGCCCGACGTCGTGGTCCTGGACCTGCAGATGCCGCGCATGGACGGCCTCGAGCTGTGCCGCCGCCTGCGCGCCGGCGGCCACGACGTCCCGGTCCTCATGCTGACGGCCCGCGACGGGACCCGCGACCGAGTGACCGGCCTGGACGTCGGCGCTGACGACTACCTGCCCAAGCCGTTCGCCCTCGAGGAGCTGCTCGCCCGGCTCCGCGCGTTGCTCCGACGGAGCGGCACCCGGGCGGCGACGGCCCACGTGCTGCGGTTCGCCGACGTCGTCATGGACACCGAGACGCGTGAGGTGACCCGCGCCGGCGTCCCGATCGGCCTGACGCGCACCGAGCACTCCCTGCTCGAGCTGCTCCTGCTGCACCCGCGCCAGGTGCTCTCCCGGACGCAGCTCCTGCGCGACGTGTGGGGCTACGACTACGACAACGGATCGAACACGCTCGAGGTCTACGTCGGGTACCTGCGCCACAAGCTCGAGGCGGCCGGCGGTGGGCGGCTGCTGCACAACGTCCGCGGCGTCGGCTACGTGCTGCGCGAGCCCGCGACCGCTCCGCGCGGCGCATGACCGGGCAACCCGGCCAGGCCCCGGACCGGACTCCGAGCCGAGTTCCGGGTCGACCTTCGGGCCGAGTTCCGGGTCGACCTTCGGGCCGGATCCCGGATCGGCCATCGAGCCGACGCCCGAGCAGAGCGCGCCGGTCGCTCGCGTGGCTCGCCCGCCCGAGCCTGCGCCGACGCCTCGCCCTGCTCAGCGCCCTCGCCGTCGTGGTGGCGATCGCGAGCGCGAGCGGCCTCGCCTACTTCACGATGTCCGAGGCGTTGCGCAGCCAGGTCGACCGGGCACTGCTGACCAACCCGTTGACGGTCTCCGGCACGTTCCCCCAGGGGTCGACGACCGACGGGCGCGTCGGGGGCCGGCTCGACCCCGAGGCCCTGTGCTCCGGCACCGCCGACGTCGCGACCCGGTTCCAGATGGTCATCGGCACGGTGCAGGTGGTCCGCGCCGACGGGACGACGTGCACCCGGAACCCGGCCGACGAGGTCACCCCCACCGCGGCCGACGTCGCCGTCGCGAACGGCGGCGCGGCGACCGCCCCGCGCGACGACGTCACGCAGGGTGGCACCCACGTGCGTGTCCGGACCACGGCCCTGAGCTCCGGCTACGCGCTGCTCGTCGCCCGGGACCTCACGGATGTCGACGCAACCCTCCGTCAGCTCGCGCTGGTGCTCGTCCTCGCGACCGGCGCCGGTGCGCTGCTCGCCACCGTCGTCGGGCTGCTCGTCGCACGGACCGGTCTGCGCCCAATCGACGACCTCACGCGTACGGCCGAGACGATCGCCGACACCCAGGACCTCAGCATCCCGATCCCCGTGCGCGGGGACGACGAGGTCGCCCGGCTCGCGACGGCCTTCAACGCGATGACCACGGCCCTGGCCGTGGCGCGAGCCCGTCAGCAGCAGCTCGTCGCCGACGCCGGCCACGAGCTCCGCACCCCGCTGACCAGCCTGCGGACCAACATCGAGCTGCTCACGCGCAGCGAGGCGGCCGGTCGCCCGTTGCCGCCCGAGGACCGCCGGGCGTTGCTGCAGAGCGTCACCGCGCAGCTCGTCGAGCTCGGCGACCTGGTCACGGAGCTCACCGTGCTCTCGCACGACGAGCCGCAACGGGCTCAGGAGACCGTGCGGCTCGACGACGTCGTCCGGCGCGCCGTCGAGCGCGCCTCCCGGCGCGGCGACCACGAGCTGATCGTCGACCTCGACCCCTGGGAGCTCGACGGCGACGCGACGGCCCTCGAGCGAGCGGTCCTCAACCTGCTCGACAACGCCGTGAAGTTCTCCCCCGCCGGCTCGGCCGTGCACCTGCGGCTCGCCGACGGGACGCTGACCGTCGCGGACGCCGGCCCCGGCATCGCCGAGCAGGACCGGGAGCACGTCTTCGACCGGTTCTGGCGCTCGGAACGCGCGCGCGGGATGCCCGGGAGCGGCCTCGGGCTGGCGATCGTCGCCGACACGGTCGCCCGGCACGGCGGCGCGGTCTCCGCGTCGACCGCCCCGGGCGGCGGCGCGCTCCTCACACTCACGCTCCCGGGCCGTCCGCCGGAGGGCGATGATCCCGACTCCGCACCGCTCAGCAGCGAGCACGCCGATCCGCGAGCGTGAGTCGGGGCGATCCGCACCAGCCTGCACCCCGATCCCCTCGGCTCCCGCGCGACCTGCCCGCGCGACCCGCGTGCGCGACCCGCGTGCGCAACCTTCCCGCTTGGCCTGACCTGATCACGCGCCCTGATCACGCGTCCTGATCACGATCGCGGAAACACCGACAGGGTGCTGTCGCCCGCACCCGCGAGGGTGGGTCGAGCCGGGAGATGCCCGGCCCGACGCGAGAGGGATCACATGC
>JAJYCD010000052.1 GCA_021778635.1 Actinomycetes bacterium
ACGACCCCGGCCGGGACGGTCGACCAGCGCGGCCACGCGGCGAGGGCGGACCCAGGAGGCGGCGGGCTCGGCGCCCCGGCCGCCGCCGTCGTCCGCGCGGGGGTCACGGGGTCCGACGACGTCGCGGTCGCGGCGAGCGAGGCCGGACCGCGGCTCGAGACCTGCACGCCGACGAGCGCGACGGCGACGACGGCCAGGGCCCCGACGACGATGAGTGCCGCGCGTCGGCTCCGAGCCGGGTGCACCCGGGCCGCGCGCACCTGTGCCGCGCGCGGGCTGGTCCCCGACGCGCCGCCGGGCTCGTCGCCCTCGGGAGGGTCGTGCGTCATCGAACTCCCTGTCGCGAGCCGGGGGGATCCGACGGGAGCACGGGGCAGCCGTCAGCGGCTCAGCGTCACCACCTGGACATCCGGGCCGGGAAAGACGAGGGCCTCGTGACCGTCGTCGAACTTCACCAGGTAGGGCGGGGTCCCTTCCGGGCCCCGCGCCTCGAGCACCTCGCCCCGGCGGTCGGGGTTCCCGGTGACTCGTCCGTGGATGATGATCTCGTCGCCAGCTGAAGCATGCATCGTCGCTCACCTCGGTTCGAGACTAGACGCGCGCGGATGTACGCGCTTGCCGACGCGAGGCACGTGGGCAGCTGTCGCGACGGAGCGACCTCGCGCGGGGGGTCCTCGCGCCAACCGCCGGCGCCACACGGATTCCGGGTCCGTGGCGCTCGCGGGGCGTGGTGGCGACCAGACCCCAGCATGTGGCGCGGGTGAATTGTGCCCGATGCGACGTGTCGACCTTGTGTGGTGGTTTGTCCGGATTTACCCTCTTGGCGCACCGCAGTCGCGGTACCTCGCAGGGGGAGCGGTCGCGCGCACTGCACGGCGCGATGTGGAGATGGCAGATCAGGTGTGCACCCCACGCGAGCGCAGTGACCGTCGCTAACAGAGAAGGATCGATCTTGAAGCTCAGGAAGCCCATCGCCTCGCTCGTCAGCGTGGTGCTCCTGTCGATCGGCATGGCCACGATGGCCACGTCGACGGCATCGGCGAACACGACCAGCTGGCCCAACCACTGGAGCGACTGGTCGCAGTCCGGTGGCCAGAACACGAGGGGTGACGACGCCAGCCCGCCGCCCGTGACCACGCCCTCCGGCTATGTGGTCGTGGCGTGGTACATGCCGGGGTGGAAGGACGGCTCGACGGCAGTGTGGACACCTGGCGGCCAGACGCTGGCCACGAGCATCAAGGTGTCGACCAAGAACCTCGATGCGCTGGACGCGTGGGCCAAGACTCAGTCCTACGGCTGCTTCCAGATCGACGGCTACAACGACAACGCGACGACGGCCGCTCTGCTCAAGGGCGGGCACCTCTACGGCCCCAGCAACCCGACCGAGTCGCTGTGGGGCGGCACGGCCTGGAAGTTCATGAAGGTCGGTGCCTGCACACCTCCGCCGGTCAACACCACCGTGACACCGGGTGTCCCGACCGTCGCGCCCGCGACGTGCCAGGTGCGCGACGGTGGCGTGGCTGACATCAACGGTGGGTCGATCGTGCTGCCGACGACCTCGGGCGTGACCTACACGATCTCGGGCGGCACGACCACGGGCCTCGCGGCCGGCACCTACACCGTCACCGCGACGCCCGCGAGCGGAAAGAGCCTCTCGGTGACCGGCACGGGCTGGACTCTCCAGGGCGGCGCAGCGACCATCGCGGTGACCGTCAAGCCCGCGGCGGACTGCTCCGTCTCACAACCTGCCGCCAAGGTGGTGTCGACCGCGTGGGTCGACGGAACGTGGGGGTGCGATGCGACGACCGTCGAGCAGACCCGCGCCGTCACGACGACCCCCTACATCTGGGGGAACGGCCAGTGGGTGCTGGACACGGCAAAGGCCACCACGGTGACCGAGACGCAGACGCGCAGCCTGTCGTCGAGCGAGCAGACCGTCTGCCCTCCCGGCACGCTCCCGATCCCCGCCGGAGCGACCGTCGTTCCTCCGACCTGCACGGCGGACGGATCGGCGACCTTGGTCAACGGCACCGGGTTCACGTGGGACACGACGTCGTTCGGCCCGGGTGAGTGGACCGCCACGGCGACACCGGCCGCCGGATACACCTTCGACAAGAGCGGCAGCACCTATCAGGTGACGTTCACCGTGGCCGCGAAGCTCACGGGTGCGGTCTGCACCGTGAGTGACGTGCTGGCCGCTCCGCCGAACTCGACGGGAACGCCGACGTCCTTCAGCGAGGTGCTGGCTGCGGCGCCCAATGCGTCGGTTCTGGCGTCGACGGGAGCCTCTCCGCTGCCGTTGGCGGTCATCGCGCTCGTGCTCCTCGGTGTGGGTGCGCTGGTTCAGCCTCGTGTTCGGCGGGCGATCTTCGTCCGTCACTGAGCCGGATGTGACCGGCCCCTGCCACCGTCACCGGTGGCAGGGGCCGCGGCGCGCGTGGGGTCGCCGTCCCGCGTCCCCGGATCGAGCGCGCGGGCGTCGGCCTCAGGGGCGCGGCTCAGGGCGCGCGAACTCGTTTCGCGACCAACGGCGAGCCTCCGGAGCTCGCCGCCGAGGTGGTGCCGGCGTCCGGCGATCACCCGATCGTGACGCGCCCCACGGTCAAGCCGCAGCCCTGACGTGTCGATGAACTCCGACGGACCACCCCATACCCGCCCGAAGGGCATCCGGACCGATGGACCGCCGCCGCGCCGCACGTCTCGCACCCGTCGTGTGCGTGTGCGTCGTCGCTCTCGCCGGTTGCGCCGCCCGGACAGGGACGTCCTCTCCGGCGCCCGGTGCGGGCGGGGTGGCGAGCCGGCCCGCACCGGCAGCGTCCGCCGCGACACCGACCACGGCGCCGTCGCCGCCCGCCGTCACCCAGGTGTTCATCGTTCCCGATCTGGTCGGGGACCCGCTCGCTGCGGCGCGCGACACTCTCCAGTCCCTCGGCTCGTACTCCCTCGACCCGCAGGACGCGAGCGGCCGCGGGCGCGTCGTGATCGTCGACTCGACCTGGCAGGTGTGCACGCAGAGCCCACTGCCGGGAGAGGTGGTAGAGGCGCGGACCGTCGTCATCCTCACGTCCGTCGCGGCCGGCGAGGCGTGTCCCTGAGCTCCGCTGCCTCGATCCTGCGCCTGCTTCGACCGTGGGACTGCTTCAGTCGCGCGTCCCCGACGCCGATGGACCACCGGGTCACCCGCCCGGACAGGAGCAGCACGCGATGGCAACGACCCGCACGGCCGCGGAACAGCAAGTTGCCGAGCTGCTCCGCGCCGCCAAGGATGCCCTCGGGCTGAGCGTGTCGTTCCTGACGCGCATGGACGGGACGACCCAGCACCTCGAGGTGGTCGACTCGGACATCCCGTTCGTGTTCCGCGAAGGGGCGAAGCTCCGTCAGGAGACGACGTTCTGCCAGGCGATCCTCGACGGAAGGCTCCCGTCGGTGATCCCCGACGTACGCGAGTTCCCCGTGGCGATGGCCCTTCCGGCGGCGAGGTTCCCGCGACTGCGCAGCTACGTGTCGGTGCCCGTCACGCTCAGCGACGGCTCGATGTACGGGACCTTCTGTGCGACCGGGTTGACCACGGACAAGGGCCTCTCGAAGCGCGACAAGGTGCTCATGGAGGTTCTTGCCTCGGCGGCCGCGGTGATCATCGAGCCGGGGATCCTGGCGCAGGCGCGCCGCCAGGAGATCGAGGGTCGGCTGGTTCCCCTGATCGAGGCCGGCGGGCCGACCGTGGTGCTTCAGCCGATCGTCCATCTGGCGACCGGGCGACGCGTGGGCGCCGAGGCGCTGAGTCGGTTCCCGGCTGAGTGGGGCAAGGCGCCGGACGTCGTGTTCGCGGAGGCGCACAGCGTCGGGCTCGGTCACCGGCTCGAGCTGCTCGCCCTCGAGCGTGCCCTCGACCACGTCGCCGCCGTCACCGGTTACGTCGCGATGAACGTCTCGCCGCAGACGCTCATGACGTCGGAGTGCGCGGCACTGCTCCGCACGCTGCCAGCCGATCGCGTGCTCCTCGAGCTGTCCGAGCACGACCCGGTGGAGGACTACGACGCGATGGGCGCCGTGCTGGCCGGACCGCGCGCGGCCGGCATGCGATTGGCGATCGACGACGTCGGCGCGGGGTTCTCGTCGCTTCGGCACATCGTGCTCTGCTCGCCGGACGTGCTCAAGCTCGACCGGAGCATCGTCGACGGGATCAGCACCGACCGCGTGCTGCCGACCCTCGTCGCCGCGCTCGTGGGGTTCGCCCATGGGAACGGTCGGCTCGTCGTCGCCGAGGGTGTCGAGACCGAGGAAGACGCCGAGGTGCTCCGCGCGCTGCAGGTGGACTACGGGCAGGGCTGGCACTTCGGGCGGCCTGGCCCACCCGAGGCTCTCGAGGTCATCGACGACGCGCTGCCGGACGCGCCGGAGCGAGCGCGCTGATCGGGATGACGCTCGCTCCGCCGCTCCGCCGCTCCGCCGCTCCGCCGCTCCGCCGCTCCGCCGCTCCGCCGCTCCGCCGGCACGCCGACAATCGGCGCGTCGGCAACGGAGCAGCGGGCCCCGTGGACCCCCGGTCGATCCGCGCGGCTACGCGCCGAACGAACCCGGCCCCTTGAGGGACTGCAGGTCGAGGAACGTGACGTCGACGGACTCGATGTGGGCGAGGCGCTCAGCGAGGAACGCGCGGAGGTGCGGGTAGGCCTCGTGGGCCTCGAACGCGGCGCGGTCGACGTAGAGCTCGTAGAAGACGCGCTCGAGCGGCTTCCCCGGGACGGTGTGCACGGCGTAGACGAGCGTGCCCGGCTCCAGCGTGGTGATGCTCTCGAGGGTGCGTGCGGCCAGGTCGTCGAAGGCGTCCTCGTGCCCGGGGCGAAGGTGATGGGTCACCACGAGCGCCAATCCCGTCATGGGTCCTCCTCCGGGTGCGTCCCCGGCTCAGCATAGGACGGTCGACGACCGTCGATCCGGGTCCAGGGTGGTCGTCGTCCGGTTCGCCCGGCGACCCGGCCCTTGTGCGCCGTCGCTACCAGGCATTACCGTGTACCCGGCACCACATGGAACCGGGTACGACCAGATAGCCGGAGGAGGCAACGCCCATGGCAGACGGAAGCGACACGATCCCGTCGCAGTTCCGCAAGGGCGTCGTCGAGCTGGCGATCCTCGCGCTGCTGCATCGCGACGAGGCGTACGGGGGCGAGATCGTCGACCGGCTCGCCGCCTACCCGGGGCTCGCGATCAGTGCCGGGACGGCGTACCCGCTGCTGTCCCGGCTCAAGAAGTCGGGGCTCATCACGTCGGTGTGGCGCGAGTCGCCCGTCGGGCCGCCGCGGAAGTACTACCGCCTCTCGCCCGATGGCGAGGGAGCGTTCGCCGGGCTGGCGAAGGCCTGGAACGGGATGAAGACCGAGATGGACGACCTGCTGGGAGTGGACGCGACATGAACGACCCCGCACGCGGTGACGGGCGGCCCCGCGACGCCGACGCCGCGGTCGACGCGTATTTCGCGCAGCTCTCGACGGCGGCGGAAGCCGCAGGAACCGAGATCGGGGCGGAGGAGCTCCGCGAGCTGCGCGCGCACATCGAGGACCGGCTGAGGTCGACCCACGGAACGGCCGCGGACGCGACGGCGGTGCTCGCCGAGCTTGGCGCCCCCGAGGCCCTCGCCCGTGCGTTCGCGGCGGCCGAAGCCGAGGATCCGGCCTCGGCACATCTTTCGACGACCGGCCGGGTCCTCGGTATGCCCTACGACGTCCGACCGCCGACGGCCGACCGGGTGGCCCTGCGCGTGTGGAACCCCACCGACCCGCGGATCCTCGTTCCCAAGGCCTTCGGCATGGGGTGGACGATCAACTTCGGCGCCGTCGCGGTGAAGGCCCACCTGGTCCGGCCCGACGACGAGGACGACGCGTTCGCCGCCGTGCCCGAGGGCGTCGTGACCGCGACCCTCGCCGCCCCGGTCGCCGTCGTCGTCGCGTTCGGCGTCCTGGCCGCCACGTCGTGGTCGCGGTTGCCGGCGACCGTCCCGGTGCACTGGAACGCTGCGGGTCACGTGGACGGGTACAGCAGCCGCGGTGCCGCGGTCCTCGGGCTGGCGCTGCTCGCGGTGGTGCCCCTGCTCGCCGCGACCTGGGTGCACGCGCGGCGCCGTCGGGCGTTCAACCGGGTGGCCGCGTCGGCCGTGAGCCTCGGCTTCACCGTGATGTCGCTCGGGTTCCTCGCCCAGACCGTCGTCTCCACACACGGAGGTACGGGGATGTGGGCGACGTGGATCGGCATCGGTGGCCTGGTGATCCTGCCGTTCCTCCTCCTGGTGGCCACCTCCCGTCTCGGCAGCGCCGCGGAGCGTCGGCGCGACCTTGCCACGACGTCGTCGAAAGGACGTGCCCGATGAGCACGCAGCTGTCGGACCTCCCTGTCGGGGTCCTCGTCGTCCTCGGCGTCGCCGGACTCATCCAGCTGACCCTGGACGTCGTCGCCCTGGTCGACCTCGTCCGTCGGCCCGTCGAGCGGGTCGCGATCGGCAACAAGTGGATCTGGGTCGCGATCATCCTGCTCGTCAACCTCCTCGGGGCGATCCTCTACCTGGTCGCCGGCCGCAAGCCGGCGCCGGCACCTGAGGTCCCGCCGCCGTCGCCCGCCTCGGCGTCCCGGACCGAGACCATCGCCGACGCCCTCTACGGCGGTCGCGACGGCGGCTCCGGTGTCGAGAGCCCCGGCGCGGGGGGCACGGATGCCGGTCCGGGGCTCACGGCTCCTGGCGACGTAGACGGGCTCCGATGACCATCACCGCCGCGATCAGGACCACCGCCCTCACCAAGGCGTACGGCCAGAAGCGCGCGCTCGACGCGGTCGACCTGACCGTCGACGAGGGCTCGATCTTCGGCTTCCTCGGCCCCAACGGTGCCGGCAAGACGACCATGCTGCGTCTGATCACCGGCCTGGCGCGCCCGACGAGCGGGTCCGTGCACGTCCTCGGTCACGACGTCGCGACGGCCGGCAACGCGGTCCGCGCCGACCTCGGGTTCCTGCCCGACGTCCCGGGCTTCTACGACTGGATGACGGCCGACGACTTCCTCCGGTTCGCCGGCGGCCTGTTCGGGATCGGCGGCGCCGTCCTCGACGAGCGCGTCGCGATGCTGCTCGACCTGGCCGGTCTCGCGGGGGTGAGGACCGCGATCGGCGGGTACTCGCGCGGGATGAAGCAGCGCCTCGGGGTGGCGCAGGCCCTGGTCAACGCGCCGCGCCTGCTGCTGCTCGACGAGCCGACGAGCGCCCTGGACCCGATGGGGCGCAAGGAGCTGCTCGACATGATCGCGTCGCTGCGCGGGCGTACGACGGTGTTCTTCTCGACGCACATCCTCGGGGACGTCGAGCGCGTGTGCGACTCGGTCGCGATCCTCGACCGCGGCCGAGTGGTCGCCCACGGCCCCATCGGGGAGCTCAAGGCCCGGTACGGCGTGCAGAAGGTGGTGCTCGAGGTCACCGGCGCCGCCGACGAGGTCGCCGCCCGGATCGCGACCCGGCCGTGGGCCACCGAGGTGACCCGGGAGTCCGGCGGCGCGATCGTCGTGACCGTGACCGACGTCGACGCCGCACGCAGGGAGATCCCGGCGATGGTGGTCGCGCAGGGAACGGGGATGTCTCGGTTGGACGCCGGTGAGATGGGGCTCGAAGAGGTCTTCGTCGAGCTCGTCGGAGGTGAGCAGCGATGAGTGGCTTCGCGGTCTTCGCCGGGAAGGAGGCCCGGGAGATCCGGCGGACGTGGCGGCTGTTCGTGCTGCCCGGGATCCTGGCGTTCTTCGCGGTGACCGGGCCGCTGACCGCCCGGTACACCAAGGAGATCGTCGGAGCGCTGGCCTCGGACCAGCTCGGTCAGTTCCAGATCCCTGACCCGACCTACCTGGACTCCTACGCCCAGTGGGTCAAGAACCTGTCCCAGATCGCGCTGTTCGCGCTGATCATCATCTACGGCGGGATCGTCTCCGCGGAGCGCCGGAGCGGCACGGCGGTCCTCGTGCTGACCAAGCCGGTGTCACGGACCGCTTTCGTGATCGCCAAGGCGACCGTGCACTCCGCCTTCCTCGCGGTGGTCGTGCTGATCGGCACGCTCGTGACCTGGGGCCTCACCGCAGCGCTCTTCGGGACGGCGCCGGGGGCCGAGCTGTGGTCCTCGGCGCTGGTCTGGCTCGTCTACGGCGTGCTCTTCGTCGCGCTGATGACGCTGCTGTCGGTACTCATCCGCTCGTCCGCGGGGGCCGCCGGCGCCGGGCTCGGGATGTTCGCGCTGGTGTCGATCGCGTCCCTCTGGCGACCGTTCGCCGAGTACTCCCCGGCCGGCCTGACGTCCCTGCCGACGTCCCTCGCCGCGGGCAAGGACGCCGCCGTGCTCTGGCCGGTGCTCACGGGGGTGCTGCTCGCCCTCGCCCTCGTCTGGGCCGCCGCGTCGGTGTTCCGCCGCCAGGACCTGTAGGCGCCGGGGATCGTTGGTGGCGGGAGCCGTAGGCGCCGGGGCTCGTTGGCGGCGGGAGCCGTGGGCGCCAGGAGTCGCCGGTGCCCGGTCGTGTCGGGCCAGGGCCGCCGCGCCGATGCCCGCTCTGCTCCTAGGCTCTGGCCATGCGTTCTGCCGAGCAGCCCGGTCCGACCGGTCGCCCGTTCGTCCGCCCGTACCGACCGGGCGACCTTCCGCAGGTCTACGACATCTGCGTGCGCACCGCGGACGCGGGTGGCGACGCGCGGGGCCTCTACTCCGACGACCGCCTCATGGGCGACCTCTTCGCAGCCCCCTACGTCACCCTCGAACCCGAGCACGCGTTCGTCCTCGACGACGCCGGGCTCGCGGTCGGGTACGTCGTCGGGACCGCGGACACCGCGCGATTCGTCGAACGCTACCGAGCCGAGTGGATCCCGGCCGTCGCCCACCGGTGGCCCGTTCCTCCGGTGCCGCCCGCCGAGTCGGCGCCCGCCGTCACGCCCGACGAGGCCATGCTCGCGCTGCACCACCGGCCCGAGCGGATGCTCGTCCCCGAGCTGGCCGGGCATCCCGCGCACCTGCACATCGACCTGCTGCCGGCGTACCAGGGCCGAGGGTTCGGCCGGATGCTGATCCAGCGCCTCTTCGCCAGCCTCGCCGACGCCGGCGTGCCTGCCGTGCACCTGGGCATGGCGCCCGCCAACGTCGCCGCGCGGGCCTTCTACGAGCGGCTCGGCTTCACCGAGATCTCCGCGCCCGACGCCGGCTCTGTCACGTACCTCGGGCGCTCGACCGCACCACCTGTGTGAACGGGTAGCCGCCCGACGACCCGCGGCTCGACCGGGGGACAACCCCCCATCGAGCACGGTGGGGCGCCGGGTGTGCGCGGCACGCGCCGGGCGTCACGATGATGACCTCACCTTCCGGAGGAGGCACCTGATGACCCCGCCCACGATCGACCCGTCGGACCCCGTGCGGTCCGCGGTCGCCCAGGGCCGCTACCGACAGGTGCCGGTGCTGCTCGGTCCGTTCGCCGGCCGTACGTGGCGCGAGTTCGGCTACCTGAACGTCGTGCTCCTGCTCGCGCCCCTCGGGTTCACCTGGGCGGTGCTCGCCGTGACGCTCAGCGTCTCCGTCGCCGTCACCGTCGTCGGGCTCTTCCTGGCGGGGTGGCTCGTGGTCGGTGCTCGAGGCCTCGGAAGCATGTACCGCGGTCTGGCCCGGGGGCTGCTCGGCACCGACGTCGTCGCCCCCTTGCCGCGCCGGCGGGGCAACGGGTTCTGGGGCCGACTCGGGGCGCTGCTCGGGGACCCCGCGGGATGGCGGTCGTTGGCGTTCGGGGCGGCGAGCCTGCCGCTGTCGATCCTGTCGTTCACGCTGTCCTGGGTGTTCCTGGCCGTCGGCGTCGGCGGGCTCACGCACTGGGTCTGGTACGGCTACCTGCCCGCGCAGCAGGCGCCCGACGGCACGTGGCACCGCGGAGCGAGCATCGACGGCAGCTACTTCTTCGACACTCCCGGGCGGCAGTGGCTGCTGGTGGCCGTCGGCGCCCTCTTCCTGGTGCTGTGGCCGCGTGTGACCTTCGGGATGGCGCACGGCTTTCGCCTGATGAGCCGCCAGCTGCTCGGTCCCACCGCGTCCAGCCTCCGGGTGGCTCACCTGGAGCAGACGCGTGGCCACGCCGTCCAGGACGCCGAGACCCGCCTACGTCGGATCGAGCGCGACCTGCACGACGGCACGCAGGCGCGGCTGGTCGCCCTGGCCATGCAGGTCGGCGATGCTCGTGACCGGCTCGCCGTCGGTGACGAGGCCGACCGGGCCGCCGCGTTGCAGCTGCTCGACGACGCGCACCTGGCGATGAAGGACACTCTCGGCGAGCTGCGCGAGATCGCCCGCGGCATCCATCCGCCGGCCCTGGACAACGGGCTGGCCGTCGCGCTCGAGACCCTGGTCGCCCGCAGCGCCGTGCCCGTCACGCTCGACGTCGACCTGCCGGTGGAGCCGCGCCCGGAGCTCGCCGCGATCGCCTACTTCGGCGTCGCGGAGCTGCTGACCAACGTCCACCGGCATGCCGGAGCCTCGGGCGCGTACGTCCGGGTGGACGCCGTCGACGACACCGTGCGGCTGCGGGTCCGCGACGACGGTCACGGCGGTGCCCGCCCGAGTCTGCCGGGGGCATCAGGCGGCACGGGACTTCACGGGCTCATCGAGAGGGTGGCGACGGTCGACGGCGCCGTCGAGGTCGAGAGCCCCGTCGGCGGGCCTACCGTGGTCACCGTGACGCTCCCCTTGCACACCGTTCGATGAGTCGGCAGGTGGCGCATGCCGTCGCTGCCCTGGACCCGTCCGTGACCACGCGTGCGGCCGGCCGATGAGGGTCATGATCGCCGAGGACTCCGTCATCCTCCGCGACGGACTGGTCGCGCTGCTCACGCGCCGAGGCCACGACGTCGTCGGGGCGGTCGGTGACGCGAGCGCCCTCGTGGACCGCGTGGCTGCGCTCGCAGACGGTCCCGGGCTCCCGGACGTCGTCGTGGTCGACGTGCGGATGCCCCCGACGTTCAGCGACGAAGGCCTGCGCGGCGCGCTCGCGCTGCGTGCCCGGCACCCGGGCCTCGGCGTGCTGCTCTTCTCCCAGTACGTCGAGACCCGGTTCGCCTCCGAGCTGCTCGCCGGCGGCGCAGGCGGGCTCGGCTACCTGCTCAAGGACCGCGTCGCCGACGTCGCGGACTTCCTCGTGGCGCTCGAACGGATCGCCGACGGGCAGACGGTGCTGGACCCGGAGGTCGTCACCCAGCTGATGGGCGCCGCCCCGGTGGACCGCGGGCTGGCGCGGCTCTCCGTCCGTGAGCGTGAGGTGCTCGAGCTCATGGCGCAGGGCCGGTCCAACGGGGCCATCGCCGAGCAGATGGTGCTGACCTACGGCGCTGTGGAGAAGCACGTCACGTCGATCTTCGCGAAGCTCGACCTCGCGCCCGACTCGGGCGACCACCGCCGCGTGCTCGCGGTCCTCCGGCTCCTGCAGCCGGGCCGCTGAACGGACGGCCGACCGGGCGCTGCGTTCGGTGCACGGGGCGCTCCCCCAGCCGCTCGGTCTCTCGACCCAGGTCGGCCGGCCCCGGCCAACGGGTGCGGCGCCCACCCCAGGGGGGACAACCCCCGTCGTCCAGGTGGGGAGCGTGGCGGCCGTTGCGGGGGCAGCACCCATTCTGACCTGCGACGTCGATCGACAGGCTGATGAGGTGCCCGAGAGTCGGACACCCGCGCGGATCCGCGCGGCTCGCTCGGGAGCGCCACCATGACGACCCTCGTGCCCGCACCGGGACGGTCAGCAGATCGTCTGCCCACGCGTGAGTCGACGGACCCGGGCCGTCGGCCCGTCAGCTCCGGCCGGACCCCCACGCGGGACATCGCCTCGGCGCCGGCGGCTGCATCCTCACGCGATCCGTTCATCGACAGCATCCGAGCCCTCGGCATCGTGCTCGTCATCGCCCTGCACTGGCTCATGGTCGAAGCGACCTGGGACGGCCACCGGCTCGTCGTCGGCAACGCGCTGTCCCACGGTGCGGCCTGGTTGCTCACCTGGTTGCAGCCGCTCCCCTTGCTGTTCTTCGCGGCGGGTGCGGCTGCCCGGTACGACCTCGCGCGCCGGCCCGACCGGTCACCGTGGCGGCTCGCCGGGAGCCGGCTGATCCGGATGGCCGTACCGGTGGGCCTGTTCGCCGCAGTCTGGTCCGCGCTGGTGCTCGCGCTCCCACTGCTCGGAGTCCCGCGGGCCGCGGTGGACCGTGCCGCCCGGATCGTCCCGCAGCCGCTGTGGTTCCTCGCGGTGGAAGTGGCCCTGCTGGCACTCACCCCGATGCTGCTGCGGGCGCTGCACCGATGGGGTGGCGCCCGGGTGCTGGCCGTCGCGGTAGCGCTTCCGCTCGTCGTCGACCTGCTGCGGTTTGCGGGCGGCGACCGCCTGATCGGTGCCGCGAACGTCGTGCTCGTCTGGGCCGTCCCGTACCTGTGCGGACTGGTGTATGCCTCGTCGCGCCGTCCCGACCGCGAACGGCCAGTCACGACCCGGCCGGTCCTCACCTTGCTTGCCGGAGCCGGCCTCGCTGCGACCGTCCTGCTGCTGGCCGGCGGTCCGTACCCACTGTCCCTGATCGGCATGCCGGGCGACGCGACGTCCAACCTCGCCCCGCCCACCGCACCCGTCGTGGGCTTCTCCGTCGCGCAGGTCGCCGTCGCCCTGCTTCTTCGCGAGAGGCTCTCCTCGTGGGCCGGGCGTTCGATCCTCGCGCGATGGGTCGGCGCGCGGTCGATGGGTCTGTACCTGTGGCACCTGACGGCGATGTTCGCCGTGACCGGAACCGTGCTGCTCGGCGCCGGCGAGGCGCTTCCCGTGCCGTGGACCTGGGACTGGTGGACGACGCGTGCCGGGTTCGCCGCAGCGGCGGCGCTCACGCTGTCCGCGCTGGTTGCCGCCGCACGACGGGTCGAGCGCCTGACCCTGCACGGTGACCGCGGGGCCGGTGGGACGCGGGTCTAGGGTGGAAACCGCCCCGCGGAGCCACCCTCCCCGCATCGACCGCAGAATCGAGTGAACCGGCACATGACCAGCACGATCTCTCCCGCCGCGACCGACCACGCCGAGCACGGAGAGGGGGCGGCGGTCCTGACACCTGCCACGTTGCAGGCGCTCGCGGACGGGTTCTCCGCCGATCCTCGCGCCGTCCTGGCGCAGAACGCGGTCACCCGGGCGGGCCTCGAACAGGTCGCCGTGAACCACGCGCGTCAGGTGTCGATCTCCACGACGGTCTCGCACCGGCTCGACGACTGGACGGTCGCGAACCAGAAGAAGTCCGGCCGCTGCTGGCTGTTCGCCGCCCTCAACCTCTTCCGGTTCGAGACGCGCAAGCAGCTCGGCGTCAAGACGTTCGAGTTCTCGCAGAACCACGCGATGTTCTGGGACAAGCTCGAGCGGGTGAACTACTTCCTGGCCGACGTGATCGGCACCGCCGCGCGCCCGGCCGACGACCGTCTCGTGTCGTTCCTGCTCGCCGAGGTCATGGGTGACGGCGGGCAGTGGAACATGGCGATGAACGTGTTCCGCAAGCACGGCGTCGTGCCGAAGGAGGCGATGCCCGAGACCGAGTCGTCGAGCTCCACCGCGGTGATGAACCGCTCGCTGCGCACACTGCTGCGCCGGGCCGCACGGGACCTGCGGGACCTCGCCGTGACCGGGGCCGACGAGCAGGCTCTCGCCGCTGCGCGTGAGGCGGTCGTGGCGGATGCGTACCGCATCCTGTCGATCCACCTCGGCACGCCGCCGTCGTCGTTCGACTGGCAGTGGCGCGACGACGAGGGCGAGAACCATCAGGTCGGGCGGCTCACCCCGCAGGAGTTCTTCCGGCTGTACGTCTCGGTGCCCGTCGACGAGTACGTCTGCCTGGTCGACGACCCGCGTCCCGAGCACCCGAAGGGCCGACCTCTCACGATCGAGCACCTCGGCAACGTGATCGGTGGCGAGCCCGTCCTCTACCTGAACACCGAGGTCGAGCTCATGAAGACGCTCGCCATGGACGCGATCGTGGCCGGGGAACCGGTCTGGTTCGGCTGCGACGTCGCCCAGCAGATGCTGCGGACGGACGGCCTGTGGGCCGCCGACCTGCTCGACCTCGAGGGTGTGTACGGCACCGAGCTCGCGATGACCAAGGAGGACCGCGTCCGGTACGGCGAGTCGCTCATGACGCACGCGATGCTGCTGACCGGTGTCGACGTGGTCGACGGCGCACCGCGCCGGTGGCGCGTCGAGAACTCGTGGGGCGACGAGCACGGCGACAAGGGCTTCTTCACGATGGACGACTCGTGGTTCAACGAGTACGTCTTCGAGGTCGCCGTGCGTCGGTCCGCGCTGCCCGAGCCTCTCCAAGCCGCCCTGGTCGAGGAGCCGCTCGCGCTCCCTGCGTGGGACCCGATGGGTGCGCTCGCCTGAGGGTGCCCCGGGCTCAGCCCTGCAGCGTGCGCGTCGCCCGACCGAGGACCTCGGTCAGCACGCCAGCGGTGTACACGTCGTCCTCGTCGACCTGGCCCTCGTCGAGCGTCGCCCACTTCCAGCGCGGCGCGATCGGGATGTCCGTCCCGCGCTCGCCGAGCCGGAGGTCCAGCACCGCGGCGAAGTGGTAGCCGAACCGCGTCTGCAGGGCTCGCGCCCGTGCGAACGCCTCGCCGTCCGGGTCGTCGATCGCGCTGTCCGTCGCGAGCTCGAGCAGCAGCAGGTTGTGCTCCGGGCCGAGCTTGCCGCGATGGTGGACGATCAGGTCGGGGATGCGTCGCCCCTCGGAGTCGACGAGCCGGACCGACTCCTCGAGGTGCATGCCGGAGCGGTTGTACTCGCAGTCGACGTCCCAGGACGCCTCGATCATCGGGCGCAGTTGCCACCCGAGGTGGAACGCCACCGCGCGTTCGCTGGGTCGGCTCGTCCCGACGGCCAGGCTCAGCAGCGACCACTCGTCGACGATGGTCGTCGTCAGCGCGATGCGGACACGGTCCTGCAGATCGGTGAGCAGCATGGCCGAACGGTAGCGCCCCGGTTGCCCGTCCCGTGCGGGTTGTCCACGGTCACCCCAGCAGATGTCCCGTGAGGAGGTAGGCGCCGAGCGCGGTCACCGCCGTTCCGACGACGACCGCGAAGACGGCCCGCCCGCGACCGTGGCCCCCGTGGCGGGCCCGGGACAGCGCCCAGATCCCGAGCGCGATCGCGACCGGTCCCAACGGCCAGATCGCCAGAGCGACCAGACCGACGTACCCTGCGGCGATCGACTGCCACGAGCGCCCGATCGGGAGCAGCCAGTGCAGCGCGTCCGACGGCGAGGAGCCCTGCGGCGGCGGGGACGTCGCGATCGTCCCGGTGAAGCCGATCGGGGTCCGCTGGGTCGGGACGACGGGGGCGGGTGGCGGGAGGACCGCCACCTGGGCCGCCGGATCGGGCGTGGTGCGCTCGGTCCAGTCGGCGCCGTCGAACCATCGGAGCACTCCCTGCGTCCGGCCGTCGTGGTACCAGCCTGCGGGTGGGTACTTCGGCATGGTCATGCTTCTCTGATCGGCCGGCGCCACCGCGAACTTGACGCCGGTGCGATCGTGTCGAGTCGATGCGTCGGGGCCTGGGGCCCGCGCGGCCGAGTCCGTCAGGCGTTGGCGAACGCGGCGACCGCGAGCCGGACGGCACGATCGAACAACAGCTCGCGCTCGTCCGCGGGCAGCGAGGCGTCGCGGAACAGCAGGTCGGAGATCGTGCAGATGGCGAGGGCCTGGCCGCCCTCGGCGTCGGCGACGGCGTAGAGTCCCGCCGCCTCCATCTCGACGGCGAGGGTGCCGTGCTTCACGAGCAGCGCGGTGGTCTCGGGCCGGTCGGCGTAGAAGACGTCGCTCGAGAGCACCGCCCCCACGTGCACGCCGTCGGGTGCGACGCCCGGCCGCAGACCGGCCGCGTGCGCCGCGGCCGAGGCGAGCGCGAAGCTCGGGGCGTGGCTGTAGTGGATCCCGGGGATGCGGTTCGCGCTGACCGCGGAGTCCGTGTGGGCGGAGCTCGCGATCACGACGTCGCCGAGGTTCAGGTGCGTCGCCATCCCGCCGGCGGTACCGATCCGGATGATGCGCTCGACCCCGTAGAACCGGAAGAGCTCCGTCGCGTAGATCGAGATGGACGGGATGCCCATCCCGGACGCGAGCACCGAGACGGGTCGGCCGTCGACGGTCCCGGTGAACCCGAGGATGCCACGGACCTCGGTGACCAGGCGGGCGTCGTCGAGCACGGTCTCGGCGATGTGGCGGGCGCGGCGGGGGTCGCCGGGCATGAGGACGTCCGGGGCGAAGTCACCCGGATCGGCGCTGATGTGCGGGGTAGCCATGGGCCGACCCTAGCGCCCGGCGAGCGGAGCGATGGACCCGGCGTCCCAGTGCGACGGGCGGGTGCGCCCCGCCGGCAGATGCGTCGCGGCGTCTCCCGTCGCCGCATCGAGCTGGGCCTGCGTGACGAACAGGGCGCCGACGAGGTTCGCGCCGCGCAGGTCCGCCCCGCGGAGGTCCGCGCCGGTCAGGTCGGCGCTCCGCAGGTCGGCGTCGCGCAGGTCGGCGCCGATCAGGCCGGCCCCGCGCAGCACGGCCCCGCGCAGGTCCGTGCCGGCGAGCCGTGCTCCGACGAGGTCCGCTCCGCGACGGTCCGGCCCGCTGATCCCGCTCGCGGCGCGCGCCAGCTCGCTCGCGCGCCGGAGGAGGACGTTCGCCGGCTCGCGCACCGCGTCGACGTCGACCCCGGCGAGGGCGTCGGGCGCGAGGTGCGTGAGGGCGTCGACGTCGTCGTACGTCCGAGCGAGAGCCGCATGGATCGGGCGCGCGGGTTCGAGGTCGAGCGCCTCGGCGAGGTACCAGAGAAGCTCGTGCAGGTCACGCATGACGGGAAAGACCGCGAACATCTGCACGGCCGTCGCACGGTCGTCGCGCCAGTCGCGGCCACCGAAGGTGACCTGGGAGACCGTCTGCCCGGCACCGAAGCAGTCGTACACCGTGCACCCCCGGAAGCCGTCCGCGCGCAACCGCTCGTGGATCCTGCACCGGGAGTCGGTCTGCAGGTTCGGGCAGGGCGTGCCGGCCTTCTTGTCGATCGCGAAGTCGGCGGAGGCGGCGAATGCCGGAACCACGCAGCACAGACCGACGCAGCTCGCGCAGTCGGCGCGGAGGTGCGCGCGTTCGGGTGAGGCGCCGGTCATGCGTCGTCGGTCCTCGGGCTGTCATCACCGTCGGGTGCGTCGGGTGCGTCGGGTGCGTCGGGCGCAGCCGGGGCGGTCTGGGCCCCGAGCCGCCGGTCCCACCAGCGGAACACCCACACCGAGACGAGCGGGGCGAGCAGGACGACCGAGAGGAACGGGGCGGCCAGGGCGCCGCGGTTCACCAGCGACCCGGCGATCACGCCGAGCACGACGCCGGTGCCGAGCGTCGCGGTCGCCGCCCAGCCGACGACCGTCGCGCGCCGCCCGGCCGGGAACAGCCGGTGGGCCGCCCAACCGGCGAGTGCCGCCCAGGTGAGGAAGTCGACGACCAGCCCGACGAGCGTTCCCACGAGCACGCCGACGAGGTTCGACCACCAGCCCGTCGGGCCCGCCGACGCGACGATCGACCAGGCCGCGAGCCACCCGACGAGGAGGCCGACCACGATCCCTCCGGTGATGGCGAGGGACGGCAGCAGCACGAGCTGGCGGGAGCGGCGGCGCGGGTCCATCGATCTCCTTGGGGCCGGACGGTGCTCGCACTATAGGTCGCGTGACGGTCCGACGTCAGACTCGCGAGGTCTGGTGTCGAGCTCCCGCGGTAGGTGTGCCATCGTGGCGCGATGACGGAGATACCGGAGATGCCGACGTCGCTGGGGCCGGATGTGAGGTCCGCGGGTGAGACCGAGCTCGGCGAGCTCGCCCGGCTGGTGCGCGAGTTCAGCGTCGAGCGCGACTGGGAGCAGTTCCACGACCCCAAGTCGCTGATCCTCGCCCTCGTCGGGGAGGTCGGTGAGCTCGCCGAGCTGTTCCAGTGGATCCCCGCGGACGAGGCGGTGGCACGCTTCTCCGCCGAGGGGCGTCGGGCGCGAGCC
This sequence comes from Actinomycetes bacterium, assembly GCA_021778635.1. GTDB lineage: Bacteria > Actinomycetota > Actinomycetes > Actinomycetales > Cellulomonadaceae > JAJDFX01. Next base: position 18,075 of record JAJYCD010000052.1, read on the forward strand.
GGCGAGGAGGTCGCCGACGTGCTGATCTACCTGATCAGGCTCGCGGACGTGCTCGGGTTGGATCTCGGCGCCGTCACCCGCGCGAAGCTGGCGGACTCGTCCAGGCGGTTCGCGGTCCATGAGGTGCACGGGCGGGCACCGGAGAAGGCGTAGCGGCGCGCCACGCGCGACCCGACGCAGAACTCGGGATATCGCGGGTCTGTTCACAGATCTGGCTTGGGCCGGGTGCCGCGCGCATCGGTTCGAGTGGAATCGCGCCATGACCACACCGGCTCAGCGTCCTTCCGTGCGCCCGTCACTTGCCTGGGTCGCCACTGCGGCCGTGTCCCTCGCCGTCCTGGTACTCGGCGGGTGCACGTCCGACCATGCGGCGGGTCCGTCGCCGAGTGTCTCCCTGTCGCCCGTGGCTGCGGCCTCGTCGGTCGGCGACGATCTCAGTCCGGAGCGGCCACGAGACTCTCCGGGAGACGGGTCGACCGATGACACGCAGGCTGTGACCACGGTGGCCGAGGCAGCCGCTGTCCGCCAGGACCCGAGTCGGGTCGGCGCCGTGCGGACCGCGCGCACCTTCGTCGTCGCCTGGCTGCGAGGGTTCGTCTCGGACGACACCGCCGTGTTCGACCTGCTCCGGCTTCCTGAGTGCACGTTCTGCACGACGATGCGTGCGGCTTTCACGACGTCGTCGACCCGGCAGGCCGTGTCGACGGAGCTCTCGCTGGACACGATGCCCCTCGACGTGACCGGGCCGACGGATGCGGATCCGACCACCGTCGTGACGATCGGCGGGCGGAGGTCGTTCACCGCGTACGTCACGACCGACAACGTGACGCACGTGCAGGTGTCCGACCCGAAGGACTTCAGACTGGTGGTCGGGTTGACCCGGACCGAGGCGGGCTGGGCGGTGCGCGAGGCGCAGGAGGTCGGCTGGACCGCTCCGGCGGAGTGGTGACCCGGCGCGTGCGCCGCCCCGTGCGGGAGTCGTTCTCCTGAGATGCGACGAGCCCGGAACCGTCGGGCGGCTCCGGGCTCGTCAGCGCGCTGTGCGTGTCACCAGGTCGTGACCGTGGCGCCGTCCTTGTCCTTGAACGAGCCGACCAGGATCATGACGAAGTCGACGAGCGTCCAGACACCGAGTCCGCCGAGCGTCAGGATCTGTGCGATCCCTGTCCCGGTCTTGCCGACGTAGAACCGGTGCACCCCGATCACGCCGAGGAAGAACGCGAGCAACGCAGCGACGGTCCGGCTCTTGGTGCTGACCCGGACGGCTGTGGCTTCGGACATGGACGAGCCCCTTGTCTGTGAACGTGCAGTGAGAAGACGAGCGGAGGCAATCTAGGACATAACTCCTGGTCGTGCGGGGATGTGCGACTCGGCGCGTTCGACGCGCGGTGCGTGCGAGGTGTCCGTGCGGTCAGCGGACCGGCGACGGACGCGACTCGACCGCGCGAACGAATGCGACGGCCTCCGCCTCGCTCACGACCCGGCTCTCCTTGTGCGCCTGCATCCACACGTCCGGGTTGTCGGTCGTGCCCTCGACCCGGTCGATGCGGACCGCAGGCGTGGCGACACCCGGCGTCGTGATCGCGGTGAGGTGCCAGGTGACCGGGAAACCTCGCTCGGGATCGGTTCCGTGCAGCACGGACGGGAGCGTCCAGCGAGGTGCCGCTGACATCGGGTCGGAGTCCCGGCTCCGTGTGCGCCCTGCGATGGTGGTCATGGCCCGTCCTCCTCGTCATCCCTCGCGCAACGACTGCACCTCCCTCATCGACCCGAGCCCGAGCCGTGTGACCGGATGCGCGAGCCGGCCCACGCCGAACGTGGGAATTCACCCGAACGCCTCGCGCGGACGGGTGCGGACAGGTGCGGCTGGACGCGGGAGTCGGTGGTCGGGGCGCCCGTTGCGATCGGGGCGCACCGTGAGCGTCTCGTCGGACGTCGGCACCGGCTGAGCCTCCTGGGTGACCAGCGAACCGGTGGCGCCCGTCCGCGGACCGCCGTGATCGAATGGGTGCTTGTGCCCGTCGATCTGAGTCCCCTGACGCTCCTGGCGATCGGCCTGGTCGTGTACGGGGTCGCGCGTCGGTGGTCCGAGCGCCGCCACCGCTCGCTCGCTGCGCGGGCGGTGCTCGTCGAGCGTCCCGAGCCGTCTGGCGCGGTCGACTCGGCAGCGTCACCCCGACCGATGGACACGTCCGTCGCGTCGTCCGTCGTCGACGAGCGCCCGGGGGCTCCGGCGCGGCCGTGGTGGCGCGGCTCGGTCGGGGTCGTGCCGATCGCTGTCGGCCTTGCGATGATCATCGGGCACGGTGCGGTCGAGCGGGTGTTCGGCGCTGTCGTCGCAACCGCGGCGTCGCTGTTCCTTCCCACCCACTGATCCGTCTGCCTCGCTGTTCCTTCCGGCCTGCTGTTCCTTGCGAGCCGTTGGTCCCTCCGACCCGCGGACCGGAACCGCCGGCGCGGCCGTTCCTGGCGGCGGGTCGACTCGCGCGCCGGATCGACCCGTGCCTTCGGTCGCTCGCCGGTAGCGTTCGTGACGGGGTGGGGCGGTGCGCGTGGACCGGGCCCGGTCGGACCGGCACGTGCGTCGCCGCGGGGCAGGGGGATTCGATGTCCGCAGCAGGGCCGGGCCGTGAGCTCGCGTGGCCGGACGGTCGACGATGACGATCACCGTCGAGGGCGATCGGGTCGCGGGGTCGCCGCGGTGGCGTGCGCTGTCGAGCGGGTGGCGAGCGCGGCTGTGGGGTACGTCGCGGCGGGGTGCGCGGCTGTGGGGTCTGGTCGTGCGGCTGGGTGGGTCGTGGGTGGGTCTGCGGGTGCGGCGGCATCCGTCGGCGGTGATCGGGTTCGGGGCGTTCGCGATCTACGCCGCGACGTCGTTGGTGCGGTTCGCGCGGATGTATGCGGGGATCGACCTGGCGATCTTCACCCAGGCGGTGCAGCAGTACGCCCAGGGGCATCTGCCGTGGTCGTACCTCAAGGCCTCGGGGGGTTTCGACCTGCTCGGGGATCACTTCTCCCCGATCGTGGCGCTCGTGGCCCCCTTCTACCGGCTGTGGCCCGATGCGCGGGTGCTGCTGGTCGCCCAAGCCGTGCTGGTCGGGCTCGGTGCCGCGATCGTGACCAGGTCGGCGGTGCGTGTGCTCGGTACGCGGATCGGAGCGGGGGTAGGAGCCGGGTTCGTGCTGGCGTGGGGCATCCAGGCGATGGCGTTGTTCGACTTCCACGAGGTCGCCTTCGCGGTGCCGTTGCTCGCGCTGTCCCTGGCGGAGCTCGTACGTGGGCGCGAGGTACGGGCGATCGCCTGGGTGTTGCCGTTGATGCTCGTCAAGGAGGACAGCGTCTTCCTGGTGCTGGGGATCGCCCTGTACCTGGCCGCTCGGCGCCGCTGGTGGCCGGCGGTGGGGGTGGCCGGGTTCGCGGTGGGGGCGTTCGCGCTGATCGTCGGGGTGATCATCCCCTCGATCGGGTTCTACGGGGTCTACACCTACTGGTCGTCCTCGGCGGCGGCCGGGGGCGCGTTGGCGTCCCTGTGGAAGAGCATCACCACGGGCAAGGCGATCGTGCTGGTGCTGGTCCTGCTCGCCCCGAGCCTCGGGCTCGCCGCACGCTCACCACTCGCCCTGATCGCCCTGCCCTCACTGGCCTCCCGGCTCACCTCGGCCAACGAGACCTACTGGGGTCCGGGGCTGCACTACAACGCGACGGTGACCGTCGTGATGGTGTTCGCGACCATCGACGCCGTCCGCCGCCTTCGCGCCCGGCGCCGGTGGGACGATCAAACGCTCGCCCGCACCGCATGGGTGCTCGTGGGAGTGGCCTTGGTCGCATCCTGGTGGCTCCCGCTGGGGCACACCACCTCCAGCGCCCTGCGCCCCTGCCCGGCCTGCGCCGCCAAGACCGCGGCGCTGAACGCGATCCCCGACCACGCCTCGGTCGCCGCCGACGACACCCTCGCGTCCTACCTGATCGACCGCGACTACGTCCACGAGCTGAAACCCGGCTTGTTCGACACCACCGGCGACCGCGTGTTCCCCGAGTACGTCGCGATCGACCGGAGTCTGGATGGCATCTGGGCCGTACCGCCCCGCCTGAACGAGTGGCGGGAAGCGCTCCTGCGACCCGCCGGGTACGCCGGCGCCACCTACTGGGGCGTATGCGAGTACGTCCGCGTTGACGTCGTCCACGGAGTCAATGTGGTTCTCTATGACGTCGTGATCCTCAGGACGCCCTATCCCTCAAGCCCCCGCTGACTCCGGGTCGGTGTCACCGTCGAACCGGGGCGTGTCGGGGTCGACGCCCGTGCTGCTCCGGAGCACCGCCCGCTCCACCGCTACGTCGCCGCCCTGCTCGCGCCTGGCCGCACCGCTCACGACGCCGCAGGCGCGTGCCGGTCGAGGAACTGGTACACCTCGGTCGTGTCGACACCCGGGAACGCGCCCGTCGGCAGCGCGGCGAGGGTGCTCGCGTGCGGGCGTGCGCTCGGCCACGACTTGTCCGCCCAGCGGGTCGCCAGCTCGGTCGGCGGTTGACGACAGCACGACGCGTCCGGGCAGCGGGAGACCGTCCGTACGGTCGTCTCGCGCCCCCGGAACCACCGCACGTGACCGAACGGCACCCCGACGCTGACCGAGAACTCGCCCTCCGAGGACCCCTGCACGCGTGACGTGCACCAGAACGTCCCGGTCGGCGTGTCCGTGAGCTGGTAGTACGGGCTGAACCGATCGGCGACCCCGAACACCACGCGTGCGGTCCAGTACTTGCACACGGGCTGCCCTTCGATCGCCCCCAACGGGTCCGACGGGAACCGCACGCCGTCGTTCTCGTAGGCCTTGTGCAGGGTCCCGCCCTCGTGGACCTTCATGAAGTGCACCGGGAGACCGAGGTGCCGCGTCGCGAGGTTGGTGAACCGGTGCGCGGCGGTCTCGTACGGGACGGCGAACGCGTCCCGCAGGTCCTCGATCGACAGGCGTCGCTCGGCCTTGGCCTCGAGCAGGAACGCCGTCGTGCCCTCCTCCGGCAGCAGCAGGGCCGCGGCCAGGTAGTTGGTCTCGACCCGTTGGCGCAGGAAGTCGCCGTAGTCCTTCGGCTCGGTGTGGCCCAGGACGTGGCTCGCGAGAGCCTGGAGCAGCGGTGACCGCGGGTCGCTCGTCGCGGAGATCCGGTGCGGCAGGTAGATGCGGCCGTTCGCCAGATCGGTGACCGACCGGGTCGAGTGCGGGAGGTCGTGCACGTAGTGCAGCGTGAAGCCGAGGTGCGCGGCGATGTCCGCGGTGCCGCGCTGCGAGAGCGGACCGCCCGGGTGGTTGGTCGCGGCGAGCAGCCGACGTGCGTGCTCCTCGAGGTCCGGGAAGTAGTTGTCCTGGGCGCGCATGGTCCGGCGGAGCTCTGCGTTCGCGCGACGGGCCTCCTCGGGCGTGGCCGCGGTCTCGGTGAGGAGCCGCTGCACCTCGGCCTGGAGCCGCACGAGGGCGTCGAGCGCATCGGTCGGCAACGACTTGCCGACCTTGAGGGTGGGGATGCCGAGAGACGCGAAGAGCGGTCCCCGTTGCGCGCGCTCGAGCTCGACCTCGAGGGCGGCTCGGCGGCTCGGCGGCTCGGAGGACAGCAGCTCGGCGAGCGAGACGTCGAGCGTTGCGGCCACCTGGGTGAGCAGGGACAGCGACGGCTCGCGGTGACCGTTCTCGAGCACCGACACCTGGGACGCGGCGCGCCCGATCGCGGTGCCGAGCTCGTCGAGAGTCATGCCACGCGCGGTCCGCAGGTGCCGGATGCGGCGACCGAGCACGAGGGTGTCGAGGGACGGGGGCGACGTCGTGGGGGCCATGAGCCACGGTCGCATCCGCGAGGGCTTTCGTCCAGTAGAAATTTCGCACTTCTTCTGCCGAATCTCGAGGAGAAGAGGGGTTGACCTTCCCCCACAGTGGTCCCACGGCACGCAACGACGCGACATCCCGGAGGACATCGTGAGCACCCAGACCGCACCCCGTGCGACCACAACGACCCAGCCGCGCACCCGCCCCGAGGCGTGGGCCGGCGCCCGTCCCGGCGACCAGACCACCGTGGCCGAGGCCCTGGCGACCGAGTGGGAGGCGAACCCCCGCTGGGCCGGGGTCCGCCGGATGCACACGGCCGAGGACGTCGTCGCCCTGCGCGGCAGCGTCCGCGAGGAGCACACGCTCGCCCGCAGGGGGGCCGAGCGGCTCTGGGAGCTGCTGCACACCCGCGACTTCGTCCCCGCGCTCGGTGCCCTCACCGGCAACCAGGCGGTGCAGCAGGTGCGCGGCGGCCTCGAGGCCATCTACCTCTCCGGCTGGCAGGTCGCCGCGGACGCCAACCTGAGCGGCCAGACCTACCCCGACCAGAGCCTCTACCCGGTCAACTCGGTGCCGGCGGTCGTGCGCCGCATCAACAACGCCCTGCTGCGCGCGGACGGTATCGAGTTCGCCGAGAACGGCGGGCACCGGGTGCGCGAGTGGCTCGCGCCGATCGTGGCCGACGCCGAGGCCGGCTTCGGAGGGCCGCTCAACGCCTACGAGCTGATGCACGCGATGATCGCGGCCGGTGCCGCAGGGGTGCACTGGGAGGACCAGCTCGCTGCCGAGAAGAAGTGCGGTCACCTCGGCGGCAAGGTGCTGGTGCCGACCTCGCAGCACGTCCGGACGCTGTCCGCCGCGCGGCTCGCGGCCGACGTCGCGGGCGTGCCGAGCGTCATCATCGCGCGGACCGACGCGCTCGGTGCCGACCTCATGACGTCGGACATCGACCCGCGCGACGAGCCGTTCCTCACCGGGGAGCGCACGACGGAGGGGTACTTCCGGGTGACCCCCGGGCTGGACGCCGTGGTCGCCCGGTCGATGGCGTACGCCGAGGTCGCCGACCTGATCTGGGTCGAGACCTCCACGCCGGACATCGCGCTCGCGGTCGAGTTCGCCGAACGGCTCCACGAGCGGTTCCCGGGCAAGCTGCTCGCCTACAACTGCTCGCCGTCCTTCAACTGGCGTGCACACCTGGACGACGCGCAGATCGCCGGCTTCCAGAAGGAGCTCGCGACGCACGGCTACGCGTTCCAGTTCATCACCCTGGCCGGTTTCCACGCCCTCAACCACTCCATGTTCACGCTCGCGCACGACTACGCCGAGCGCGGCATGAGCGCCTACGTCGAGCTCCAGGAGGCCGAGATCGCCTCGGAGACCGACGGCTACACCGCCACGCGCCACCAGCGCGAGGTCGGCACCGGGTACTTCGACCGGGTGGCGACCGCCCTCAACCCCGACAGCGCCACCCTCGCGCTCACGGGCTCGACCGAGACCGCGCAGTTCACCCACTGACGCGTCCCGCACCGGTCCGGTCTCGCGATCGGGCTCACACCCGGACGACCCCGTCCTCCGGACGAGCCCGATCGCGAGACCGTCCGGCACTCAGCCCGGACGACCTGACTCGACCCGAACGCCTCCTGAAGGTGAGCACGCCATGAGCACGCCGATGCTGTCCCCGACCACCGAACCGACCACCGAACCGACCACGTCACGGAGCGCCGACCGGACCTCGCCCCCGACGACCGCCAACGCCCTGCGCACCTCGAGTCCGCGGCTCGAGATCACCGGTCCTGACACGCCGGGCATCGAGCAGATCCTCACGCCCGACGCGCTGACGTTCGTGACCGAGCTGCACACCCGGTTCGCGGGCCCGCGCCACGACCTCCTCCTCGCGCGCCAGCGCCGTCGCGAGCGGTTCGCGAACGGGGCCGACCCCGACTTCCGGCGCGAGTCCGCGCACCTCCGGGCCGACCCGAGCTGGCGCGTCGCCGGCCCCGGCCCCGGGCTCGAGGACCGTCGCGTCGAGATCACCGGCCCGACGGACCGCAAGATGACCGTCAACGCGCTGAACTCCGGCGCGCGCGTCTGGCTCGCCGACCTGGAGGACGCGACGTCGCCGACCTGGGAGAACGTCATCGGCGGGCAGGCGAACCTGGCCGACG
>JAJYCD010000143.1 GCA_021778635.1 Actinomycetes bacterium
CTGAGCATGCGGCGCTGGGCGGACGCCCACCCCGACCACGAGCTGCACGACGAGGTCCGTCAGCTGCTCGCGACCGAGCCGCAGCAGTACGCGGCCTTCACGCGCACGTACTTCGGGTGGGGAGTGTTCGCCCTGATCGCGCGGTGACGACCTAGTCGACCAGCCCGATGCGCACGCTGTAGACGGCCACCTGGACCCGGTTGCGCAGGTGCAGCTTGGTCATCACCCGGCCGAGGTGCTTCTTCACGGTCGCCTCGGAGACGCACATCTGGCGGGCGATCTCGTCGTTGGACAGACCGTCCACGAGCAGGCGCAGCACGTCCCGCTCGCGCGGGCTGAGGGACTCGCGCGCACCCGACGTCGCGGTCGCCGCGTGGGGACCGACGCCGCCGAACTCGGCGAGGACCTTGCCGGCGATCGCACCCGACAGGGCCACCTCGCCCCGGAGGACGTCGACGAGGAAGTCGTGCAACCGGTCGGGCGGCTCGTCCTTGCTCAGGAACCCGTGCGCGCCGTTGCGCAACGCCTCGAACACGTCCTCGCCGAGCGTCGACATGGTCAGCATGACGACCTTGGTCGCAGGCTGACCCATCCGGATCTGGCGGGTGGCCTCGACGCCGCCGAGCACCGGCATCCGGACGTCCATGAGCACGAGCTGGGGCTGGAGCCGTCGGGAGAGCCGGACAGCCTCATGACCGTCACCGGCACTGCCGACGAGCTCGAAGTCCGGCCACCGGCTGATCAGCGCGGCCAGACCCTCGCGGAACAGGGTGTGGTCGTCGGCGATGAGGACCGTTGCCGGCATGCCGTGTGGCTCAGGCATGTCCGGGGACCTCCAGGGTGACCCGCCGGCGCTGCCCGATCGGCGCCTCGGCGACGATCAGCGTGCCACCGTCAGCAACCGCGCCGATCGTCAGGCTGCCGCCGATCTGCTCCATCCGCTGCCGCATGATCAGCACGCCGAGTCGCGAGTCGGGGACGCTCTCGAGGTCGAACCCGACGCCGTCGTCCTGGATCTCGAGGCGCACGAGGGTCTGCGCGTAGCCGAGCCGGATCTGCACCCGGGTCGCCCGCGCGTGCAGCACGACGTTCGCGAGGGACTCCTGGAGCACGCGGAGCAGCGGCGCGGACACGGCGAGCGGCGCCTCGTCGTCCACCTCCGCGGGGCATGTGCAGGAGAACGACACGGGGATCTGCCACTGCTGCTCGAACTGCCCGATGCGCTCCGTCACCTGGTCCACGAACGCGCCCTCGACCATCTCGGCATCGGCGCGCAGCCCGAGCATCTGGTGTCGCAGGTGCTTGCGCAGCGCCGTGACCCGCCGGTCGAGCTGGCGGATGTCCTCCGCGATCTCGCCCTCGAGCCCGGCCACGTCGAGCTTCATCGTCTCGACGAGGAGTCCCAGGCCCGCCACCTGCTGCGAGAGGTCGTCGTGCAGCTCCTCGCTGAGCCGACGGCGTTCCTCGAGCGCACCCATCTCCCGCTCTCGGCCGAGCACCTGCCACCGGTACAGGGCGCTCCCGAGGATGCGCCCGGCGACCGCGCAGAACTCGAGCTCCTCCTCGGTGAGCCGCCGGGGTGGGTCGAAGGTCAGCAGGACGGCACCCAGGTGGCGCCCGTCGGCGTGGATCGCGACGACGACGCCGAACTCGCCGAACCACGCCTTGAAGTCCTCCGGGAGGATGCGCCACGCGTCGCTGTCGAGGTGGTCGGCGGCGCACACCGGCCACTCGCCGTCGTTGATCCACGGCTCACGCAGGTGCGTGTAGGCGGGCATGCTCGAGAAGCCCGGCTCCAGCGCTGCCCGTTCGCGCGCCCCGCCGACGAGCTCCAGCCGCGTCCCCGTCGGGTCGACGAGGAACGAGGGCGCGAGGGTCGCCCCGACGGTGTCCCGGATGATGCGCACCGCGGCGACGAACGAGTCCATCCGGTCCCACGACCAGATGAGGGTGTCGTTGAGGCGCACCAGCTCGGCCAGGTAGCTGCTGCTCTGCTGCACGCTTCATGGTCCCCCGCGGGCTGCGCGCCGGACCAGGGACCGAAGGCCGCCAGGGTCGCCGACGGCCGCTCAGCCGTCGAGAGGTTCCCATCCGTGGCGGGCGAAGAGGTCGGCCACGCACCGCTGCACCCGGTCCACGGGCACGTCGGTGGGGTCGACGACGTCGCCGGCGATGACGAGCACCGGCACACCGGCCTCGCGGCAGGCCTCCCGCACGAGCCCGACCGACGCCGACGGATCCGCGCACTCCAACCGCCCGGCGCACCACGGGGACCTGGGGACGAGCACGCAGTCGACCCGGTAGTCGGCGACCGCTCGCGAGACGTCCGCGGCGAGGACGCCGACCGCACCACGCGAGTACCGGCGCGTCGGCACCTCACGGAGGTTCCGGCGCGCGATGCCGTGCAGCATCGAGTCCAGCGACGTGGTGTCGATCGGCCGGTAGACCCCGGCCTCGCCCTGGGCGCCGTTGACGACGCTCGCCCCATAGGTCTCGGCGAGCCACGGGCCCAGCTCGTTCGGCGGCCACGTGCCGTCGAGACCGGCCCAGTACACCCGGACACGCTCCTCGAGGAGGGCGCCGCGACCCGCCTCGACGGCCTCGCGCGCTGCCGAGACGAGGGCCTGGAGCAGCGCAGTGACCTGCGGGTTGCCGGCGCTCACGTGCTGGGTCGCGTTCCAGGTGAGCTCGGGGACGAGGAACGGAGGCATCGGGGCCGGGATCGTGCGCTGCAGCTCGCAGAGCTCCTGCCACAGCCGCGTCGTCCGGTTCACCTCCCCGCAGACCCGACGCAGGTTCTGCTCGGTCAGCACCCGCCCGGTCCGCTCCTCGAGCCAGCCGATCATCCGGCGCAGCTCGGGGACGGACGCGTCGACGTCGTCATCGCCCGCCGACCTGCCGACGAACACCGGGACGTCGCTCCACGCCGGGCTCCGCCGCCACCGCTCGTGGAGCGGGCTGTGCGGGCCGCATGGCTCGAACGTCGCGACGATCCCTGTCGGCGTCGGCACCAGAGCGTCGGACACGGCCAGCATCGCGTGCCGGACCCACCCGCAGGCGTCCTCGGGCGACACCGCCTCACGGGCACGCTCGAGGTCGTCGGTGAACGGTTGGTTGGCGAGCAGCATGTCCACCGGGCAGTAGACGTCGATGCCCATGGCTGCAGCGATCTCCGTGGCGTTCCCGTGCCGGCTCGCCAGGAGAGGTGCACCCTGCTCGGCGGCGGCGATCACGGCCTGGACCTGACTCAGGACGATCGCGAAGAAGTGCGCCATGAGCGGGTTCGGCTCCGGACCGTCGGTCATGAGATCGACGAACGTCTCGAAGCGGCGACGGTAGGTGTACCAGCGGGGGAGCCCGCGCGGGGTGTCGATCGCCTGATCGGCACGGGGAACGACGGTCATGTCAGCGGACCCCCTCGACGAGCGCCTCGACGACCCCGACGCGGATCTGCGATGCGGCGCGTCAGCTGCCAGGTCCGTGCCGTTCTGGCGGCGAGGACCGGACGCCGACGTGCACGCCGAACGCGCTCGACCCGCGTGGGCCGACACCAGCACGGTCCCGCCCGCACGCCCGCACGGACAAGCACCGACCGTCTACCGGCGGGTACCCGATCGGCTACGGCTCACGGCCGCGTCGGCGCGATCGGCACCGGAGGTCGGCCGCCCGAGCGGCGACCCGCGTCGCGACGCCGTCGCGCGCCTGGCTATCCTCGACCCGGACACGGCGTCCGCGACGGCCGCGCACAGCGGGTCGGCGGGCGTCGATCGCAGGCCGGCGTGTGCGGGAACGGCGCCGCGGGTCCCCGACGAACGGGAGGCGCTGTGAGGTGGGTGGTGCGATCGCTCCGCCGTGCCGGGGCCGCCACCTGGGAGCAGCTGCGCCCGCACACCGGAGCATGCGTCGCCGCCACCGTCTATCTCGTCGCCGTGTACCTGATCGGCCGCCGGTAGCCGCGCGGAGCGCGATGCTGAGGTGAGGGCCCGAGGCGCGAGCACCACCACGGGTGGCGCGGCTCAGTGGTCCCGCAGCGCCTCGACGAGCTCCTTCTTGCGCATCCGCGAGCGACCGGAGATGCCGATCTCGGCCGCTCGCCGTCGCAGGTCGTCGACCGTCCAGTCGTCGTACCGCGGCGCCGCGCCACCACGACGTCCCACCGCGCTCCGGCCCGAGCGCGCCGCCGCGTTGGCGATCCGCGCCGACTTCTCCTCGGAGTTCCCTTCTCTGCGAAGCGCCTCATACAGCTCCGGGTCCTTGACGGACGGTCCTGGGTCTCTGCGCGGCACCATCGGCTACTCCCCTCGTCGGTCGAGCTTCCAGGCTGCCTGCCGACTCCGAGACGTGCCACTCGGCGCCGAGGGGTGCCGCCCGATCCCGCACCGGCCCGGGTCGTGCACCGGCCCCCGTCGTGTACCGGCCGCTGTCGTACACCCGCCCGCGCCCCGCACGGGCCTTGCACGGGTCCATGGGCTCGCCTACTTCGAGGACACCGTCCACCTCGACGCGCTTGTGGCGCGGTTCTGACGCGGTTTCGAGAGGCGAATCGCGCCGATCCATGACAGCCTCGACAGTGACATCCGTCGCGGACCTCGGTTCGCCCGTCGCAAGGAGACGCGCATGAGCTTCCTCGCCTTCCTTATCCTGGGACTGATCGCCGGCGCGATCGCCAAGGCGCTGCTCCCCGGCAGCCAGGGCGGTGGCCTGCTGGCGACGCTCGTGCTCGGTGTGATCGGCGCACTGGTCGGGGGCTGGCTCGGTGGCGCGATCTTCAACGTCGGCTACGACGGCTTCTTCTCGCTGCAGTCGTGGCTGATCGCGATCGCCGGCTCGGTGGTCGTCCTGCTCGTGTACGGCGCGCTCACCGGGCGTCGGGCCCGCTGACCCTCGGGGCGCGCCCGGCGACCGCCTCGCACACGACGACCGGGATCCGTCGCGACGTGCGCGACTCGTACCGCGCGTAGCCCGGGTTGTTCTTCACCGCGAGGGCCCAGAGCCGCTCGCGCTCGGTACCCTCGGCGGTCCGGGCCGTCATCGCGAGCACCTGCGAACCCCGCTGCACCGTCACCTCGGGGTGCGCCACGAGATTGAGGTACCACGCCGGGTGCGCGTCCCCGCCGTTGTTGGACGCGATGAGGATCAGCCGGTCACCGTCGGGCGTCGCCGCGAGCGGCGTCGTCCGCGTCTGCCCGCTGACCCGACCGGTCGTGCTGAGCAGCACCTGCTCGAGGTGACCGAACTTCCCGAGCACCCGACCGCCCGTCGCCCGGTACACGGCCCGGTGCAGACCGACGAACATCAGCTGTGTGCGGCTCAGGCCCATCCCCCGACCCTAGCCGCGCCCCCTGTGAGCCCCGGGTCACGCGGGGCACGGCACACCGCCACGCCCGCGTGTCGCGAGTCGATCACCCCGCATGTCAGCGGGCGGGGCATGTCGACGGGTGAGGGATGCCCGCGCGTGAGGGGTTTCGGCTGGTCGGGCGTAACGCCTGGTCGGGCGCGACGGAGGGTCAGACGTGCGGGTCGGGCATCCGCCAGACGGCGTTGCGGTCGGCCGGGGTGCCGGCGGTCCGCGCGAGCAGA
>JAJYCD010000053.1 GCA_021778635.1 Actinomycetes bacterium
TCTCGTCGAGCGAGCGGTAGCCGCTCGTCGCGATGGCGGAGTAGTGCGCGAAGACGTCAGCACCACCGTCGTCGGGAGCAATGAAGCCGAAGCCCTTTTCCGCGTTGAACCACTTCACGGTTCCTGTCGTCATGTTGATTCTCCTCCTGGAGCGTTCGTGCGAATCCGACTGTCGGAAACGCTCGTCACGGTGTTCGTCGTCCGCTCCGGGTAAGGAACTCTGCGCCCCGACCGAGGTCGAGAGCGATCATGACGTGCGAGGCACAGCAACTTCAGGGCTCACCCTAGCCCACTCCGGGCCCGGCAGCACAAGACCTACGACCGAAGACGTCGAAACTCGTCCGCGAGCTGTTGCGCCTGGGCCGAGATCAGGCTCCGGTACACGTCGAACGCGTCCGCCACGATGACGTCGGGCAGGCCCCCGTCGCGGGCCGCCAACCAGTCGGCCTTGGCCAGGTGGATGTCGGCGTCCGACACCTCGACCCGCAGCTCCTTCTCATCGCGCATGAGGCCATCCTCGTGGCGCGGGTCGCGGGCGTCCACCTCTCCGCCGGGTATTCACCCGCTCGGCTCCGCCGCCCGGCGCGAGCACGGCGCGGCGCGTCCCGACCTCCGTGACCTGCGCGTCTGACGCCCGTGGGACGGCGTGCACCCCGAGGTGCGGCGACCCGACTCAGGGGGCTCTCAGGGTCGACTCAGGGCGCTCCCCGATCGCCACGGGACCGGCCGGTTCGCCATCATCGGGTGCGTACCCAGGTCACTCCGTCCTCCGAGAAGAGCGCCATGTCCATCCGCACGTCGGACCGCACCCCCACCACACCCGATGTCGGAGAAGGTCGAACCGGCCCCGCGGTCGCGACCGCCCGCGGCCTCGTCAAGACCTACGGGGCGGGTGACACCGCGGTCCACGCGCTCGCCGGGATCGACGTCGACTTCACGCGCGGAGAGCTCACGGCGATCATGGGGCCGTCCGGCTCGGGCAAGTCCACCCTGATGCACTGCATGGCCGGTCTCGACACGCCGACCTCGGGGAGCGTCGTCGTGGACGGCGAGGACGTCGGCCGGATGAACCAACGGCAGCTCACCCGGCTGCGCCGCACGCGGCTCGGCTTCATCTTCCAGGCGTTCAACCTCGTCCCGACCCTGACGGCGGCCGAGAACATCACCCTCCCGCTCGACATCGCCCGGCGGCCGGTCGATCGCGCGCAGTTCGACGCGGTCGTCGACGCCGTCGGGCTCCGCGACCGCCTGAACCACCGACCGAGCGAGCTCTCCGGAGGCCAGCAGCAGCGCGTCGCGTGCGCCCGGGCTCTCGTCTCGCAGCCGGCCGTCGTGTTCGCGGACGAGCCGACGGGCAACCTCGACTCGCGGTCGGCCCGCGAGGTGCTCGGGTTCCTCCGTCGCTCCGTGGACGAGCTCGGTCAGACCGTCGTGATGGTGACCCACGACCCGACCGCGGCGTCCTACGCGCACCGCGTGCTGTTCCTCGCCGACGGGCGACTCGTCGGCGAGATCACGGACCCGACCCCGGACGCCGTGCTGGGCGCGCTCCGGTCGCTCGGCGCCGACGACGTCCGCGGGGACCACCACGTCGAGGTTCGGACGGCCGCCGTGACCGCCGGGACCGACCTCTGATGGGCCGGGTCGCCCTGCGCGGGATCCGGGCGCACCTGGTCCGGTTCCTGCTCTCCGTGCTCGCCGTCACCCTCGGGGTGGCGTTCGTCGCGGGCACGTTCTCGCTGCGCACGATGCTCTCGTCGACGTTCTCCGGGATCATCGACTCCGCCATGGTCGGCGACGCCTACGTCCGGGGCAGCGAGCCGGCGTCCACCGGAGGACCGAACGGCACCCAGGTCGGCGAGGTACGGACGACCATCTCGACGGACCTGGCGAGAGCCGTCGACGCGGTGCCCGGCGTGCGGATGGCGCTGCCGGACATCAGCGGACCCATCGTCCTGGTCGGCGCCGACGGGACGGCCGTGACCAGCACGCAGGCCCCGAGCTTCGCGACGGCGCTGTACCCGCAGGACGACACCATCAGGATCTCCGCGGGCCGCGCACCGCACGGGCCCGGCGAGATCGCGATCGAGTCCGCGACGCTCGCCGCCTCCGGTCTGCGCGTGGGCGACCGCACGACGGTCGTCGTCGGCGGCGCGCTGCGTACCGTGACGGTCGTCGGTGAGGTCGCGATGGGCGCGCCGATGGCAGGGGCGACGATCACCTTCGTCGACGTCGCCACGGCGACGGCCGCCTACGCGCCCGACGGACAGGTCCCGACGATCACCGTGCTCGGTGAGCCCGGGATCTCCGAGCGGACCCTCGTCGACCGGATCTCCCCGGTCGTCGGCGCGACGGCCGAGGTGGTGACCGGAGACACGATGCGCGCCGAGTCCCGCGCGAGCATCGAGACGATGCTCGGCTTCGTCACGACGTTCCTGATGATCTTCGCGGCGATCTCGCTGTTCGTCGGAGCGTTCATCATCGCGAACACGTTCACGATGTCGGTGCGCCAGCGGATGCGCGAGTTCGCGCTGCTGCGCGCCGTCGGCGCCTCGCCCGTCCAGGTGTTCGCCTCGATCCTGACCCAGGCGGCCGTCGTCGGGCTCCTCGGCTCGGCGCTCGGCATCGGCGCCGGGCTCGGCCTGGTCTCGATGCTGCGCGTGCTGTTCGAGCGCATGGGCATGGACCTCTCCGGCTCGATCCCGCTGGACCCGTCCACGGTCGTGATCTCGCTCGTCGTCGGTACCGTCGTGAGCATCGCTGCGGCGGCGATCCCCGCCAGGAGGGCCGCGCTCACGCCCCCGGTCGAGGCCATGCGCGACGACGTCGTCGTCCACGAGAGATCGCTGCGCGTCCGGGCGCTCCTCGGGGGCGTGCTCGTGGTCGGGGGTCTGGCGAGTCTCGCGGTCGCGGTGACCGACGCAGCGGCCGACGGCAGCGCGCTGATCGGCGTGGCGGCGATCGGCCTCGTGGTCGGGATGCTGCTGCTGGCGCCCGTGATCGCCCGCAGCGTGCTCGGGGTGCTCGCCGCGGTGTTCGTCGCGGCCGTGAAGCCGTTGGGACGCCTCGCACGCGGCAACGTCACGCGCAACCCGCGTCGAACCGCGAGCACGGCCGGTGCTCTGATGATCGGCATGGCCCTGGTGGGCGCCGCGTCGACGCTCGCCGCGTCGACCCAGGCGTCGACGCGCACGGTCGTCGCGAACGAGATGCGCGCCGACTTCCTGATCCAGTCGGCGACCGGCGCGGTCCCGTCCGGAGCCGTCGCGGCGATCGACGGGCTCGCCTCGGTGTCCCACGCCGACGCGCTGTCGTACGCCTCCGCGCTGGTCACCACCGGCGGTGCGACCCCGACGAGCGCGGACTCGACGACGCTCGTCGGCGCACCGGCGGCGGCGTTCGGGCGCTCCCTCGAGGTCTCGACCGTCGCCGGCTCGCTCGACTCGCTGCGCTCGGGGGACGTGGCGGTGCAGAAGACCGCGGCCAAGGACCACGGCTGGACGGTCGGCGACGTCCTGACCTTCACGACGGACACGGGCGTCACGACCGCCACGGTCGGAGCGGTGATCGACTCGAAGGCGCTCGGCGTCCCCGTGGTCGTCCCGGACTCGCTCGCGGCACGCCTCGTCCCGACGTCCAAGCAGCAGGTCGACACGGTGTTCGTCACGCCGGCGCCGGGAGTCACCGCGGAGCAGCTGCGGGCCGACCTCGTCGGAGCGGCGAAGCCGTACGTCGTCCTGTCGGTGCTCGACCAGAAGGACTTCGCCTCGCAGCTCGCCGACCAGGTCAACCAGGTGCTGGTGATCCTCTACGCGCTGCTCGGCCTGTCGGTCGTGATCGCGATCCTCGGGATCGTCAACACCCTCGCACTGTCCGTCATCGAGCGCACGCGCGAGATCGGGCTGATGCGCGCGGTCGGGCTGGGCCGACTGCAGCTGGCCGGCATCATCACGATCGAGTCCGTCCTCACGGCGCTGTTCGGGACGGCCGTCGGCGTGACGATCGGGGTGGTCCTCGCCTCGGCGCTGCCGACCGTGCTCGCGGACACCGGCCTCACGACGCTCGTGATCCCCTGGACCCAGCTGGCCTGGATGCTCGTCCTTGCAGCGGCGGTCGGCGTCCTGGCCGCGTTGTGGCCGGCGAGCCGAGCCGCCCGGCTCCCCGTCCTCGACGCCGTCGCCTACGACTGACCACCGACCGGCCCCGGTCCGGCCATCTCGACCTCGCCGACCCACCGCACTCCGGTACCGCAGAGGCGGGCCGGGATCGCCACGCGAACGTGGCGATCCCGGCCCGCCCCGACGGTTCCGCGGGTACGCGCTCGGCTCAGTCCGAGGGCATCAGGATCCACAGGACCGGGTAGATGAGGAGCTGGCTGCCGGGGATGATCATCAGCAGCAGCAGGAAGAGGAGTCGGGCCGGCCACGGGTCCAGCCCGAACCGACGGCCGAGGCCGGCGCACACCCCTCCCAGGACGCGGCCCTCGCGCGGCCGGTAGAGGCCTTCGCGGCCCATTGCCTCATGGATGGAGTTCACTGACGTCGCCCTTCTCGTGGTGTTCGGACCGCAGGTGGTCTGACACCTTCAGGCTCCCGGTCCCGCGCGCCCCGGACCATCCGGGAACGCCCTGACCCGACCCCGGTCTCGTGCGAGGCCCTCTCGGGGTCGCGGGCCCGTGGCGGCCGTACGTCCCGTCCGGAACGCCGCCGTTCGTACGATCATCGAGGGACGCGCCCGCACCCGTGGTTCGCGGTGGGATCCGAGGGGAGACAGCCGATGCAGTCGATGCAGCCGATGCGGCGCAGCGTGGTCGTGGTGGGCGGGGGGTACGGCGGCGCCGCCGTGGCGAAGGCGCTCGACGACGTCGCCGACGTGGTGCTCGTCGAGCCGAAGGACGCGTTCGTGCATGCCGTCGGTGCGTTGCGGGCCGCGGTCGACCCGGACTGGCAGGACCGCGTCTTCATCCCGTACGACCGACTCCTCACGCACGGCCGCGTCGTGCAGGACTGGGTCCGGACGGCGACCCCGACCCAGGTCCGGCTCTCGACCGACGACGTGATCGACGCCGACTACCTCGTGCTCGCCACCGGGAGCGGATACCCGTTCCCGGCGAAGTTCCTCGAGAACCAGATGTCCGTGGCCGGCGCCCGGCTGGCGCGGCTGCGCGAGGCGCTGGCCAGGGCCCAGCGCGTCCTGATCGTCGGAGCGGGGCCGGTCGGGCTCGAGCTCGCCGGTGAGCTGACGTCGTCCTACCGCGACCTCGCCGTGACCGTCGTCGACCAGCAGGACGACATCCTCATGAACGGCGACGTCCTGCCGGAGGTGCGCGCCTCGATCCGCACGCAGCTCGAGGCCCGCGGTGTGGTGTTCGAGCTCGGTGCCCCGCTCGGGTACCTGCCGCCGTCCGACGTCGGGACGTTCGAGCCGTTCACCGTCTCGACGGCGACCGGCCGGGAGATCACGGCCCAGCTCTGGTTCCGCTGCCACGACGCGTCGATGACGACGGGGTACCTCGGGACCGAGCTCGCCCGTCATGTGATCGGTGGTGGCCGTATCCAGGTGACCAACACGCTCAACGTCGTCGGGTACGAGACGGTCTTCGCGATCGGCGACATCACGGACGTGCCGGAGAGCAAGCGTGCGAGCGCGGCCCGCGCCCATGCCGCCGTCGTCGCAGCCAACATCGCCTCGCTGATCGCGGGACGTCCCGCCACCGCCACCTACACCCCGGCGCCCGAGCTGATCGTGCTGCCGCTCGGTCCCGACGGCGGTGCGTCGCAGCTCGTGGACACGTCCGGGGCGCGTGTCATGCGCGGTCCGAAGGAGACGAGCGCGATCAAGGGGACGGACCTGATGACCGAACCGATGATCGACCTCTTCGGGCGGGAGCCGGTCGCGATCCCGCGCTGAGGCGGTGCGTCGAGCCCGCGCGGTGACGCGCGAGGTCGACACGCAGGAGGTCGACACGCGCGGCGACCCGCGTCCTGCGGAGTCGGCACCGATGCTCGCCCGGTGCCGATGCTCGCCCGGTGCCGACGTACTACCGTGAGTCGCACAGGCCGACCCGCGCCGCGCCACGCGGCAGACGGGCCGCCGCGCGCCGGCCCGCACTCTGCCGGCACCCCGCCACGAGGAGGTTCGATGACCACCGTCGCTGTGACCGGAGCATTCGGGAAGGCCGGGCGTGCCGTCGTCGCCGACCTCCTCGCCCACGGGTACCAGGTGGTGGCCACCGATGCCGTCGGGCCCACGGGGGACCCCGACCCGCTCGGCGTGCCCCTCCTCCGCGCGGAGCTCACGGACTACGGCCAGGCGCTCGAAGCGCTCGCGGGTGCGGACGCCGTCGTCCACCTCGGCAACATCCCGGCACCCGGACACGCGCCAGAGCCGCACACCCTCAACGCGAACAACGCCGCCAACGCGAACGTCTTCCTCGCGGCGCAGCGGCTCGGGCTCGAGCGCGTGGTCTGGGCCTCGAGCGAGACGACCCTCGGGCTGCCGTTCGACGTCCCGCCGCGCTACGCCCCGGTCGACGAGGCCCACTTCCCCGTGCCGACGAGCACCTACGCGCTGTCGAAGGTCGTCGGCGAGCAGATGGCCGAGCACATCGCCGCGTGGTCGGGCATCCCGTTCGTCGGGCTCCGGCTGTCGAACATCTTCCGACCGGAGGACTACGCGGCCGTGCCCGGGTACTGGGCCGACGCCCGGCTGCGCTCGTGGAACCTGTGGGGCTACATCGACGCGCGCGACGTCGCCACGGCGTTCCGGCTCGCGCTCGAGGCGGACGTCACGGGCTCCAGCAACGTGATCATCGCAGCGGCGGACACGATCATGGACCGCCCGTCCGCGGACCTGCTCGCGGAGGTGTTCCCCGGCGTCGAGATCACCCGCCCGCTCGGGGAGTTCGAGACGCTGCTCGCGATCGACGGCGCCCGCAGGCTGCTCGGCTTCGAACCGGCGCACTCGTGGCGCGAGCACGTGGGCCCGGCCGCCGGGTAGTCGGGTCCGGCGCCGCGAGAGGCGCTGATCTTGCGCGCGACCAGGTGCGGGAACATGCTGGGAGCCGTCAGGCCTGATGCTGTGCGGCCCGGGAGGGGGCGCGATGTCGGCGAGTCCCGCCCAGGACGCCGCGGACGGGCTCCGCGCGCACGAGCACCGACTCGCGGACGTCGGCAGCGGGTTCCCCGCCGCGATCCAGAACCGGTTCACGCACGTCTTCTACGCCTCGCACCGGGCCCGGACCGTCATCGCCGCCGCGGTCGTCCTGGTGACACTGGTCGTAGCGTGGTTGGTGACCTATCTGGCGGGCGGCACGGAGTCCGTCGCGCCCCAGGCCTTCTACGTCCCGATCCTGGTCGCGGCGACACGGTTCCGCTGGCACACGGCGGTGCTCACCGCGATCGCCGCAGGCCTCCTCGCCGGCCCCGCGAGCCTGCTCGACGTCGAGGCGTCGGTCGCGCAGTCCACCGGCAACTGGGTCGGCCGACTGATCGTCTTCGTCGCGATCGCGCTGCTCGTCTCGTGGTTGACGCACGAGTCGCGCACCGCGATCCTCGGGAAGGTCCGCGACGCTCGGGACGCACGCGAGCTGAGGTCAGGACTCGCCCGGAACGAGCTCGTGGTGCACTACCAGCCGATCTTCGAGCTCGACACCGAGGAGATCGTGGGGGTCGAGGCGCTCGTCCGGTGGCAGCACCCGGATCGCGGCCTCGTCCCGCCGGGGGACTTCATCCCGCTCGCCGAGCGGAGCGGGCTGATCGTGCCGCTCGAGATCTTCGTGCTGGCCGAGGCCACGCAGCAGACGGCCCGGTGGCGCGCGGCGGGCTCCGGCTGCGGCGCCCTCACCGTGGCGGTGAACATCTCCGCCACGCATCTCGACGACTCCGACATCGTCGCCCACGTGGCCGCTGCTCTCGCGAGCTCCGGGCTCGAGCCCGGCCACCTCTGCGTCGAGATCACCGAGACGGCGATGATCCGGGACTTCGGCAGCGCGCTCGAGCGCGTCGTCGCGCTCCGTGGTCTCGGTGTGCAGATCGCGCTGGACGACTTCGGGACGGGGCTGTCCTCGTTGGCCTACCTGCAGAAGCTGCCGATCGACATCGTCAAGATCGACCGGTCGTTCGTGACGGAGGTCGACACGGACGCACGGTCCGAGGCCGTGATCTCGGGGATCGCGATGCTCGCCCAGGCGATGGGCAGCTCGCTGGTCGCCGAGGGGATCGAGACGCGGGGCCAGCTGGATGCGCTGCGGGCGATCGGGTGCCGTCGCGGGCAAGGGTTCCTCGTCGGGCCCGCCGTGCCCGCCGCGGAGCTCGCGGCACGCATCCCGGTCGCGCAGAACTGACGGCCACCGCGCCGGGAAACATGAGAGTCTGCTGTGAAAGGCTCAGATGGTTCACGGCACTGCTCGTGATGACTGATACTGGTATCAGCGCTCCCGAACGAGTCGGCCCCTGCCCCCCTGCGTGGCTGGCATGTTCGGGAGCGCCACCACGTCCGGGCCAGCGGCGATGCTCGGCGGAGCAGCCGCCCCGGGCTCGGCGGAGCAGCCGCCCCGGGCTCGGCGGAGCAGCCGCCCCGGCCCAGGTCGGCTCGTCGGGGCTCTGCCGCGGCCCGGCTCGCACCGGCGGGAGCTGATGCCTTCCGACGGTTCAGATGCCTTTCGACGGGTCAGGCGCGCTCCGCGAGGCCGTCTGCGAGGGCCCCGATCACGTCGGCCGCCGCCTCGGGGCCGATCCGGACCGCACCGGTGCAGAGCCCGGCACGCCACAGGCTGACGACGAACACGCCGTCGGCGTCGTGCCAGGTGACCTGGAGCTCCCGGTGGTCGCCGCGCGCATCGGGCACGGACGTCACCCCCGTGCGTGCCAGCGCCACAACCTCGCCCATTCCTCGACGATCCTCCCGCGAGGGCGACCTGTCCAGGCGTGGACGCTGCACTCCGCGGTGGCTCAGATGTGCAGGTGGACCCGGTGGTGCTCGAGCTGCTCGATGTCGTCGGTGGTGGCGCGCAGCAGACGGTCCGCCAGGTGCCTCAAGGCACGAGCGGTCGCGAGCTCCTCACCGATCTCGGGGATGTCACGGTCGGCAGGGTTCCGGCGCGCCCGCCCATACCCTTCGAGCGTCGTCCCGGCCGACGTCGTCAGGACCGCATGAGCGGTCGTGATCTCATCGTCGGAGCGGACCTCGTCGGCATCGAAGAGATGGATCTTCACGTTCCAGGTGTGGACCATGGCGAGCTCCTCTCGAGGTGGTCCGCGCGGTTCGCCGTGGGCGCGGACACGGGTCCTTGCTCCTGACGGTAGGCCTGTCGGGGCACGCGCGACACCGGAGCGGCACAGGCAGCTCGCAGGCCTTGCCCGCTCCGCTCCCGACCGCGCGCGACGAGGGCGCCGCGGCCTTCCGGCGACGCGCTGACCACGGGACGTAGGTCACTCGCGCTCCGTGCGCATCGCGCTCGACGGTGGAGGGACAGCGACCGGAGAAGGTGGCAACGATGGACCTCGACGCCATGGTTCTGACCGCACATGTGCTGGTCACCTCGGGAAAGGGCATCCTCGCCGCAGACGAGAGCACGCCGACGATCGCCAAGAGGTTCGCCGGCATCGGGGTCGAGTCGACGGAGGCATCGCGCCGTGCGTACCGGGAGCTCCTCTTCACGACGCCCGGGCTCGGCGATCACCTCAGCGGCGTGATCCTCTTCGACGAGACGATCCGTCAGAGCGCGGATGACGGCACCCCGATCGCCGAGCTTCTGCTGCGGCAGGGCGTCGTCCCCGGCATCAAGGTCGACGGCGGGACGAAGCCGCTCGCCGGGTTCCCCGCGGAGGTCGTCACGGCCGGTCTCGACGGCCTGCGCGGTCGGCTCGCCGACTACGCGACGTTGGGCGCGCGGTTCGCGAAGTGGCGCGCGGTGATCCGGATCGGCAGCGGCGTGCCCACGGGTGCCTGCATCGAGGCGAACGCCCACGTCCTTGCCCGGTACGCCGCCCTCGCCCAGGAGGCCGGCCTCGTCCCGATCGTCGAGCCCGAGGTGCTGATGGACGGCGACCACACCCTCGCCCGGTGCGCCGAGGTCACCGAGGTCACGCTCCGTGAGGTGTTCGCGCAGCTGGCGCGGCAGCACGTCGTGCTCGAGGCGACCCTGCTCAAGCCGAACATGGTCCTGCCCGGCGAGGGTTGCCCGGACCAGGCGACCGACGACGAGATCGCGGTCGCGACGATCGACACGATGCGCCGCACGGTGCCCGCCGCGGTGCCCGGCCTCGTGTTCCTCTCCGGCGGCCAGACGGACCAGCAGGCGACGTCCCGGCTCGACGCGATGAACAGGCGGGGTCCACAGCCGTGGGAGCTCAGCTTCTCGTTCGGACGGGCGCTCCAGGGCCCGGTGCTGCGGGCCTGGGGTGGCGACCCGGGCCACCGTACGACGGCGCAGGACGCGCTGCGGCACCGTGCGGCGCTCAACGGTGCGGCCCGGCGGGGGACCTACGAGGCGTCGATGGAGGGCGCCTGATCGAGTCCACACCGGACTCCGGGACCTGAAGACGGACCGGCGTGGACCTGCTCGGCTGCGCCGGACGCCGTCGGCACCGACGCGCCGAGACGGGCCCGCGTGGTGCGGGAGAGGACGTGGACGAGGGCTGCGGGAGAGTCCGTCGACCAGAGCCATGGCGGATCCTTCGTCGGCCGGACCCGACGACGTGGCAGGCGGCCCGTCGAGCCGCTGAGAGCGCTGACGGCTCAGGTGGGCCGGCTCGTCGCCGTGCGGGAGGACTCGATGGTCCTCCGGGGCGGAGCGTCCGGCGCGCCGGCACCCGGACCGAGTAGTCGGGCGACCGCGGCACGCTCCTCAGCCGGTCGCGGTCTGTCGCGCGATCGCCCAGGATCCTCAGCAGAGTGCCGACGCCATCGCGCTGGTCCGGGTGGAGCGCCGCAGTCTCGCGGCACTCCTGGGGTCCCGACGCGCCAGGTCCCCTCGCGTCGACGGAGTCGGCGCCGGGCAGGGACCCCGACGGACTCGGTATCGTGACGGGCAGGGTCCGGACCCCGGCCCTCCGTGACCGCCCCCGCTCGATCCCGGCTGTGCGTGCCCGACCCTGTACCGAGCCCGGCCCTCCGGCGGCACAGGGAGCTCGGTCGTTCAGCACCGTCCACGACCGATGGAAGAGGACATGAACCTCGTCACCCTGGTCATCGTCGTCGCGCTGCTGCTCGGTGCCGTGCACGGGTACCGCCTCGGTCTCGGACAGGTCGTCCTTCCGACGGCCGGGCTCGTCGGCGGGTTCCTGCTGGGTGTCCGGCTCGTGCCGTACGCGATGCAGCAGGTCAGCCAGCCGATCGGGAAGCTCGCGATCGCCGTGGTCGGGACCGTCGTGCTCGCATCGCTGGGCGCGACGCTGGGTGGCGCGGTGGCGCGTCGGCTGGACCGCGCGAGCGACCGGCTGCACCTGGGCCGCATCACCCGGACCCTGGGCGCAGCGCTCCAGGCGGCCATGGTGCTCGTCCTCGTCTGGCTGCTCGCCTCCGGGCTGACCGGAGTCTCGACCTACGGGATCGGCGCGCAGGTTCAGGCGTCTCCGATCATCCAGGCGCTCAACTCGACACTCCCACCTCCGCCGGACATCGTCTCCCGGCTCCGCGCGCTGATCAGGCCGAACGGGTTCCCGAACGTCTTCCTCACGCAGGAGCCCCAGCCCGCGCCGGTCTCCCCCGGACCACCGGTCGACGCCGCCGTCATCCAGGCTGCCGAACGGTCGGTCGTCAAGGTGGTCGGCATCGGGTGCGGCGGTCTGGTCGAGGGGTCGGGCTTCGTGGTGTCACCGGGCGTCGTCGTGACCAACGCCCACGTGGTGGCGGGCGTGCACGGGCTCGTGGTGGAGGACACGAGCGGACGGCACGCAGCGACCGTCGTGCACTTCGACCCGAACGAGGACCTCGCGGTGCTCCGGGTCCCGTCGCTGCGCGACCCGGTCATCGCCACCGACCCGACGTTGGTCGCTGCCGGCTCCTCGGCCGCGGTGCTGGGCCACCCGGGCGGCGGGCCGCTCCGTGAGAACGACGCCGTGGTGCTCGACGAGACGACGGCCATCGGGCAGAACATCTACGACCAGGGCACCGTCCGACGCCACATCTACGAGGTCGCCGCGACGATCGAACCCGGCAACTCGGGCGGACCGCTGATCGGTACCGACGGACGCGTCATCGGGATCGTCTTCGCGAAGTCCGTCAGCCAGAGCAACCTCGGCTACGCCCTCGTGTGGGGAGAGGTGGCGCCGCAGGTGCAGGCGTCGCTGTCCTCGACCACGCCGGTGGCCACGGGGGCGTGCAGCGCCGGCTGAACCGATCGCGCGTCGCGGGGTTCGCCCGCTCGCGCTCGTGGTCGACGAACCCCGCGGCGTCAGAGCGCCATCGGCAGCACCTTGAGCGACCGGCCCGTGGCCGCGAACCCGATGTCGGCGAACCTCCGAGCCGTCTCGACCCGCTCGGCGCTCGGCGCGCCGTACTCGGTCGTGCGCTGCCGGGGGGTCCGTCCGATCGCGCCGACCATCTGCTCGAGCTCCGCGATGGTCTTCTCGGATCCGTTGTCGGCACCGGCCATCCGGCTGATCGTCTCCTCCATGAGCGTGCCGCCGAGGTCGTCGGCGCCGCCACGGAGCATCGTGTGCGTGCCCTCGACGCCGAGCTTGACCCAGGACGTCTGCACGTGGTCGATCCGACCGTGCAGCATCAGGCGGGCGATCGCGTGGACCGCACGGTTCTCCTGGACCGTCGGGCCGGGCCGGGCGACGCCGGCGAGATAGACCGGCGCATTCATGTGCACGAACGGCAGCGGGACGAACTCGGTGAAGCCACCGGTCTCGTCCTGGATCGCCGCGAGGGTGCGCAGGTGGCCGACCCAGTGCGTCGGGTTGTCGACGTGGCCGTACATCATCGTGGCGGAGGAACGCAGCCCGACCTGGTGCGCGGCGGTGACGATCTCGATCCACGTGGCGGCCGGGAGCTTGCCCTTGGTCAGGACCCAGCGGACGTCGTCGTCCAGGATCTCCGCAGCGGTGCCGGGGATCGTGTCGACACCCGCCTCGCGTGCCGCCGTGAGGAAGTCGCGGAACGACAGCCCGGTGCGGGCCGCGCCGTTGACGATCTCCATCGGGCTGAACGCGTGCAGGTGGATGTCGGGACGGCGCGCCTTGACCTCACGGGCCAGGTCGAAGTACGCCGTCCCCGGGAGGTCCGGATGGATGCCGCCCTGCATGCAGATCTCGGTCGCTCCGATCGACCACGCCTCGTCGACGCGATCGCCGACCTGGGCGATCGAGAGCGTGAACGCGTCGGCATCGGTGCGGCGCTGCGCGAACGCGCAGAACCGGCAGCCCGTGTAGCAGACGTTCGTGAAGTTGATGTTCCGGTTGACGACGTACGAGACGACGTCGCCGTTGACGTCCGCGCGGATGCGGTCGGCGAGCCCGGCGAGCGCCTCGAGGTCGGCGCCCTGGGCCGAGAAGAGGGTCAGATACTCCGCGTCGGTGAGCCCGGCCGGATCGGACTCGGCCCGCAGGAGTGCGGCGCGGACCGCCGGGTCGGAGCCGGACGTGAGCGGGGCCGGACCTGCCGGGCGACGGGCGGGAGGGATCCGACCGGTGGTCCCGTCGCCGTCGGTCACCGGGCCTGCGCCGTCGGTCACCGGGCCGTCACCGTCGGTCACCGGGCCTGCGCCGTCCGCGACCGCGGCGGTCGCGGGTGCGGCGTCGGCACCGAGGACCTCTTCGCGCAGGGCCTCCCAGTCGCCGTAGACCGCGTCGAAGTCGCCGCGCCGGTCCCCCGTGCGGCCGACGGTGTCGATCTCGACGTTCAGGTCGACGCGCCCCGACGAGCCCCACTGCGGGTCCGGCTCCTGCCACGGGCGTCCGACCGGGACCCGGCCCTCGACCGCGAGGCCGTCGTCGTCGGCCAGGGCACGCAGGTGCGGGAGGACGCGTGGGTCGATCCACGGCTCCCCCGCCCGGACGTAGTGCGGGTGTGCGGTCAGTCGCTCGCGCAGCGTGAAGCCGGCGTCGGCGGTCAGCCGGGCGAGGTCGTCGACGTGCGGCCACGGTCGCTCGGGATTCACGTGGTCCGGCGTCAGCGGGCTCACGCCGCCCCAGTCGTCGATGCCCGCGCGCACCAGGAGACCGAGCTCGGCCGGGTCGGTGAGGTTGGGCGGGGCCTGCAGGCGCGCCCGCGGACCGAGCACGAGCCGGGTGACCGCGACCGCAGCGGCGTACTCCTCGGTCGCGAGGTCGTCGACCGCCCGCATGACGGTGCGGTCCTTCGCACGGAAGTTCTGGACGATCGTCTCCTGCACGTGCCCGTGGCGCCGGTCCGAGGCGCGGATCGCGAACATCGCGTCGACGCGCTCGGCGTAGGTCTCGCCGATGCCGAGCAGCACGCCGGTCGTGAACGGGACCCCCGAGCGCCCGGCGTCCTCCAGCACCCGCAGCCGCAGCGCCGGGTCCTTGTCCGGCGAGCCGTGGTGCGCCTGGCCCGGGGTGGTCCACAGCCGGCTGCTCGTCGTCTCGAGCATCATGCCCATCGACGGCGCGACGGGCTTGAGCCGCTGGATCTCCTCCCACGACATCACGCCCGGGTTGAGGTGCGGGAGCAGCCCGGTCTCCTCGAGCACCCGGATCGCCATCGCGCGCAGGTAGGCGAGCGTCGAGTCGTAGCCGTGCGCATCGAGCCACTCGCGCGCCACCGGCCAGCGGTCCTCCGGCCGGTCGCCGAGCGTGAACAGCGCCTCCTTGCAGCCGAGCGCCGCGCCCTCGGCGGCGATCGCGAGCACCTCGTCCGGCGAGAGGTACGGCGCCTTGCCCTCGCGCGCGAGCTGGGTCGGGGTCTGGACGAACACGCAGTAGTGGCACCGGTCACGGCACAGGTGCGTCAGCGGGATGAAGACCTTGCGCGAGTACGTGATCACCCCCGGCCGACCGGCACGTTCGAGGCCCGCGTCACGCACCCGACCGGCCGCGGTGAGCAGCCGGTCGAGGTCGGCCCCGCGGGCGTGCAGGAGTGTCTCCGCCTCGGTGCGGTCCAGGGTGACACCGTCGTCGGCGCGGCGCAGCGCACGGCGGAGGGCGGAGGGCGACGGCACGAACGACTGCTCGACGGACATGGGACCTCGCGGGAGCCGGGGGTGCGCAGCACGGAGCGCGCAGTGGTGGATGTGTCACAAACCGGTTCGCTCGGCCCAAGTCCAGGCGTCATGGCGGAGGAAGAGGTTCCACAGTGCCTCGCGCCGCGCAGGGGGTCAAGCGTGCCGGGTGCGGGCCGTCGCCACCGGTGGAGGTGCGGATGGTCGCGTGACCGCCCGGGCGCCCGCCCGGACGTGGGCACGCCCGCTTCGTGGTGGAATGCCGCCTCGGGGGGCGAGGTTCACCCGCCTGCGATTCGTCGTCCCGCAGGGGCCCGTGCCTACCGTGGACGACATGGGGATGCGCGAGTGGATCGAGGAGGGCAGATTCGTCGCCTCCTTGTCCGGCTACGCGCTCACCGGCGACACGCTGCACCATCGGTCGAGCACCTGGTCCGTCGCCGGTATGCGGGCCGAGGTCGAGGACGGGTCGATCGGCCTCGCGACTCCTCGGGTCACGTCAGACGCGAGCACCGCACCGGGCGACCCGCCCCGCGGGCTACCCACGCACGTCGTCGTCAGGATCACCACGGCCACCGGCGAGCTGATCGTCATCGACGCGCCGGCGAAGAGGGTGCGCCAGGCCCACGACCTCGCTCTCAGGGTCAACCGGGCGAGCGCCTACTTCACCGAGCGGCAACGAAGCGCG
The DNA here is from genome assembly GCA_021778635.1 of Actinomycetes bacterium. Lineage (GTDB taxonomy): Bacteria > Actinomycetota > Actinomycetes > Actinomycetales > Cellulomonadaceae > JAJDFX01. The sequence goes on from JAJYCD010000053.1 coordinate 15,816, forward strand.
CAGGACCCGGCCCGCATCAGGTGAGCCCTCGGGCGCGACGACGTGCCGACCGGGAGCGACCTCACGCATCGCGAGGTGAGTCGAGCCGAGACGACGCCGATGGGCCTGCTGGCGGATCTCGAGCGGGACGCACGGTCGAGCGATCACCGGAAGCGCCGACCCTCGTCACGCCGGTAGGCCCACACCGCGAGCGACCCACCGAGCAGGGTCCACCCGGCGAGCACGAGCAGGGTCGAGCCCGGCAGGCTCGCGCCGGTGGTCGCGGAGACGACCAGGTCGCGCCCGGCCCGCGTCGGCAGCCAGGTGGAGATCGCGTCGAGCCAGGCGGGAAACGTGTCGGGAGGCAGGAAGAGTCCACCGCCGAAGGCCAGCGGCAGGAGCAGCGACTGGGCGACCGCGAGGGCGGCCTTGGTGGACAGCGCGTACCCGATGCTGATGCCGAGCGCGAACAGCGGCACCCCGGCCGCGAGCAGGGCGACGGCCGTCGCCGCGAGCCGGGCGGGCGGCAGCGTCGCCGCGGTCAGCAGCCCGGCGATGAGCACGAGCGGTACCAGCCCGAGGACGACGAAGGCGAGACCGTTGAGGAGCCGCCCGACCAACCGGGGGACGGGTCCCACGGGAAGGGTGCGCAGGTAGGCGTCCCAGGGCAGCGCGCGGTCCTCCGCGACCCCCACGCCGTAGGTGAACAGGCAGACGCTCATGACCGCGAAGACGGCCAGCTGGGCGGCCGCGGCGGTCGCCGCCGCCGGGTCGTGGGCGAACGGCTGGGGCACGACGAAGAACAGGAGCGACAGGGACGGGAAGATCGTCGTGCCGATCACGGCGATGGGGATCCGCACGGTCTCGGTGAACTGGTACCGGGCGTGGATGCCGACCAGGCGGGCGGTCGTCGGCGTGCTCATCGGGAGCCCTTCGTGACGGTCGACGGCGCGGTCGTGACACCGGGTGAGGTCAGGGCGAGGAAGGCCTCCTCGAGCGAGGCGGCGGCCACCTCGAGGTCGCGGAACGGGACCCGTGCGGTGACGAGCCCGCGCACCAGGGCGTCGGAGTCGGCGGTCCACAGCTCGTGCCGGTCCCCGTGGCTGCTGCGTCTGTCGACCCCGGCCAGCTCGGGCAGCTCGGCCGCGCGCAGTCGCACCCGTCGGGCGGGCACCTGTGACCGCACCTCGGCCAGGGTGCCGTCGACGCGGACCCGGCCCTCGTCGATGACCACGACCCGCTCGGCGAGCGCCTCGACCTCGTCCAGGTGGTGACTGGTGAGCACGACGGTGCCCCCGCCGGCGTGGAAGGCGCGCACGGCGTCCCACAGCGCGTGACGGGCTTCGACGTCCAGGCCGACGGTCGGCTCGTCGAGCAGCACGAGATCCGGACGCCCGACGAATGCCACGGCGACCGCGAGCCGGCGCCGCTGCCCGCCGGACAGGCCGCCCGTCTGACGCCGCTCGAGCCCGGCCAGACCGAACCGCGCCACGAGCTCGCGCGTCGGCACGGGGTCCGCGAAGTGGGCAGCCGCGAGGTCGACGACCTCGGAGACCCGCAGCGTCGCGGGCAGCCCCGTCTCCTGCGGGGTCGTCCCGAGCCGCCGGCGCCGCGCGGGGTCGCGGGGGTCGCCCCCGAAGAGCTCGACGGAGCCCGACGTCGGCCGCCGCAGGCCGGCGAGCAGCTGCACGAGGGTCGTCTTGCCTGCGCCGTTCGGGCCGAGGAACCCGATCAGCTCCCCCGCCCGGACGTCGAGCGCGACACGGTCGAGCGCGGTGACCGGGCCGTAGCGTCGGGTCACGTCGAGGGTGCGTGCGAGGACCTCCATGTCAGCCTCCCGGCTGGTCGATCGGCGCGAGCAGGACGCGCAGGGCCGCCGTGTAGTCGGCGAAGGCCCGCCGTCCGGGCCCGGTGAGCGCCACGTAGGTCACCGGGGTCCGCCGCTGGTGGGCCTTGGTGATCTCGACGTAGCCGGCGTCCTCCAGCTTGCGCAGGTGGGTCGAGAGGTTGCCGGCGGTCATGTCCAGCAGCTCCTGCAGCCGTGGGAACGTGATGCGGTCGCCGGTCGCCAGTGCCGCGAGCGCCACGGTCACCCGCAGTCGGGCCTGCGCATGGATCACCGGGTCGAGCCCGAGCGGTGGGCCGCTGGACGCGTTCATGCCCGGGTCGGGGACCGCGGAGGACGCACGGCGAAGCAGACCGCCGTCAGCAGCATGCCTCCGCCTCCGCCGAGCGCGAGCACCAAGAAGTTGCCCGGCACGCCGACCAGGACGCTGAGCGCACCCGTCACGAGCATCCAGACGCCCAAGGCGTACATCGCCGGGCTCTGCCACAACGCCCCGCCGGCCAGATACAGCACGCCCACCAGCAGCAACGCGCTGCCGGACCACAGGAGGGACGCCGCGTCGGCGGACAGTCCCCCGAATGCGATCACCCGGGAGTTGACCAGGGAGAGGGCGCCGAAGCCCAGCGGCCAGGACCAGCCGTACATCGACCCGACCACCCGCGAGGGACCGCGGACGCCGCGTCCGCCCCGCACCCCGTTCACCGCCGACGTCACCGTCGCGACCGCGAACAGCACGACGGTCACGACCGCCCCCACCGCGCCGGGCAGGCGAGCCGGAAGACCGGACGGGTACGTCAGGTACACGGCCCCGAACCCGAGCAGGTACGCCGCACCCCACGGTCCGTAGAAGAGCACGACGTTCACGTTCAGGCGCCGGCGCACCTCCCGCTGCTCGCGTTCGATCAGCGCCATCGACTCGCCGGCCGAGAGCGGTCGGTCCGCGTCAGGTCCCACACCTGCGTCGTCGCTCGACATGGCGGCACCTCCGTCGCATGCGTTCGCTACTTCAGAGTACTTTGTACCTCAAAGTCGATGGCCTCGGCAACGGTCCTGGCCCGACCAGCAGACGCACGCCGGTCGGGGTCTCCGGGCTCACGCGCTCACGGGCTCACGCGCTCACGGCGCACCCACGCGGGCCGGTCGGGGCTCCGGGTGCCCCGCAGCGTGTCGACCGGCTCGGTCGCACCGTCCACTCAACCGGTCGGCGGGCTGCCACCGATCGTCACGGGGTGAGCGGCTCCGCGAGCGCCGCACGCAGCACGCCGTCGTCCCCCGACACCCGGACCCGGGCATCGTCCGGCGACCGACGCCCCCAGAGCATCAGCGCCAGGACGGATCCGGGCGCGCGCACGCGGACGACGGCCGGTCCACGATCCGCGGTGTCGAGCCGCCAGGTCGCTTCGACATCGGTCGCCACGAGCTCGACCGGTGCCGGCAGTCGCGACATGCGTCCGAGCCGCACCTGGCGCGGCTGCATCACGGTCACGACCTCGTCCACCGTGTCCGCCCACACCTCGGGGCGCACGTCCGCCTCGAGACCTCCGGCGGTCCGCAGGTCCCAGAGGTGCACCACCGTCTCGTGCAGCTGTCGGCGACGCCAGAACGACGCAGGACCCGGTCCGAGCAGCGTCGAGCCGACGGCGTCCGGGCCGAGCTCGACCAGTGTCCTGCGGAGCTCGACCGCGCACGCGCGGTAGCGGTCCTCGAGCGAGAGCCCCGGGGCGACCGGAGCCTCGTGGACGCTGCGCGCCTGCGCCGCGGCCCAGTGGTGGACGTCCGCGAGGTGCACGACGAGGTCGCGCACCCGCCAGCCCTCGCACCACGGCACGGGCGTCGCGGGGTCGACCTCGCCGATCGAGGCCAGGAACGCGTCCTGAGCATCGATCAGCTCGTCGAGATGGTCCAGGGGACGTGTCGCCATGCGCCGATCATTCCCCATCCCGGCTCCGCGCCTGGGTGTCGGTGGCCCGACCCGTGGTCGGGCTGCGGGGCGGGCCGTCGCCGACGGGCCCCCGTAGCATGGCGAGCGAGCGGGAAGCGAGGTCCGAGTGGGGGACACCCAGAACATCGCGTTGGCGGGCACCGTCGTCGGGGACCGCTACCGCATCGAGGCACTGATCGGACGCGGAGGCATGGCCTCGGTCTACCGCGCCCGCGACGAGGCCCTGGGTCGGGTCGTCGCGCTGAAGATCGTCGCACCGTCGTCGGACGACGCCTCGGCCGTGCGACGCGAGCGTGCCGAGATCGAGCTGCTGGCGTCGCTCAACCACCACGCTCTCGTCACGCTGTTCGACGCGGGCGTCGACACGATCGACGGCACGGAGCACACCTACCTCGTCATGGAGCTCGTGGACGGTCCGACACTGGCGACGCGGATCGAGAAGGGGCCGATCGGCCCGGCCGACGTCGCCAGGATGGCTGTCGATCTGTCGGAGGCCCTCCACCTCGTCCACGCGAAGGGGGTCGTCCACCGCGACATCAAGCCCGGCAACGTGCTCCTGAACGCGTCGCAGCTCCCCGGTCGCGAGTTCACCGCCAAGCTCGCGGACTTCGGGATCGCGTTCCTGATCGACTCCACCCGGTTGACCTCCGCCGGCGGGCTGATCGGGACCGCCGGCTATCTCAGTCCGGAGCAGGCGCGCGGCTCGGTCCCCGCGCCCGCGTCGGACGTCTACTCGTTGGGACTCGTGCTCCTGGAGGCCCTGACGCGGACGCGCACCTTCCCCGGACCGCTGATGGAGTCCATCAGCGCGCGACTCGTCGGGGATCCGCCGATCCCGAGCGCGGTCGGACATGCGTGGGGCGCGTTGATCTCGGCCATGACGGCACGCACGCCGGAGGACCGGCCCGGTGCGCTCGACGTCGCCGCCGCGGCCCGGACGATCGAGCTCGACCTCGTGACACCGGACCGGGCGGTGACGGAGGACTCGGATGCGCCGGACGCGCCGGACGACGCCACCGTCGCCGTCGGGGCCGTCACCGCGACCGTCCGACTCGCCGACGACGTGATGGATCCGACGGCGGTCATGGCGCCGGCCGCTGTCGCCCGGCTGGACAGCGAGACCGGTGAACCCGCCACGGCTGCGGACCGGGGGGGAGGCGGCGGCCACGGCCGACGACGGCGGCGGCTCCTCGTCGCCACGGTGATCGCGTCGCTCGTCGTGGGTGCCGCCCTCCTGGCGGCGATCCACTCTCGGGAGACGCCGACGAGCCCCGCTCCTGCCCTCCCCGCGGTGGTCGAGCCGCTCGGAACGCACCTCCAGGCACTGATGAGGAGCGTGAGCCCATGACGCGCGCCTGGCGCGGCGTCGCGGCGCTCCTGGCGATGGCTGTTCTCGCCGGGTGCTCGGTCGGGTCCGCCGGCATCGGCGAACCCGCAGCGAGCCGGATGCAGGCGACGGTGAAGGAGATCGCGGTCGCTGCGGCGGGTGGCGGCTACCCGGCCGCGCTCACCACGCTCGACGGCCTGCAGTCACAGCTGGACCGGTACCTCGCGGACGGTGAGGTCGGCGCCGACCGGGGCGCCCAGATCCAGACGTCGATCGACCAGGTCCGAGCCGATCTCGAGACGCTCGCCACGCCGCCGGTGCCGGCCCCGGTCGCGACGCCCACGGCCGGACCCGGTCCGTCCCCGGTTCACGGCGCGACCGGCAAGCCCAAGGGCAAGCCGAAGGGCTGACCGGGGACGGCAGCGTCGCACCTCCGCAGGAGACGACGACGGGCCCCGGTCCGCCTGTGCGCAGCGGAGGGGCCCGCGTGAACGGAGCCGCCTATCAGAATCGAACTGATGACCTTCTCATTACGAGTGAGACGCTCTACCGACTGAGCTAAGGCGGCCAGCACCCCGTGAGCAACGCTCCCGGCGAACCGTCGCTTACTGTACCGACCAAGTCGGCCGCCTCCAAAGCGGCGGCCCACAGCCACCTGTTGCGGGCGCGCGACGCGGGAGGCATCGTCGGAAACCGACAGCCCCCGCACCCCTGGACGGAGAACCGACAATGAGCGTTCGACACGAGGCCTGGCCCGCAGGAACCCCCGCCTGGGCTGATCTCACGGTCCCCGACCGGGTGACCGCGCAGCACTTCTACCGCACCCTGTTCGGCTGGTCCGTCACCGACGGCCCGGCCGAGATGGGGTACTACGCCAACGCGGAGCTCAACGGCGAGGCCGTGGCCGGCATCGCCCAGGCGATGGACGGGCAAGGCATGCCGCCCGCCTGGATCACGTACCTCGCGACGGACGACGCCGAGGCCACGGCGGCCGCGGTGACCGCCGCCGGCGGGACGGTGATCGTCCCTGCGATGGCCGTCATGGACTTCGGGGCGATGGGGGTGTTCGCCGACCCGACCGGCACGGTGTTCGGCGTCTGGCAGTCCGGGAGCCACACCGGGGCGAACGTCGTGAACGAGCCGGGCGCCGTGGTCTGGAACGAGGTCATGACGACGGACTTCGAGGCGGCGAAGGCCTTCTACGCGACGGTGTTCGGGTACACGTACACGGACATGAGCGGCGACGGGTTCGTGTACGCGACCTTCGAGGTGGACGGCGTGACGCGCGGTGGCATCGGCGCGATCGGCCGGGAGATGGGCCCGCTCGCACCGCACTGGCTCACGTACTTCGCGACCGGGGACACCGACGCGTCGGTCACGCTCGTCACGGAGCACGGCGGGAGCCTGGTCCGCGAGCCGTGGGACTCGCCGTACGGCCGGATGGCGGTCGTCACGGGACCGGCCGGTGAGACGTTCGCGTTGATGGGGACGACGGCAGAGTCCGCGGACAGCGGCTCGTAGGGCTCGTTCGTGACGGTGCGCACCACGAGCTGACGAGCGGCTCCCGGCGGCGTGCCGCCGCGGAGACCGTCAGGGCGTGGTGCGCGCCCGTCAGCAGGTCTTGCCGTCCTTCGGCACCGCGCCCGCGACGAAGTACTGGTCGACGGCGTTCAGGATGCAGCTGTTCGAGCGCCCGTACGCGGTGTGCCCCTCGCCCCGGTAGGTGAGCAGGACGCCCGAGTCGAGCTCCTTGGCGAGCGCCTGCGCGGAGGCGTACGGCGTCGCCGGGTCGTTCGTCGTCCCGATGACGACGATCGGCGGGGCGCCCGCCGCGTGGTAGGACGTCGGCGACGCCACCTTCGGGTACGGCCAGTCCTTGCAGATCGTGCCGCTGTAGGCGAAGAACGAACCGAGCGTCGGGGCTGCCGCGACGATCGTGGCGGCCTCCGCGCGCATCGCGGTGAGGTTCGGGTCCGACGGCTCGTCGAGGCAGTTGATCGCCGTGAACGCCTCGGTGGTGTTCGACGAGTAGGTGCCGTTCGCGTTGCGGTCGAAGTAGTAGTCCGCCAGGGAGAGCAGGCCGGAGCCGTCGTCCTTCTGCAGCGCGAGCTGCAGGGCCTGGGTGAGGTACTTCCAGTTCTCCTGGGTGTAGAGCGTCACGGCGATCCCGTAGAACGCGAGAGAACCCGTCAGCGGGCGCGAGGTGCCGGTCGCCAGCGGGTGGCTCTTGGCCCGCTCGGTGAGGTCGTGGATCTGCTGCAGCCCGTGGTCGACGCTCCCGGTGAGCGGGCACGCCGCCCCGGCCTCGCAGTCCTTGACGTAGGCCCGCAGGGCCCCCTCGAAGCCGACCGCCTGCCCGACCGCCATCTGCGTCGGGGTCTGCGTCGGGTCGATCGCGCCGTCGAGGACCATCCGGCCGACCTTCGTCGGAAAGAGCTCGGCATAGGTCGCACCGAGCTGGGTCCCGTACGAGTACCCGAGGTAGGTCAGCGTCGCGTCGCCGAGCACCGCGCGCATGAGGTCCATGTCCCGGGCCGCGCTCACGGTGTCGACGTGCGCGAGCAACGGCCCGGTGTTCTGCTGGCACGCCGCGGCGAAGCTCCCGTACAGCGCCTCCGCCGCGGTCACCTGGGAGTCCTTCGAGAAGTCGAACGTCGCCGCGTTGAGGGTGTCCATCCCGGACGCGTCCACGCACTTCACCGCCGAGGATCGTCCGACACCGCGCGGGTCGAAGCTGACGATGTCGTAGGCCGCCTTGAGGTCCGCACCGACGGTCGGCAGGAAGCTGCCGTTCGAGAGGAGGTCCACCCCGGACCCGCCGGGCCCGCCCGGGTTGACGAGCAGCGAGCCGAGCACCGTCTTCCCGGTGGCGAGCGAGCGGATGATCGCCAACGAGATCGGCGCGCTCGTCGGGTCCGACCAGTCCATCGGCGCCTGGATCGTGGCGCACTGCAGAGTGCCGCAGGCCTTCCAGTCGATGGTCTGCCCGTAGTACTTGGCGAACCCTGCCGGGCCGCTCGCCGCCTGGGACGAGCCTCCGGTTGACGTCCGACCGCCGGTGGGCAGCGTCACCTGGTGCTTCGGGGCGGTGCACCCCGCAAGGACGACGACGCCCACGGAGACCAGAACGACGGCGCGGGCGAGGACGGAGGGTGGGCGCACGGAGGACACGCTAACGAACTGTCCTGGCAGGCACACCGTCAACACCCTGCCCGCGACGCGCCGTCATGCCGCGGGACGCAGATTCACGGCGCGCACACAGGGAGCCCTTGCAGAACCCGAACATGCGCCGAACCGACCGTTGATCCGAGCCCGCCACCGTGAGGAACGTGCCGGACGGACCGGCACGCCACAGGGACGGAGCACCACCATGACTGCACGCCTGAATCGCCGAGCACGCCGCCGGACGGTCGCCGCAGCCCTCGCGACACTGGGCGTCGGCGCACTGCTGACCGCGACGGCATCGGCCACGTGGGCCGCGCCGATCGCCGGGTCGACGAGCGCGAGCGCCACCCTCCCGGATGCCGTCGGGGCCGACACCACGAGCACGCCGGCGCCGACCGGGACACCGACGGTCACCGTGAACGGGAGCACCGTCACGATCACGCGGGACCTCGCGCAGGTCCAGGCGATGTGCGCTCGCGTACCCACCGCGCAGAAGCGCATCGCCGCCGACATCGCCCGCATCCAGGGCGGCAGCGACGTCCAGGGATCCGTCGCGTGGCTGCAGGCTCGGGCGGACACCCAGCGAGCCGCCGGTCACGCCGACGCGGCGAAACGGCTCGACGACCGGGCCGCGCTGCGGTCCGACCGCGTCGCGGCGCTCACGAAGCGCGCCGACCGCCTCGCCAAGGCCGAGCAGAACATCTGCGCTCCGGTCGCGGCGCAGACCGGGACGGGTACGAGCTCGTGAGCGACGACGTCAGGGCCGGCCGGTCCGGAGCCGCCCGGGCACCCGCTGCCCGGACACCCGCTCGCGCGCTCGGCATCGTCGCGACGGGGATCGTCGCCATCCTCGCCCTGAGTGCGTGCGGCGCCGGCGATCACGCTCCCGGCGCGGCTCGCGCCGGGACGGGGACGGTCGCGACGACGTCCACGTCCGCCCGCTCGGCACCTGCGGGTACGCCCGGCACCGCGACCCCCGGGTCACAGGTCTCCCCGTCAACCGTCTCGATCAGCCAAGATGACGTGACCGAGCTGCGAGCGGCTCTCGGCGACGCCGAGTCGCTCACGAACGACGTGGAGAGCGACATGGCCAAGGACACCTCGCAGTGACCGCGACGACCGGGCTCGTCGTCGTCGCCGAGGACGACCCGGCCGTCGCCAGCCTGCTCCGGCTCTACCTGGGTCGCGACGGCTTCGGCGTCGAGACCTACGCCGACGGGTCCGTGGCGCTGCAGGCGATCCAGTCGCACCGGCCGGTCGCCGTCGTCCTGGACGTCGGGCTCCAGGGCATCGACGGGATCGAGGTGTGTCGCCGGTTGCGCGCGAGCGGCGACCGCACGCCGGTCCTGTTCGTCACGGCACGGGACGACGAGGTGGATCGGGTCCTCGGCCTCGAGCTCGGCGCCGACGACTACATCACCAAGCCGTTCAGCCCGCGAGAGCTCGTCGCCCGCGTGCGGGCCGTCCTGCGCCGCACTGGTCCGGACGACCGGGACGACTCCCGCCTCGAGCTCGGCGACGTCGTGATCGACGTCGCCGAGCGCCGGGTCCGGCACCACGGCGACGAGGTCCCCCTCACGGCGACCGAGTTCGACCTGCTCGCGCACCTGATGCGGCATCCGGGCCGCGTGTGGCAACGGGAGGAGCTGCTCGCGGCCGTGTGGGGCTACAGCGCCGCCGCGGGCAGCCGGACGGTCGACGTCCACGTGTCGCAGCTCCGCGGCAAGC
>JAJYCD010000144.1 GCA_021778635.1 Actinomycetes bacterium
CTGTGGGCCGCCTGTGAACCCGCTGTCCGGTTTGTCGGGTCGGAACCTACCAATCGCACCGCACTGCGCACCGGCCCTTCGTCCCAGGCTGTGGACAACGTCCTGCTCGACGGGCGGATGCCGCTGTCGGTGTCGGCGCCGGGCGAGGCGCATTCCCGGCTCGATGGTCGAGCTCTCTCGCGCTGCTCGTCGAGCGATAGGTTGGGGCTCATGGCACACGTCGAGGACCCACGCACCGCACCGCCCATCCGCTGGGGGATCCTGGGAGCCGGTGGCATCGCCGGATCGTTCGCCGACGCGGTCAACAAGCACACGCGCGCCCAGCTGACGGCGGTCGGCTCGCGCAACAAGGACCGCTGCGAACGGTTCGCCACCGCTCACGGGATCCCGACGACGCACGTCGGCTACCGGGACCTCGTCGAGGACGACCGCGTCGACGCGGTGTACGTCGCGACCCCGCACTCGGAGCACCGCGAGCACGCGCTGCTCGCGATCGCGGCCGGGAAGCACGTCCTCGTCGAGAAGTCGTTCACGCGCAGCACCGGCGAAGCGGAGCAGGTGTTCGCAGCGGCGAGGGCGGCCGGGGTGTTCGTCATGGAGGCGATGTGGACGCGGTTCCTGCCGCACGTCGCGAAGATCCACCAGGTCATCGACGCGGGCGAGATCGGCGAGATCGTCAACATCTCCGCCGATCACGGGCAGGCGTTCCCGTTCAACCCGGGCAGCAGGCTGTTCGACCCGGCCCTGGCCGGCGGTGCACTCCTCGACCTGGGTGTCTACCCCGTGTCGTTCGCGCACGACTTCCTCGGCGCCCCGGACGCGGTGCACGCCGTGGGAGCCCTGACCCCGACCGGCGTCGACGGTCAGGTCTCGATCGTGCTGTCCTACGGCGACCGCGTGCAGGCCACGCTGTCGACCACGCTGTGGGCGAAGACCCCGACGACGGCCTCGATCTCCGGCACCGAAGGCTCGGTCGCGGTCCGCGGCGACTTCTACGGGCCGACGTCCTTCGCCGTGACGCGGAACGACGGCGCCCGGTGGAAGTTCGACCAGCACGCGGTGGGCGGCCTCCAGTACGAGGCCGCCGAGGTCGCCCGGCGCGTGGCGGCGGGTGAGACCGAGAGCCCGCGGATGTCCTGGCAGGGCACGCTCGACGTGATGCGCACGCTCGACGCCGTGCGCGCGCAGGTCGGGGTGGTGTACCCGGGGGAGTGACTGACACCGGTGCCCGATACCCTGGGCGCCGTGACGATCCATGCGCCGGCCGCCGCGTCCGTGCCGGACGCTCCGGGCTTCTTCCTCTCGTTCGAGGGTGGCGACGGCGTCGGCAAGTCGACGCAGCTCCACCTGCTCGCGCAGTGGCTCCACGACGCCCTGGGGCGTGAGGTCGTCACGACGCGAGAGCCCGGCGGGACCGCCCTGGGCGTCGAGCTCCGCAACGCGGTGCTGCACGGCGAGGACGTCGACCCGCGTACCGAGGCGCTGCTGTACGCGACGGATCGTGCGCACCACGTCCACACCGTGGTCCGACCGGCCCTCGAGCGCGGCGCGGTCGTGCTGACGGATCGCTACCTGGACTCGTCCGTCGCGTACCAGTCGGGCGGTCGCGAGCTCTCGGCCGAGGAGGTCGAGAACCTGTCGTTGTGGGCCACCGGAGGGCTGCGCCCGCAGCTCACAGTGCTGCTCGACCTCGACCCGGACGTTGGTCGCGGCCGACTGACCGGCGCACCGGACCGGCTGGAACGTGCGGGCGACGACTTTCACACCCGCACCCGTCTGGCCTTCCTCGACCGCGCGCGGACCGCGGAGGCCGACGGTCGCCAGCCGTGGTTCGTGGTCGACGCCTCCGGTCCGGTCGACGAGATCCAGACGGCGATCCGCGCGCGCGTCGCGGCAGCGCTCGGCCTCGTCACGTGAGCGACGGCGTGGCTGGCACCGCGTCGGGTGCACGGACGGGTACCGGCACCGTCTGGGACGACCTCGTCGGCCAGGAGCCGGCGGTGCAGGTCCTGCGGCGTGCGGTCGAGGACCCGACAGCGATGACGCATGCGTGGCTGATCACCGGCCCTCCCGGATCGGGACGGTCCAACGCCGCGCGCGCCTTCGCGGCGGCGCTGCAGGACCCGAGCGGTGACCTCACGTCGCACGCCTGCGCGACGGCGCTGGCCGGGACCCATCCCGACGTGACGATCGTCGCCACGGAGGGCGTCGTCATCCGCGCCGAGGTCGCCCGGCCGCTGGTCGAGCTCGCCCAGCGGTCGCCGTCCGAGGGGAGGTGGCGCGTGATCATCGTCGAGGACGCCGACCGTCTGAACGAGACCTCGGGCAACGTGCTCCTCAAGGCGATCGAGGAGCCACCGCCGCGGACGGTGTGGGTGCTGTGCGCCCCGAGCCCGCAGGACGTCCTGGTCACGATCCGCTCGCGCAGCCGGTCGGTTCCGTTGCGGGTGCCTCCGGTCGAGGCGGTCGCCGAGCTGCTCGTGCGCCGGGACGGCGTCGAACCAGGTCTGGCCCTGGTCGCGGCGAGGGCCGCGCAGAGTCACATCGGCATCGCGCGGCGCCTCGCCCGCGACCCGGAGGCGCGGGCCCGACGCTCGAGGGTCCTCGCGCTCGCGACCTCGGTGCGCGGGGTCGGCGATGCGGTGCTCGCAGCCGGCGAACTCGTCGAGGTGTCGCAGGCCGAGGCGAAGGCGGCGACCGAGGACCGCGACGCGACGGAACGGACCGAGCTGCTGCGCTCGATGGGCGCCGAGGGGTCGGCGACCCTGCCACCGGCGCTGCGGTCCCAGGTGCGTCAGCTCGAGGAGGAGCAGAAGCGCCGGGCCACGCGCTCGCAGCGGGACGTCCTCGACCGCGCGATGGTCGACCTGCTCTCCTTCTACCGGGACGTGCTCGTGGTCCAGCTGGGGGCGGACGTCGACGTGGTGAACGCTGAGCACGAGGACCAGGTGCGGGCGGTGGCCACCGGCAGCCGGCCCGAGCAGACGGTGCACCGCATGGACGCGATCGGTCTGGCGCGCACGCGGCTGGCGGGCAACGTCGCCCCGCTGCTCGCCGTCGAGGCGATGACGATCGCGCTGCGTCCGCAGGTCTGAGGGCGGTCCGACGGCGCGGCTCCGAGGGCACCGATCCGCCGGACACAGGTCTGAGGGACGCGCATCGACGCGCGACCGGGCGGCGCCGTGGGTCGGCAGCCGCGGAGCGGGACGGGTTCCCGACGGCCGGCGACCGCTTCCGGTGGCACGGCCCACGGCTGGACGACGGAAGGCGTACCACTGACAATCGGTGCGATGACGACAACCACAGCCGTGAGCTCCACCGGTGCGCCCTCGGCCGCCGCGAGGCGCGTGCTGCTGATCGGCGCTTCCCGTGGCCTGGGCCTCGCACTGGCCTCGCAGTGGGCCCGAGAGGGCCGTGAAGTGGTGGCCACCGTCCGGAGCGCGGGTCGGACACCGCTGCGCGACCTCGCCGACGCCGACCCCGCGCACGTCGAGATCGAGACTCTCGACATCACCGAACCGGCGCAGATCGCGGCGCTGCACGATCGTCTGGCGGGCCGGGTCTTCGACCTGCTCTTCGTGAACGCCGGCGTGACCGCTCAGCCGGAGGGGACCGTGGCCCAGACCTCGGTCGAGGAGTTCACCCGGGTGATGGTCACGAACGCGCTGAGCCCGCTGCGCGTCATCGAGACACTGCAGGACCTCGTCGAGCCCGCCGGGACGATCGGTGTGATGTCCTCCGGTCAGGGCAGCGTGGCGAACAACGAACGCGGCGGGCACGAGGTGTACCGCGGGAGCAAGGCAGCGCTCAACACGTTCATGCGCAGCTACGCGGCGCGGCACAGCGGTGAGCCCCGGACCCTGGTCCTCATGGCGCCCGGTTGGGTGCGGACGGACCTCGGCGGCGCGGACGCGCGCCTGAGCATCGATGAGAGCATCCCCCGAGTCATCTCGACGATCGACTCTCTCCACGGGAGATCAGGTCTGCACTACGTCGACTACCTCGGCCGGACCGTGCCGTGGTGAACGTGGCGTCAGCCGTGCGGCTCCGCGCCGACGACGACGCCCGCCCGGTCGCGTGAGGGTCGCAGCCCGTGCAGCGGGACCAGGGCGCCACCGCCCGACTCACGGCGCGTCGGCCAGGAAGACCGTGAACGCGGCGCCCCCCTCAGGAGCGGGGCCGGCGGCGATCGCGCCTCCGAGCCGTTGCACGAGCCCGTGCACGAGGGAGAGCCCGATGCCGACGCCACCGGGGCGGTCGTCCCGGTATCGCTCGCCGAGCACGCCCGGCTCGAACGCGACCGCGTAGTCGTCGGCGGCGAGGCCCGGACCACCGTCGCGGACCTGGATCACCGCTCGCGTGCCCGCGAGGTCGCCGGTCGTCGGGGCGCGCAGCGCGAGCACGACGGGGGCGCCGCGGGGGGTCAGTCGCAGCGCGTTCTCGGCGAGTCCGTCGATCACCTGGCGGAGCCGTGCCGGGTCGGTGCGCAGGACGATCGCCTGTCCCGCGTACTCGACCCGCAGATCGACACCCCGTTCCGCCGCGCGTGTGCGCCACACGGTCTCCGCGTGCGCGAGGAGGGTGTCGAGGTCGACGACGGCGAGGTCCAGCCGGAAGTCGTCCGCGCCGAGCCGGGCGAGGTCCAGCAGGTCGCGCACGAGGCCCTCGAGCCGTTGCGATTCCGCGAGGATCACCTGGCCCGCCCGCCCCGCGTCGTCGCCGGTGACGACCCCGTCTGCGATGGACTCCGCGAACCCGCGGACGGCGGTCAACGGGGTCCGCAGCTCGTGCGAGACGGAGAGCAGGAACCGCCGCTGGCGGTCCTCGCTGTGCTGGAGGGCATCGGCGAGCTCGTTCACGCTCACCGCGACGTCTGCGATCTCGGGTGGGCCCTCGATCGGCACGCGCAGGTCACGGCGCCCGGCACCCATCGCACGAGCCGTCGCCGACGTGCGCCGGAGCGGACGGGTGAGCACGCGCGCGAGCGACCCGCCCGCGGCTGCGCCGACCGCGACGCCCACCCCCATCGACAGGAGGAGCGACTGGACCACGATCGGGCGGCTCTCGACGGTCTGCGCCGCCCGGGCGAGCTTCGCGTTGCCGGTCCGGAGGTCCTGGACCGCCTGTCGGACGGTCACCGGTGCGCTGGCGCGCTCGGCGGCGACCAGGGCGCGAGCGGTGGCTGCGCTCGCGAGCACGGCGGCGACGAGTGCGACGCCGACGCACAGGAGCGTGATCCGGGTCGTGACCGACATCGACCGATGAGGTGGCTCGTGCGGGACGGGCTCCGGTCCGAGCATGCTCATCGGCCGTCCCCGCGGGCATCGGCGGCGTACCCGACGCCCCGGACCGTGCGGATCGGGCAGCCGGCACCGAGCTTGCCGCGGAGCTGCGACACGTGGACGTCGACCGTCCGGCTGCCCGCGGCGGCGCTGTAGCCCCACACGGCCGCGAGCAGCTCCTCCCGTTGCCACACGCGGCCCGGATGCCGCATCAGGTGCGTGAGCAGGTCGAACTCGGTCGCCGTGAGGGGGACCTCGTCGCCGTGG
>JAJYCD010000054.1 GCA_021778635.1 Actinomycetes bacterium
CGATCCCGTTCGTCATCATGACGATGACGCCGTTCATCGAGCAGATCAACCCGGCGATCGAGAACGCCGCCCGGATGTCCGGGGCGAACATGCGGAAGGTGTTCACCAAGATCCTCTTCCCGCTGCTCGTCCCCGGCGTCCTCGCGGCCTCGATCCTCGTCCTGGTCCGCACGGTCGGGATGTTCGACCTGACGTTCCTGGTCTCCGGACCCGACTCCGACACCCTCGTCGTGGCGATCTACCGCGCGATGACCGCGGCCGGAGGCGGCCAGGCCCGTCAGCTGATCTCCTCCATGGCCGTGGTGTACACGGTCACGATGATGGTCATCCTGGTCATCGCGCTGCGGTACGTGAGCCCGACGCAGCTCGTCGCACGGGTCAAGGAGTCCCGCGAGGACTGAGACCCGCCGGCAGGCAGGGGGCTGCCGGCGCACCGGTGCTGCGGGCAGACTGGGGGCTGTCGGCACGCCTGAGGTCTGCCGCCACGGACAGACCACGACTCGACGGGGGTGGGGCGACCTTCTCGCCCCACCCCCGTCGTGACCAGCCGGGAGACACCTGTGGGAGCCGTCGTCACCGCCCTCGGCACGATGGCGGCCGTGATCGGTGTCGGCTGGCTGCTCGGACGCCGCGGCACGCTCGGCAGCGGCGCGCGCACCGTCCTCGCCCGCACCTGCTTCAGCGTCGCGACCCCGAGCCTGCTGCTCGTGACCGTCGCACACGCGGACCTGCACGCGTTGCTCTCCCGGTCAGCACTCGTCACCGCGCTCAGCACCGCGGCCGTGGCGGCGGTCGCGATCGTCGTGCTTGCCGTCGCGTGGCGACGTCCAGCGGCCGACGTCGTCATCGGCACGCTCGCGTCGTCCTACGTCAACGCAGGGAACCTTGGTCTCCCGCTCGCGGTCTACCTCCTCGGTGACGCCGTCGCCGTGGTGCCGTCACTGCTGTTCCAGCTCCTGGTCATCGCCCCGATCGCGTTCACCGTCCTCGACGGCAGCACCGGGGCGACGGGGCCGGCGAGCCCGGGAAGGCGTGGGGTCCGTGCGGTGGTGCGACGAACCGCCGCGAACCCGATCATCGTCGGGTCCGTCATCGGCCTCGTGCTCGCCGTCCTCCCGTGGAAGCTGCCGGCCGTCGTGTTCGGTCCGTTCGCCATGATCGGTGCGGCGGCCGCACCGCTGGCTCTGGTCCTGTTCGGCATGTCGGTCGCGGTGCCACGCGCCGACGGCGAGCGCACCAGCCCCCGGGAGCTCGCCCTCGTCGCGATGCTGCGCAGCGTGGTGAGCCCCGTCCTGGCGCTGTCCCTCGGGCGTGCGCTCGGCCTCGAGCCCCACGCGCTCCTCACCGTGGTCGCGATGGCGGCACTGCCGACCGCTCAGAACGTCCTCGTCTACGCCACGCAGTACGGCCGCGGCCAGCCGCTGGCCCGCGATGCGGGGATGCTCACGACGGCGCTCGCCGTCCCGGTGATGCTCGTCATCGCCGCAGCGCTCGGGTGAGGACGACCGCACGACGACCGCGACTGCCGGCGGACCGCGGCCGCCGACTCGTGCGGACGACGTCGTGTCACCGACCTGGCGTCGACCTCCCTGGGTCGGTGACCGCACCGCCCGCGGCGTCGGCCGCGCGAGACGCACCGTCCGGCTCGTCGTCGTCGAGCACCGCACCGTCCAGCTCCTCACCGACCACGGCCTCCGCCGCGGCGACCGCATGCGCGATCCCGCGCGGGCGGCCGGCGCGCACCCACGCGACGTACAGACCACCGGCGACGAGGATCGTCGCACCGAGCGAGCCGATAGCCGCCGGCCGGGTCATGTTGACGACGAGCGTGAACGCGACGACGACCGCGGCGGCGATGTTGAGCACGAGCCACCCGCGCCGCCCCTCGCGCCGGGCGAAGGTCGCCATCGCGACGAGCCCGACCAGGAAGCTCACGAAGACCGACACCGCGTAGAAGAGCACGAGCTCCTGGTCACGCGCGCCGGCCGCGGTGACGACGGCAGCGGCGAGGACGAGGAACACCCCGACGCCGACGACGGGCACGTGGTGGCGGTTGGCGCGCCCCAACGGCGACGGCAGGACACCGACCGTGCCGCCGTCCGCGAGGCGCCGGCGGGCGAGCGCCTTGAGCAGTCCCGGGCCGGCCTGGAACGACGAGCTCGCAGCGGAGAGCAGCAGCAGCGCGGTGGTCGCCTGGAACGCGGTGAACAACCCCTCCGAGCCGCCGCGGCGGGCGATCTCGGAGATCTGCGTGGACTCCGCCGGCGGGAGCCCGACGCCCAGCCGCACCGCGGTGGCGGTCAGGGCGAGCGTCAGCACCCCGACGATGCCGAGGGTCAGCCACAGCGCCCAGCGACCGAACCGACGGCGCTCGTCGGCGTCCAGCTGTGCGAGCTGCGCGATCGCCGACGACGGCGCCTCGACACCGGTCGCGAGGGCCATCGCCACCGGGAAGGCGAGCATGACGGCGAGCGGCGGCGAGTGCGGGGGGACGACGACGGCCTGCGCCTCGGGGTGGGCCCCTGCGGTCAGGACGAGCACCCCGATCGCCACGACGAGGAACCCGATGGTCAGGGCCGCGAACACCGCACGTCCGAGGTGACCGAACCACATCAGCCCCGCGACGGCGACGACCAGGATCAGCGCGAGCGGGAGCCGCATCGGTGCGAGCGACGGCGCGTACGAGATCACGGCCGATGCCCCGGCCGAGACCGAGATCGAGATCGTCAGGACGAAGTCCACGATCAGCGCGCCCATCGGGAGGAAGGCGAACGCCTCGCCGAAGGCCGAGCCGGCTGCGGCCGCGGAGCCCCCGCCGTCCGGGAACCGCGCCACGAGCTGGTGATAGCTCGCGACGACGAGCGCGACGACCCCGACCACGAGGGCCATCGTCGGGAGCAGCAGCGCGAGGTCGCCGTGCAGCGCGCGCAGCGCGGCCTCGATGGCGTACGCGACCGAGGAGACCGGGTCGGCCATGACGGAGAACGCGAAGGCCAGCAGCAACGCGGTTCGCCCGTGGATCCAGCGCGACCGGGTGACGGGACCGGTGGCAGGCGCAGCGGCCGGGGACGACTGGCTCATGACGACGGCTCCTTCGAGGCCCGGCAATGGGTGCGCGACAGCAACTCCGACCAGGCTTCCCGGAACACCGCACGCAAGCCTACGACCGCTGCGCCTGCGCGCCCCCTGACGCGGTGCGCCTGTTCACGGTTCGCTGCGCTCGGGACGGCTCGGACCGGTGCGGCGCCGGCGTCCCTGCGTCCCGGGCGCACCGGACCGTCACTCCGACGGGTCCTCGTCGATCCGCTGGAACAGGACGTGGTCCTGCCACTCGCCGGCGATGCGCAGGTACGCCGGGGCGACGCCGAACGGGACGAAGCCGTTGCGGCGGAGCACCCGCTGCGACCGGACGTTGTGCAGCAACGTACCGGCCTGGAGCCGGTGCAGCCCGAGCTCGTCGAACGCCAGCCGCACCATCCGGCCGACCGCCGCCGTCGCGCGGCCGCGGCCGTTGGCGTCTGCGCTCACGAAGTAGCCGAGGTTCCCCGACTGGAACGGCCCGCGCACGATCCCGCTGAGCGTGATGCGGCCCACGACGTGGCCGGCCTCGTCGAGGATGACGTGCGGGAGGCAGGTGCCGCGTGCGTGCTCGTCGAGGAGGAGACGGATCCCCGTGCGCTGACGTTCCACGGTGAACCAGTCGTCGTCGCGGAGCGGTTCCCACGGGGCGAGGAACTCGCGGTTCGCACGCACGAGTCGAGTCATCTCGTCGGCGTCGTCGAGGGTGACCAGGCGGGTGCTTCGCACCCGATCATGCTGCCACAGGGCTCCTGGTGCGCCCGGCGCCACGGACCGCTGGACTTCGTCCTGAGGGGATCACCTGTCAAGATGGTTCGTCCGCGCCGTGCGGACCGTCCTGCGACCCGGACGTACCCGGCGCTCCCGGCCCAGGCCGGACCCACCAGCTGGAGGCTCTTGTGTCCCGCGCACCGCGTCTCGTCGCGTTCGACCTCGACGACACCCTCGCCCCGTCGAAGTCACCCCTCGACCCGCGCATGGCGGAGCTCCTGGTCCGGCTGCTCGACGCCGTCGAGGTCTGCGTGATCTCCGGTGGGCAGTTCGGCCAGTTCCAGATGCAGGTCGTCGAGCGGCTGACCGAGGCGACGCCGGCTCAGCTCGCACGGCTGCACCTCATGCCGACCTGCGGCACGCAGTACTTCCGTCACTCCGGCGAGGCCTGGGACCAGCTCTACGCCCAGAACCTCACGGAGGACGAGAAGGCGCGTGCGCTCGATGCGGTCACGACGTCGGCGAAGGCGCTCGGCCTGTGGGAGAGCGAGACGTGGGGCCCGATCCTCGAGGACCGCGGCAGCCAGATCACGTTCTCCGCGCTGGGACAGTCGGCCCCGGTCTCCGCCAAGGCCGCCTGGGACCCGACCGGCGAGAAGAAGACGGCCCTGCGCGAGGCCGTCGCCGCGCTGCTGCCGGACCTCGAGGTGCGCTCCGGCGGGTCCACGTCGGTCGACATCACGCGCAAGGGCATCGACAAGGCCTACGGGATGTCGCGCCTCGCCGAGATGACCGGGATCGACCTGCAGGAGATGCTGTTCGTCGGCGACCGCCTCGACGAGGTCGGCAACGACTACCCGGTCAAGGCCCTGGGCGTCCCGTGCCACGCGGTGACCGACTGGGAGGACACCGCGCGGTACCTGGAGACGCTGATCCCGGAGCTCGCCGCCGCCGCCCGCGTCTGACGGCGATCGACGGCGGCGCTCCGGCTCTGCTCAGATCGCGGACCATCCACCGTCGCACGGCATGACGACTCCGTTGACGTTGCTCGCGTCGTCGCTGAGGAGCCAGGTGATCGCGGCGGCGAGCTGCTCGGCGGTCGCCACCGACGGAACGAGCCCCAGGTAAGGGCCGAGCACCTCGCCGGCGAACGCGGACCGGAACGGTGCCTCGATGTTCGTGGCGACCGCACCGGGGGCGACGGCGTTCGCCCGGATGCCCTTGCCCTTGTAGAAGACGGCGATGCTCGTCGTGAGCCCGTTGACTGCGTGCTTCGACGCGGTGTAGGCGACGCCGGCGGCCGACGCGCGCAGTCCCGCCTCGGAGGACACGTTGACGATCGCCCCTCTGCCGGCCTCGAGCATCAGCGGGAGGACGGCGCGCGACATCCGCATCACCGCGGTGAGGTTGACACCGAGCACGCGGTCCCACGTCGCGTCGTCGACCTCGGCGGGTGGCAGGAAGGCGTCCATGATCCCCGCGACGTTGGCGAGGGCGTCGACGCGCCCGTCTGCTGCGGCGACGACCTCCTGCACGGCGACCTCGGTGGAGATGTCGCCGGCCACGGTCACCAGGTCCAGGTCGGCGTGCTCGGCGACGAGCTCGGCGAGCCTCTCCGCGGAGATGTCGCTCGCGACGACACGGGCTCCCTCACGCGCGAGCCGCAGGGCTGTCGCTCGTCCTATCCCCGACCCTGCTCCTGTCACGATCGCGGTCCTGCCTGCGAACCGGCCCTCGATGACGTCCGTGGCACCTGACATGGCGTGTCCTCTCCGAGACCGCTGATCCTCGATCCCGGACTTCCGGGACCCAGTCCACAAACTAGGCTGGTTCACCGTGAAGGACAACGGCACACCCCGGACCGGGCGGCCGCCGACGACGTCGTCCGCCGACATCGCGACCGTCGCGCTCGAGCTCTTCCTCGAGCACGGCTACGAGGCCACGACCCTCAGCGACATCGCTCGTCGCGCCGGCATCGGGCGCTCGACGCTGTTCCGTCACGTCGACAGCAAGGGCGACATCGTCTGGCACGGCCGTGACTCGGCCGAGGCGGCGTTCCGCGACAGCCTCGCGAGCGCGCGCGTCGGGTCGCCATGGCGGTCGGAGGTCGTCCGGTGCCTCGTCGCCACGCTGCGCTTCCCGGACGACGACCTCCACGTCGTGCGGCTGCGGATGGCGCTGATCGACGCCACACCGGCCCTGCGCGCGCACCTGCACGTGACGTCACGTCCGACCGTGGCGCTGCTCGCCGACTTCATCGCCCGCTCCACCGGCAGCCCGGCCGGTGCCCTCGAACCGGAGATCCTCGCGAGCACGGCCTGGTGGGTCGCGATCGAGGCGCTCTTCTGGTGGGCGCGCGGCGACGGCGACCGTCCCGAGGCCGTGGTGCGACGCGCGCTGGCGGTCGCGGGGTTCCCGGGCGAGAGCGAGCGACCACCGGCACCGTGAGGCGCGGCGATCACCCCACGATGACGTCGGCGACGCCATCGGTGGCGTCCAGCACGATGCTCCCGCTACGGCCGCCCACGGTGACCCGGTACTCCCCGAGGAAGCCCTCGACGCCGACGCGCCCCTCCGTGTCGGTCCGCACCCGGGTCGGCGCGAGCCACCAGTCGTCCCTGATCAGTCCCTGCAGCGCGTGGTACGAGGGTTTCGGGGTTCCGTCGGCGCGCACCAGCCCACCCGGCGCACCGAGCCACGCGCCGTCGTCGGTCAGGCCCCAGTAGGTGATCGCCTGCACGGCGGGGTGCCCGACGAGGGTCCGGTAGTGCCGCACGACCTCGTCGGCCTGGCGCTCCTCCCCCTCCGGGGTCGAGGGCCAGCCGGGGATCCGGTAGTCGTTGAGGTCCACGACCTCGCGCGGCATCAGGTGCCCGGACAGCAGCGTGGTCTCGGTCAGGTGCAGCGGCAGCCCGAACCGCGAGAACCGCTCGAGGACCGCCAGCGTCTTCTCCTCGCCCCAGTAGCCCTGATGCATGTGGCTCTGCAGGCCGAGGGCGTCGATCCGGATGCCGGCGTCCAGGCAGTCCTCGATCAGGTGCTCGTAGTCGGGCGACAGGTCGAAGTCGTTGAGGAGCAGCGTCGCGTCGGGATTGGCCGCGCGCGCGGTGTCGACGGCCAGCCGCACCGTCTCGACCCGTCCGAGCGTCTGGCACAGCCGGGTCAGCCCGTTCTCCTCCTTGTCGAACACCGGCATGATGACGACCTCGTTGATCGCGTCCCACACGTCGACCACACCGCGGAAGTCGGAGACCTCGCGCACGATCCGGGCGCGCACGGCGGCCTCGACCTCGTCGACGGGAAGGTCGCGCACCCAGTGCGGCGCCAGCGTGTGCCACGCCAACGGGTGCCCCTTGACCACGCAGCCGTGGTCGACGAACCACCGTGCCGTGCGCAGCAGGCGCGCCGTGTCCGGGTGTCCACGCTCCGGCTCGAACCCACCCCAGTAGAAGGGCAGCGTCGCGGTGTTGAACAGCGCGAACCACAGCTCGGCCAGGTGCGCGCCCGCCGACGGCGCGGCACCGCCGAACGGGCTGTCCGGCCGCACGTCGGTCTCGCCGTTGGCGAAGCCGATGAAGTCGAACCCGATGTTCGCGAACGCGAAGGAGTGGCGGGTCTGCTCGACCTCGACCTCGGCGTCGGCGACGGGGCTCCCGTCCGCAGCGCGCACCGTGAGGGTCGACCGGCCGACCCGATGGGCCATGGCCGCCGGGGTGCTGCGCGACGCGAGCTGCATGGGAGGACTCCTTCGGGTCGACGAGGGTCGGGCCCGGCGCCTGCGGGCCGTCCTCGTCGGCCGGATCCCGGGCGACGTCGATCGGGCGCGTGCGGGCCGGCGGACTTCTCCTCGCCCTCAGGTGCCGCCTCGCGAGACCGCACCGGGGCGCCGCAGCCGCGTCGACCGAACCCGGCGACGGGACACCTACCGACGCCCGAAGAACTCCGAGCTCGGGCGACGAGCCAGCAGCACGATGATGGCGACGTCGAGGCACAGGTCGAGGAGACCCACGGCGAGGTTGAGGCCGTTGGCCGCCCGGGCCAGCCCGACCAACCCGGTGGCCACGGAGATCCCGGCGAAGACCCAGACCACGATCCGCGCCCAGTTCTTCCCCCGCAGGAGCAGACGCGCGAGCAGGCCCCAGACGATCGCGAAGACGACGCCGGAGACGACGCTGACGCCGACGGCCACCTTGAGGGCGAGGTCCAGCGAGCTCTGGTCGAGCGTCGGGGACGCCTTCGCCATGGCGGCCCTCAGCGCATCCTGGCTGCCGAGCGCGACGACCACGCCGACGAGGGCGAGCACGACCCGGGCGACGACGAGGCGCACGGCGTTCACGACCGACGGCGGTGGCGGAGTCTGGACCGTCGGCTCGCCGATCAGCTCCTCCGGCCTCGACGGGTAGTTGCCAGGGGGCTGAATCGGGTTGCTCATGACGTCCTCACGTGACGCTGCGTGGCTCGGACCGTGGGCTGCCGTCGGGAACCACCGCCGTACGGCACCGTCGACAGGGTAGCGAGACGTCGGCACTGCCGGGCCAGGTTCGGGACAGCCGACACGGCAGAGCCGGCGACCTGACCGCGAGGTCGTGGACACGATCGACGGCGTCGGTAGGCTCACGCCCATGGACCCGACGATGGACACCAACGCCGCGATCTGGACGTCGGAGGAGTACGTCCGGACCCGCGCGGCCCAGGCCGGGCAGCGCGAGCGCGAGAACGCGGAGCGCTGGCGGATCCTCGGCGAGCTCCTCCCCTTCGAGGAGCAGGACGTGTTCACGTTCCTCGACCTCGGCGCCGGGACGGGATCGGCGGCTCGCCGAATCCTCGATCTCTACCCCCGCAGCAGGGCGATCCTCAGCGACTTCTCCCCGCAGATGATCGCGGTAGGCAAGGAGGAGATGGCCGCCCATGCCGGTCGCTACCGGTACGTCGAGTTCGACATGTCGACGGGCGGCTGGCCGGCGGCGATCCCGGAGGTCCTCGACGCCGTCGTGAGCTCGATGTCCGTCCACCACCTGCCGGACCACCGCAAGGAGGGTCTCTTCGCGGAGGTCTTCGCGCGGCTGGCCCCGGGCGGCTGGTACCTGAACTACGACACGGTGAGCGCGACGGACCCGATCGTCGCGGCGACCTGGGAGCGGACCGCCGACCGGCGCGACCCCGGGGCGGCCGCCACGCGCCGGCATCGCACACCAGACGAGCGGGCCCGTCATGAGAACCACCTCCGCCACGTGATCCCGCTCTCGCAGCAGCTCGAGTACCTGGCCGCCGCGGGGTTCATCGGGATCGACGTGTACTGGAAGGACCTGGACGACGTCATCTACGGCGGTCAGCGACCGGCGTCGGAGCCGGCCACGACGGCACGGTGACGCCGACGACCCCGGGTGATCGCGCGGTCGCGTCCGGCCGTCAGCCCTCCACGTCGGCGAGCGCCCGAGCCGAGGCGTCGCACAGCGCGACGTCCCCATCCGTGATCGTCTCGACCGCCGGGCGGGTGACACCCACCTCCAGCACGGCCGACTCGTCGATCGGCCCCTCGATCATCGGCAGGGTCGAGCCGACGGCGTCCCACGCACCGGGCACGGCCGTGAGGCGACGCTGCGCCCGCAGGTACGCGGGGACGAGCACGGCGACCGCACCGACCCACGCGAGCGGGTTGCCCCACACCACCCCGCCGAAGCCGAACGCAGCGCCGAGGACGACCGCGGCACCGACCCGCATGACGAGCTCGATGGTGCCGGTGAGCGTCGGCACGAACGTGTACCCGAGCCCCTGCAGCGCTCCCCGCGTCACGAAGAGCACCCCGAGGACGGCGTAGAGGGATCCGTTGACATGGAGGAGGTAGGTGGCCATCGCGACGACCTGCTCCTCCCCTGGGCCGACGAACAGCTCGATGATCGAGCGCCCGCCCGTGATGAGCACGACGCCGAGCAGCACCGCGCCACCGAGGGACATCCGGACGCCCTGGACGACGCCGAGGCGGATGCGGTCGGGCCGGCCTGCGCCGAGGTTCTGCGCGACGAAGGTCGACACGGCGAGACCGAGCGACTGCAGCAGCGCGACCGCGAGCCCGTCGACGCGCGCCGCGGTCGTGTATGCGGCGACGGCCTCGGCGCCCAGGCTGTTCAGCCGCACCTGCACGGCGAGCGCGCCGATCGCGATGATCGACATCTGGAATCCCATCGGCAGGCCGAGCCGCAGGTGGCGCGCGAGGTCCCCGCGGGTGACCCGCCAGTCGTCGCGGTGCAGGTGGAGCACCGGCACCCGACGCCGGACGTAGACGAGGCAGAGCGCGACCGAGGTCGCCTGCGAGACGACGGTCGCGAGAGCCGCGCCGGCGACCCCCATGCCGAGACCGGCGACGAACGTGACGACCAGACCGACGTTGAGCAGGCAGCTCAGGGTGAGGAACACGAGCGGGGTGCGGGAGTCCCCGATGGCCCGGATGATCGCCGCGAGGAAGTTGAAGGCCATCACCGTGCTCGCCCCGAGGAAGCTGACCACCGCGAACGTCGTCGCCTGGGGCAGGAGCTCCGTCGGGGTCCGGAGCAGCCGGAGTGCCGGACCCGCGAGGAACGGCGCGCCCACCGTCAGCAGGATGCTCACCGCACCGGTGAGCATCGCGCCGGTGGCGACGGAACGACGCACGGCCGCACCGTCGCGTGCACCGAAGGCCTGGGCCGTCGGGATCGCGAAGCCGGAGGTCATGCCCCAGGCGAAGCCGAGGAGCAGGAAGATCAGGCTCCCGGTCGTGCCGACCGCGGCCAGGGCGTCGACCCCGATCACCCGGCCGACCACGATCGCGTCGGCGAACTGGTAGAGCTGCTGGACGACGTTGCCCACGAGGAGCGGGACGGCAAACCAGAGGATGACGCGCCAGGGACGACCGGCGGTCAGAACCTTGGGCATGGCGGTGCAGGTCCTCAGGACGGGACGGGTGAATGGCTGGTCCGCATGGTCGAGCCGCCCACTATCGTATCGTTACGACCCGCTGCGACGTGACGGTGCGTTCGAGGTGTGAGCACGCGTCCCACCGGCGCGGACGACCCGCGCCGGTGCGCGTCGTCTCACGAGCGGCGGTCGACGATCACGAACGCCGTCGCGGTCGCGGCGACGAGCACGAACGGCATGACCCGCAGGATGGCGACGGCATCCACGTCGAGGAAGGTCGCCGCGCTCGCGAGGCCGCTGAGGACGAGGGCCACCATCCCGACGACGGCGAGCGCTCCCTCGTGCACGCGAAGGTCACGCTCGTCCGCGCGACCCGCCGCGATCCGCGTGGCGGTGCCGATCCGATCGACGGCACGGACGCTGCGCCACCGCCCCACGGACGCGAGCACGACGACCAGCAGACCGCCGGTCACGATGCCGGCCGCAGCGTCCGGGTGGCCCGCAGAGTCGACGACCAGCGCCAGACCGAGGTCGAGGACCGCGGCGGCGGAGACGGTGAGATACCACCCCACGGTCGTCTTGTGCGTGGCGACCGAGCGGTCATGCGTCGACATGGAAGATCTCCTCGATGCTCAGCCCGAAGTATCGGGCGACGGTGAACGCGAGCGGGAGGGACGGGTCGTACCTCCCGGTCTCCAGGGAGTTGACGGTCTGCCGAGAGACACCCAGCTCGGTGCCGAGGGCCGCCTGGGAGAGGCTGCGCTCTTCTCGGAGCCGGCGGATCTCGTTCCTCATGTGTCAAGGATGCTTGTCAAGGCGTGCTGTGTCAAGCATCTTTGACACTCGACCTGCTCTGGCGGCTCGCCGTGGTCACGCGGCTCGCCGTCGTCAGTCGGCGGTGGTCAGCCGCAGCGTCTGGAGCCGTCGGACGGCGAGGACGACCGCGCCCGTCATCGCGACTGCGAGGAGCACGAGGGCCGGCGTGAGGCCGACCGCCGAGGTCACGTTCCAGGCAGCCGCCTGGTCGCCCAGGATGCGCTCGGCCGCGGCCAGTGCCCACTGCCGCACGCTCACGTCGCGGACGCCGGGCACGTAGCCACCCAGCACCGTCTCCCAGAGCAGGGCGTACAGCAGGCCGATGATCACCGCGTTCCGGGTGACGACCGACAGCGCGACGAAGATCGCCGTGTAGGCGAGCGCCGCCAGTGCGCCCGCGGCGGCGAACGCCCAGCCCAGGCGCGCACCGTCGTCCCCGGCGATCTCGACCGTGGCGACGAGCGGCAGCACGGCGAAGACCACCGCCGCGCCCCAGGCGACGGCCAGCTTCGACCAGACGATCGTGCGTCGTGGCACGGGCTTGGCCAGCAGGTACACGATCGACCCGTCGTCGATCTCGGTGCCGATCACCCCGGTACCGATCAGCAGGCACATCAGCGGCAGGAACGTCCCCAGTGCGAACCCGTTCGCCAGGTTCACCGAGTTCTGCAGGTTGCCGCCCGAGGCCCACCGGACCAGGCCGGCCAGCGCGAGCAGGACGACCGGGAGGAGCACGAGGAGCACCGCGCGGCGTCGGCCGAGCAGCCCGCGCACGGTCAGCTGCATCACGACGCGGTTCATCGGGCCACCAGGTAGGCGAAGACGCTCTCGAGGGACTCGTCCGCCGGCGAGACGTCGAGCAGCCGGATCCCGCTGTCACGAGCGAGGCGGGGCAGCGCGTGCACGAACACTCCCAGGTCCGGGGCCTGCACCGCGAGGCTCCCCGAGGTCAGGTCGACAGTGTCCGCTGCCCCGTCGGCGATGATGGCGGCCGCGAGCCGGCGGTCGTCGGTCGAGCTGATTGTGTACTGGTGGGGCCGCTCGGTCATCAGCCGACGGATCCGGCGGAAGTCCCCGGACGCGGCATGCCGTCCGGCGACGATCACCTCGATCGTGCCGGCGATCTCCTCGACCTCCTCGAGGATGTGGCTGCTGAACAGCACCGTGCGGCCCTCCTCGCCGAGACGACGGAGCAGTGCCATCAGGTGCAGCCGCTGGCGCGGGTCCATCCCGTTGAACGGCTCGTCGAGCAGCAGCACCGACGGGTCGTGCACCAGGGCGGTCGCCATCTTGACCCGCTGCTTCATGCCCTTGGAGTAGGTGCCGATGTCACGGTCCTTCGCCGGCATCATCTCGACGGCCTCCAGCGCCGCGCGAGCCGCGCCCTCGGCGTCGGGCAGCCGGTGCAGACGCGCGTTGGCGAGGACGAACTGCCAGCCCGTGACCATGTCGTACATGGCCTCCGCCTCCGGGACCAGGCCGATCGTGCGGTAGATCTCCGGGTTGCGCCACACCGACGTCCCGTCGAGCGTGACCGTTCCGGCCGACGGCGCCAGGAACCCGCCCATCATGGCGATCAGCGTCGACTTGCCGGCGCCGTTGGGGCCGAGGAGCCCGGTGACGCCCGGGCCGATCGTCATCGTCACGTCGTTGGCGGCGACGACGTTGCCGTACCACCGCGAGACGCCGTCCAGCACGAGGGTGCTCATACGCCACCTCCCTTCCGGTAGCGACGGACCAGCACGGCCAGGCTCGCCCCGACGGTGACGATCGCGACCGCCGTGAACACGAGCAGTCCCGGGGCACCGGCGGGGTAGGTGGCGTTGTCGGTCGGGGCCACGCCGAGGAGTCGCACGGCGATCCCGTCGACGAGGCTGAAGGGGTTGAGCGCGGGCAGGTAGGAGGCGAGCGTCGCGTAGCCCTTCTGATCCGCGATCGCGACGAGCATCTGCACGATCCCGCTGACCATCAGCAGCCCCGTGACGATCGCCGCGACCCCCAGGCCGCGACGTGGCGTGAAGGCCGCGACCACCAGGCTGATCCCGCTCAGGACCAACGCGAGGACGGCGACCGTGAGCACGCCACCCGCCCAGCCGGCGAGCTGGTGGCCCACCGAGAGCTTCGCGAGCAGCGCTCCCACCAGCAGCAACGTCTCCGACAGCGCGAGCACCGCGAACAGCGAGATGGCCAGCCCGGCGAACTTCGCGAGCGCGTAGTCGCTGCGCCTCATGGGCCGCGACAGGTACAGCGGCATCACCCCGTGCCGCAGGTCCCGAGAGACGCAGTAGGGCGCGGCACCCGCCACGAACAGCACGACGACCAACTGCATCGCACCCGGGTACTGGGTGTAGGAGATCGGCGGCTCGGTGCTGTGGGTCAGCAGGATCGAGAGCGCGATGATCACCGGTGGGACGAGCAGGATGCCGATCAGGGCCCACGGCATCACCTTCGACCTCGCCGGGCGACCCAGACCGAACACGCCGCGCACGGTCTCGACGAGGAGCGACCGCACGACCCACCCACGGCCGTTCCGCGTCCCGTCGTAGTGCCGGAAGCCGATGTCGTGGATGACGTCGTCCGCGCGCGCGGGCGCCCCTGCCAGGGCAGGTGCTCCCGGAGCCGCCGGTTCGGGCGGGCCGGGAACGGGCTCAGTGCCGGGCATGCGCGCCCTCCTGCTCGGGTCGGAAGATCTCGGTGAGGTGGTGGCGCCGCCGCTGCATCCGCACGAGGCCGACGCCGAGGTCCGCCGCCCCGTCCTGGATCGCGTCGAGCACCCACTCACCGGCGAGCTCCACGGTGAAGGTGTGCGCGCCGCCGTCGTCGGCCACCTGGGCGCCGGCCGCGCGCAACAGGGCGGCGAGCTCCGCGACGCCGTCGGTGACCTCGACCAGCACGACCCCGCTGAGCTGGGTGGCGTCCGCCGTCGACGTCGACCGTTGGAGGACGCCGTCCTCGATGACGACGAGGTGGTCCGAGATCCGTTCGAGCTCGCCGAGGAGGTGGGACGTCACCACGACCGAGATCGCGAAGTCGGTGCTGATCCGCTGGATCAGGCCGAGCATCTCGTCACGACCGGCCGGGTCCAGCCCGTTGGTCGGCTCGTCGAGCAGGACGAGCCGCGGATCGTGCACGATCGCCTGCGCGAGCTTCACCCGCTGCTTCATCCCGGTCGAGTACCCGCCGATCGGCCGGTACCGCTCCTCGTACAGACCGACGTGGCGGAGCGTGTCCGCGGTGCGCTCACGCGCGACCGCCGACGGCAACCCGGACATCCGCGCCAGGTGCACCACGAGCTCGGTGGCGGACACGTCCGGCGGGAGGCAGTCGCTCTCCGGCATGTAGCCGACGACCTGACGGATGGCCAGGCCCTCCGTCGCGCAGTCGAGGCCGAGCACCTGCGCCCGGCCCGACGTCGGCGGCAGCAGGCCGAGCAGGATCTTGATCAGCGTCGACTTGCCCGCACCGTTCGCGCCCACCAGACCGACGACGCCGTGCGGCATCTCGACGGTGAGCTGGGACAACGCGGTAACCGGGCCGAACGTCCGGGTCAGGCTCTCGGCCACGACGGCGGGGCCGGTCGGGGGCGCGTCACCGATGGCGCGACCGCCACCCAAGGGATCCATGTCCGTGATCGTGCCGCGTCGGCGCGCCGGTCGCCATCAGGAACCCCCCTGAGAGGACCCTGAGATCGCGCCGCCTCCCGTGCGCCGGACCTCGCCGTGCGTCGAGCAGGTGGCCGCCGGGAGATGGCCGACCACGGGTCCGCTCACCCCGGCTGCACGTCGCGCCGCGCGAAGCGGTCGAGCCCGGTCCAGACCAGCCCAGCGGCGACGAGCACGAGCACGACGAGCGGGGTCCACGTGAGCCGCGCGAGCGGCAGGTGGGGCGTCGCCGAGAACGGCAGCACGTTCAGCAGCCACGCCGGAAGATGTAGCGCGTCACCGATGAGGACCACGAACCACATCGCGGAGAGCACTCCCCAGGTGAGCGGGACCGCAAGCCGCGGCACCCAGCCGAACAGCGCGACCGCGACACCGACGAGCACCATGACCGCGGGCCAGTACGCGAGCGCTGCGAGAGCGAGGCGACCCGCCTGACCCGCGTCATGGACGGCCGCGCCGTAGCTCACCCCGATCCCCGCTCCCCCGACGAGGAGCAGCACGGCGGCTCCGACGACCGGGATCAGCAACCGCTGGAGGGCCCACGACGTGCGGGAGACGGCACCGGCGAGCTGCGGCTCCAGGATCCCGCTCGCCTCGTCGCCACGCAGGGACGCCGCGGACTGCAGGGCGAAGACCGTCGTGATCATCGCGATGATCATGCCGAGCATCGCCAGCAGGGCGTTCACGCTCGTGCCGCCGATGATCGCCGTCGCGGTGGAGCCGGCGTCGGACAGCAGGGTGGTCATCGACTGGACGACGGAACCGAAGAGCAGCGCGGTCAGCACGATCGTCGCGCTCCACCCGATGACGGGTCCGCGCTGGAGCCGCAGGGCGAGACCGAGCGGAGAGGCGTACCGCACGGGCGCGCCGGCGGGACCCGGGCGTTCCGGCAGCAGGCCCGCACCGAGGTCACGGCGCGCCTCGAGCCGGGCCGCCGCCGCGAGGAGCACGGCCGCAAGCACGACGAGCAGCACGAGCGGCCACCAACGGTTCGCCCCCCACGGCTGCATCTCCTGGGCCCAGCCGACCGGGGAGACCCAGGTCAGCCGCCCGTCGCCCAGGTCGCCGACCATCCGGAGCACGTAGAACGCACCGATGACCGCAGAGCCCAGTGCGTTCGCGCCGCGTGAGGTGCCCGCCACCTGGTTCGCGACCGCCCCGACGCCCAGCGCCATGAGCCCGACCCCCGTCACCGACGCCCCGACGACGAGCGAGCCCACGACCCCGGTGCCGGCCGGGTCGAGTCCGACCGCCGCCGACGCGACAGCGATGCCCGCGCCCACGGCGACGCACAGCGCGGCATCGACCAGCCACGATGCCACCGAGTACGCGTGACGTCCGAGCATCCGCGAGCGGAGCAGCTCGGTACGGCCGACCTCCTCGTCGGCGCGCCCGCTGCGCGTGACGAGGAAGACGACGCCGAACGCCAGCGAGAGCGCGCACGTCATCCAGATCTTGGTCCACACGGCCCCACCGAGCGTGTTCGGGGTCGCCGCGAGGCCCGTGAGCGCCTTGATGGACGGCGTGTTGCTCAGGGCCGCGAAGTCGTTCAGCGCCGCCTGGGTCGTGAAGAGGCTCGTGTAGTAGGTGCCGACGTAGGCGAACAGCCCGGCGAGCACGACCCACCACACCACGAGCCGCACCCGGTTGCGCCTCAGGACGAGGCGCAGCATCGGACCGAGACCGGCGAGGGAGTCCGCCACCGGCGGCCGCACGGCCCGCCCGGTGCCGATGGCGACGGCGGTCATCGGTCGGTCCCGTTCACCGCGGCCAGCTCGTCGCCGTAGTGGCGCAGGAACAGCTCCTCGAGCGAGGGCGGGTTGGCGACGATCGATCGGGGCTGCAGGCGCGCGACGGCGGCGAGGACCGCCGGGAGCTCGACCTCGTCGACCGCGAAGCTGACGTGACCGTCGAGCACCTGGAGGTCGTGCACGCCGGGCAGGGCGGAGAGTCCGTCGGCGCCGCCGTCGAGCCCGACGGTCACCTGCGACCGCGTGAGATGGCGGAGCTCGGCGATGGTGCCGGCCTCGACCGTGGCACCCTCGCGGATGATCGTCACGCGGTCGGCCAACCGCTCGACCTCGGCGAAGATGTGGCTCGACAGCAGCACCGAGCGCCCGGCGGCCTTCACCTCGAGGATCGACTCCGTGAAGGCGGCCTCCATGAGGGGGTCGAGCCCCGAGGTCGGCTCGTCGAGCACCAGGAGCTCGGCCTCCGACGCGAGCGCGGCCACCAGCGCGACCTTCTGACGGTTGCCCTTGGAGTACGTTCGGGCCTTCTTCGTGGGGTCGAGCTCGAACCGCTCGAGCATCAGCGTCCTGCGTGCCGGGTCGAGGGGGCCGGACAGCCGGGCCAGGATGTCGATCGCCTCGCCCCCGGTGAGGTTCGGCCACAGCGAGACGTCACCGGGCACGTAGGCGATCGACCGGTGCAGACGGACCGCGTCCGTCCACGGGTCGCCACCCAGGACGGTCGTCCGGCCGCCGTCGGCCCTCAGCAGCCCGAGCAGGATGCGGATCGTCGTCGACTTCCCCGAGCCGTTCGGCCCGAGGAAGCCGGTGACCTGCCCGGTGGGGACCGTCAGGTCGAGTCCTCGCAGCGCATGGACGCTGCCGAAGCTCTTCGTGAGGCCCTCGATCTCGACGGCCATCTCGTGTGCGGGCATGGCGACTTCCTTCGTGTGAGTCGGTGGGTCGACGGCGGCGGCGGGACCGTCAGGCCGTCGGGGGCGGGGGTGTGCTCGGGGAAGCGGGCGCGGGAGCGGCGGCCGCCTCGGGATCGGAGCGGGTGCCCGGCGGTTCCCACAGGTAGCTCAGGTAGTCGTCGAGCATCGCGCGACTGGTCAGGATGCCCTCGGTGTACAGCTCGAGCACCGGGAGGACCGTGTCGCTCCGACCGTCCCGCAGCGACGCCACGAACTCGTCGGGGGTGAGCTCCGGTGTCGTCAGGAACTGCACGAGCAGCGCCCCCATCGCCTGGTACGTCAGGTAGCGGACCCGCGCCTCCTCGTCACGCGACGGTCGCACCAGCCCGCTCGCGACGCTCTCCGCCATCACGGCGCGCGCGTGCTCGACGAGGCTCTCGAGGAAGGTCCGGGCCGGCCGGCCGCCCGCATGGATCGCGCGGAGGATGTAGACGAGGATCGACACGGCAGCGCCCGGCGCGGTCAACCGCGCGATCAGGTACCCGCTCGGGTCGGCGATCGCCTCGCTCTTGAGCGCGTGGTAGCGCCGCAGGACCTCGGCGTCGCACTCCGTACGCAGTGCCGCCTTCGAGCCGAAGTGGTGCGTGATGAGCCCGAGCGAGACCTCGGCACGGGTGGCGATCGTCCGCATCGGGACGTCGAACCCCTCCGCCGCGAAGCACTCGATCGCGACCTCGCGGATCCTGGCGCGCGCGGTGAGGTCGGAGGGAGACGGCCCGTCCACGTCCGCGGCTGTACGCATGATCAGGATGCTATACACGTGATCAGTCGGCGGGCAAGCAAGGACGCCGACCGGCACCGGTCAGGATGCGGTCAGGGGCGGCGCGCCCGCCCGGCGGGTCGGACCTCGGCCCAGAGCCGCTCGTAGCTGAGGGCGGCGCGGCTGGACGGCGCCGACGCGGTCACCGGCGCCCGGAGCTCCGCCATCTGCTCGATGATCGACAGGGCCGGGATCTCGGTCTCCGCGACCCGGGCACCCTCCCGCGGGATGGTCTCGATGACCTCGCGGTGCAGGCGCTTGCGCCGGTCGACCATCGAGAAGAACGCGACGAGGTCCGGCCGAGGCTTCTCCGAGTCGGCGACGAACTGCCGGAGCTGGTCGAGCGTGCGCAGCGACAGCGTCGCCGGGATCACGGGCACGAGCAGCGTGTCGGCGGCGTGCAGGACGTTCTCCGAGGTCAGGGAGATGCCCGGCGGGCAGTCCAGGAAGACGACGTCGTAGTCCTGGGCGAGACCGTCGAGCAGCTGACCGAGGCGACGGGTCGGCCGCTTGCGGTCGTCGAGCTCGAGGTCCAGGTTGCGATAGCTGAAGTCGGCGGGCAGCAGGTCCAGGCGCTCGAACCCGGTCGACTTCACGGCGTCCTCGAGCGGGCGCTTGCCGGTCACGAGTCCTCGACCGCCGCCCTTGACCCGCGAGCGCACCTGGTAGATGTACGTCGCGGCTCCCTGCGGGTCCAGGTCCCACAGCAACGTGCGCGCCCCGTCCCGCGCGCAGAGATGGGCCAGGTTCACCGCGGCGGAGGTCTTCCCCACGCCGCCCTTGATGGTGTACGTCGCGACGACCTTCATCGGGCCCCTCCCGAGGGTGCGGGCGTCGACCGGCGTCGCCCTTCCCGCGCCATCATCCCCGGCCGACGTCGTCGGCGCACGACCCGGCCGCAGGAGCAGCCGCACGGGCCGCCCCCGGGCCGGGCGTCACGCCACCGCGGCGCCCGGCGCGACGTCGATGACCGAACGGGCGAAGCGCACCAGGTAGACGACCGCGACGACGAGCGAGACACCGGCGTCCACGAACCACAGGCCACGACCCCACGCGCCCGCGACGACCACGTCGGAGAGCGCCGCGCCGAGCAGCGCGACGCCCACGCCACCGAAGACGGTCGCGCCGATCGCCGGCACGACCGCGGGCGGGAGGACCACGCCGGTCCGTGGGGCGCGTCGCACCCGCCGCACGACCGCGCAGATCGCGAACGCGATGCCGATCACGACCAGGCCGAGCAGCGCGCCGCCGACGTAGAGCAGGAGCGTGTCGGAGGAGTTCTCGAGCATCGCGGCCTGCGCGCACGTGGTCGCGGTGGGCTGGACCGCGAGCCAGTGGGCGCAGCGGTCGGCCGGGAACACGGCGTCCGCCGGACTGCCGAACACGAAGCTCGTGGAGGTCAGGTTCGCGAGGACGCGCGCCACGACGGCGGCCAGGCCCACGGCCGCAAGGCCGACCGCGACCATCCGACCCGCGGCCCACGAGAGCGCACCGACGACCTGACCGGCCGTGCGGCCGGCGCTGGAGCGGTTCGCCACGGCAGCCACCTGCGCCGCCGACCCGAAGCGCTCGATCGCGAGGAGCTGGGCCTCGTGGACGTCGACCCCGCGGCCGACCTGCTCGTCGACCGCGTCACGCAGGTGCGCCTCGGCCTCGACGAGGGTGCGCCGGACGCCGGCGGCGGAACCGCGGAGCCGGGCGAGCAGGTCGTCGAGGTACGTGTCGATCGGTTCCGGCGCCATCACAGACCCACCAGGACGGCGTTCATGCCGACGGAGAAGCGAGCCCACTCCGCCCGTTCGCGCGCGAGCGCAGCCGCGCCCGGTGCGGTCAGCCGGTAGGTGCGGCGTCGGCGCCCGTCGACGACGTCCCACTCGCTCTCCAGCAGACCCTCGTTCTCCAGCTTGTGCAGCGAGGGGTACACGGTGCCCTCGGGCATGTCGAACTCCCCGCCGCTCCGACGCCTGAGCTCGGCGATGACCTCGTAGCCGTGCGCGGCCCCCGACTGCAGGACCGCCAGCAGCAGCGCGTCGAGGTTGCCCTTCATCCGGTCGCTTCTCATACCTAGGGATCCTAGGTTACCGATCGCACCGACGCAACGGAGCCGTGGTCCGACCGGCCGGGGTCGGTGGTCGGCCGCCCGGCATCAGCGCGCACGCACCCCGCGTCACCCGACCGTCGCCGGCCCGAACGCGCAGCTCGGGTCCTCCCCGAGCAGGTCCCCCGAGACCGCATACGCATGTGAGCGCGAGCCACCGCAGACGGCACGGAACTCGCACCGGCCGCAGCGACCGCCGAAGCCGTCCGGGCGACGCAGCGCCCGCAGCACCTCGGACTCCTGGTAGATCTGCGGGAACGGGTGGTCGCGCACCGAGCCCGCGGCGACCGGGAGGAACCCGCTCGGGTAGACGACACCGACGTGGTCGACGAACGCGAACCCGCGCCCCGCGTTCACGTCGATCGGTGGGCGGGGCCGACGCGGCGCGGACTCGCGCCCGGCGAGCAGGCCTGCGGTCGTCGCTCGCAGGTCCGACCGCAGCGGGCCCGGCGGGAACACGTCGTCGAGAGCCTCGACTCCCGCGCGCTGGAGCGCGACCCGACGGAAGTGCGGCGCCTCGGTCGTCTTGATCGCCACCAGCGCGGCGACGTCGTGCAGCCAGTGCAGGACCTCCTCCTCCTCGGCCGCGGTCAGTGCCTCGAGGTTCGCGCCACGACCGGTGGGCACCAGGAAGAACACGCTCCACAGCGAGGCACCCAGGTCGATGACGCGCTGCAGGACGTGCGGCAGCTCGCGCACGTTCCCGCGCGTGACCGTGGTGTTGATCTGCAGTCGGAAGCCGATCTCCCGGATCGTGCGAGCCGCGTCGATCGTCGCGTCGAACACGCCGTCGACGCGCCGGAAGGCGTCGTGGGAGTCGGCCGTCGCGCCGTCCAGGGACAGCGACACGGCCTTCGCGCCGGCGTCGTGCAGGTCGACGAGGACGGCGCGGGTGAGGCGATCGGTGACCGACGGGGACAGCGCCACGCTGAGACCGAGGCTCGTGCCGTACTCGACCAGCTCGACCAGGTCGGGCCGCTCGAACGGGTCACCGCCGGTCAGCACCACGAGCGGTCGCGGCGTCCCGAACGACGCGAGCTCGTCCAGCAGCCGCCGACCCTCCTCGGTCGAGAGCTCCGCCGGGTCGCGGAAGCGGATCGCGTCGGCCCGGCAGTGGGTGCACGCGAGCTGGCACGCGCGCGTGACCTCCCAGATGACGATGAACGGTCGTTCGGACGCGTCGTGGTGCAGCAGCCGGACGGACCGGCCGCGCGCCTGGTCGACCGTCACGCGAGGCCGTGCCCGTTCCGCCGGCTCCACCGGTCGAGAAGGCCGACGACGGGCAGCGCGAGGACGACGAGCACCGCGAACGGCAGGAACCCGCGCGCATACCCCGCCGTGCCGCCGACCATCCCGGTCACGACACCCATGACGGGGGGGATGACGAACCCGCCGAGCGCGCCCAGCCCACCGATCCAGCCCGACGCCCCGCCGACGGCGTCCGGCAGGTACCGCGGCAGCAGCTTGAACACGATCGCGTTCTGCAGACCCATCCCGGCGGCCACCGCGAGCGTCGCCACGAGCGAGAGCGCGAACGTCCCGGAGAACGAGAGCACGACGGTCCCGGCGAGCATCAGCAGGAAGTTCCCGGGCAGCGCGTAGGTGATCGAGATCCGGTCGGACAGCAGCCCACCGGGCACCCGGATCACCGCGGACAGCAACGAGAAGGTCGCCGTCAGGACGCCGGCCTGCGCGAGGGTCGAGCCATACATCGACGACCAGTACGTCGGGAGCCACGACGTGAACGCGAGGAAGCCGCCGAAGGACAGGAAGTAGAAGAACACGAGCATCCAGGTCGCCGGGATCCCGGCCGCGAGCTTGAGCCCGGCCCACGCGCCGCCGGTCGGCGCGACCTCGCCGCCACCGAGCTCGGCGAGCTGGTCGCGGGGAACGGCCAGGCCCTGACTCTTGAGCTGGAACCACGGCGCATCCCTGATGAAGAAGCCGTAGACGAGCGTCACCGCGAGCAGGATCGCGAACCACACGCTGTAGGCGCTGAGCATGCCCATGGCGCCGACGGCCATCGGGAGGAACAGGCTCGACAACCCCGGGCTGGTGTTGCCGAGGCCGGCGTAGATCCCGAGCGCGCCGCCCTGGTTCTTCCGGGGGAACCAGTAGGAGACCTGCCCGACGCCGACCGAGAAGGTCGCGATCCCGCAGCCGATCAGCGCGCCGAGCACGAGGAGGAGCGGGTAGGTGCCGGTCATCGACTGCGGGTACGACGTCGCCAGCAGGACGAGCAGCCCGATCATCCCCAGGTTCGTGATCGCCAGGAGCGCGATGAACGGTTTGCGCCCGCCCGCGCGCTCGACGGCCGCGCCGAACGGGATGCGCAGGAGGGACCCGGTGAGCGACGGGATCGCGGCGAGCATCCCGGCGGCGAACGGGCTCAGGCCGAGCAGGTGCGTGAACTTCGGGACGAGAGGTCCGAAGACCGACACCCCCGCGAAGCCGCCGAAGAAGCCGAGCGTCGCGAGCCACATGGCCTGGTTGCGGGTGCCCTTCACCCGAGCGCGGAGCCCGGGCGCGTCATCTGTGAGCGGTCCTGCGGTCATGGTCGTCCTCTTCGGTCGGAGCTGCTCGGTCGTCGGAAGGTCCTGCCACGCACCGGCCTGCCGGCCGGCTCACGCACGGTTCTCGGGCGTCGGCACCGCGGACCGCTGCCGACCACGATGGTGCCGTTCGGACACCCGCGCATGCGGTAGTTTATACGACATGTCTCGGATAAACAGCGAATCGGACCCGTTCTGCGTCCGTGCAGGCGCTCCACAGCATCGCTGCGGCCGAAACGCAAGAGCCCTTCGTCCTGCACCTGCGAGCCGTTCGCTCCGGTGTTACGGTCGCCGGGCAGCGGGTCCCCGGTGACCCCGCCTCGACCGACGGGACCGGCAACGACGCCGGAACCCCACCACCGACTGCCGACCACCCGCACCCCCCGCGGTGCTCAGTCGAGAGGAACCCGCTCGTGACCCCTCCCACCACGCCCCCGCAGCACACGGCCCGCCTGGACGACGACGTCACCGAGGCGCTGCTCAAGACGCGCCGGTACTTCCAGAAGGCCGAGGTGTCCGCGGACCTGCGGACGCTCCACCAGATCGGCGGCCGGGACGCGGACACCTTCTACCGCGACCGCTGGAGCCACGACAAGGTCGTCCGCTCGACGCACGGGGTCAACTGCACCGGCTCGTGCTCCTGGAAGGTGTACGTCAAGGACGGCATCATCACCTGGGAGACCCAGCAGACCGACTATCCGTCGACCGGCCCCGACCGCCCCGAGTACGAACCGCGGGGATGCCCGCGCGGCGCCGCGTTCTCCTGGTACACCTACTCCCCGACCCGGGTGCGCTACCCGTACGTCCGCGGCGTGCTGCTCGAGATGTACCGCGAGGCGCGGGCACGCACCGGGGAGCCGGTGGCGGCGTGGGCCGACATCATGGCCGACCCCGAGCGCGCGCGCCGCTACAAGGCGGCCCGTGGCAAGGGCGGCCTGGTGCGCGCCACCTGGGACGAGGCCGTCGAGATGATCGCGGCGGCCCACGTGCACACGATCAAGGAGCACGGCCCGGACCGGATCGCCGGCTTCTCCCCGATCCCCGCGATGTCGATGGTCTCGCACGGGGTGGGCTCGCGGTTCTACTCCCTGATCGGCGGCGCGATGCTGTCGTTCTACGACTGGTACGCGGACCTCCCGGTCGCCTCCCCGCAGGTGTTCGGCGACCAGACGGACGTGCCGGAGTCGGGTGACTGGTGGGACGCGGGCTACCTGATCATGTGGGGGTCGAACGTCCCCGTGACCCGAACCCCGGACGCGCACTGGATGGTCGAGGCGCGCTACCGCGGCCAGAAGGTCGTCGCCGTCTCGCCCGACTACGCCGACAACGTCAAGTTCGCGGACGAGTGGCTCGCGCCCGCGCCGGGGACCGACGGCGCGCTCGCGATGGCGATGGGGCACGTCGTCCTCAAGGAGTTCTTCGTCGACCGGACGACCCCGTACTTCCAGGACTACGTGCGATCCTTCAGCGACCTGCCGTTCCTGGTGACCCTCGAGAAGGCCGGCGACGCCTACGTCCCCGCCAAGTTCCTCACCGCCGCGGACCTCGGCGAGACCTCCGAGAACGCCCAGTTCAAGACCGTCCTGATCGACGACGCGACCGGTGAGGCCGTCGTCCCCAACGGGTCGCTCGGCTTCCGGTACGGCGACGAGGGCGAGGGGCGCTGGAACCTCGAGCTCGGTGACACCGTCCCGCGCCTGAGCGCCGACGGCGCGGGGTCGGGGGTCGCTGCGATCGAGCTCCCCCGTTTCGACGCCGTCGACGGCTCCGCGGGCGCCATCACCCGCGGGGTCCCCACCCGCGTCGTCGCCGGGAGGCTCGTCACGACCGTCTACGACCTGCTGCTCGCGCAGTACGGCGTCGGGCGCGACGGCCTGCCGGGGACCTGGCCCACCGGCTACGACGACGCGTCCTCGCCGTGCACCCCCGCCTGGCAGGAGACCATCACCGGCGTCCCCGCCGCGAAGGCCGAGAAGATCGGGCGCGAGTTCGCCGCCAACGCCGAGGAGTCCCGCGGTCGATCGATGATCATCATGGGCGCGGGCGTCAACCACTGGTTCCACGCCGACACCATCTACCGCGCCTTCCTGACGCTCACGACGCTGTGCGGCACCCAGGGTGTCAACGGCGGCGGCTGGGCGCACTACGTCGGCCAGGAGAAGGTCCGTCCGCTCACCGGGTTCACCCAGTACGCGAACGCGCTCGACTGGTCGCGCCCGCCGCGCCACATGATCCAGACCGCGTACTGGTACCTGCACACCGACCAGTTCCGCTACGACACGTTCAGCGCCGACG
>JAJYCD010000145.1 GCA_021778635.1 Actinomycetes bacterium
TTCGCCACGGCGATCCGCGGGGTGCCGGAGTCGAGCGCGGAGGTCCAGCCGGCAAGGCCGGTCGGGTCCGGCGCCCGGTGGAACAGGTGCGCGTAGACGCTGGTGACGTACAGGCTCGTCGCGCTCAACGGCGTCGACGTCACCCCGGTGATCGGGCCGGACGGGTTCCCGCTGCCCAGCGCGTTGGTGGCGGTGAGCTCGATCTCGTACGTGGTGCTCGGGACGAGCCCGCCGAGCGTGGCGGACGTGGCCGTCGTCGGCGCGGTCGTGCTCCAGATGCCGCCGACCGACCGGTACGCGAGCTGGTAGGTCTGCGCGGCCGCACCGACCGGCGGCGGGTCCCACGCGACCGAGAGGGATGTCGTGGTCGCCCCGGTGATCCTCAGCCCGCTCGCCACACCCAGCGGCGGGAGCACGTTCGAGCTCAGCAGGTCCGTCGTCGTCGTCGCGCCTGCTCCCTGGACGGCGTGCTCCGCGGCTCCCAGGATCGCCGTCGTGACCTGGTCAGGCGTCGCCGACGGGTTCTCCCCGAGGTACAGCGCGGCGACACCTGCCACGTGCGGCGCGGCCATCGAGGTCCCGGACATCGTCAGGTACCCGGCCGGGTTCGCAGCGTCGAGCGAGGTGATGGAGACGCCAGGGGCGAAGAGATCGACGCAGGGGCCAGGGTCGGACCAGGTCGCCGCGGTGTCCGAGGCGTCGGTCGCCCCGACCGTGAGCGCGGCCGGTGCCGAGGCCGGCGAGGTCGTGCAGGCGTCGGTGGTCGGGCCGGCGTTGCCCGCCGCGACCACGACCGTGAGGCCGTCAGCGACCAGCCCGGCGACGGCCGTGTTCAGTGCGCTGCTCAGCGGTCCGTTCATCGACATGTTGACGACGCCCGGACTGCCTGCGACGTGGTTCGCGGCGATCCAGTCGAGACCGGCGATCACCGTCGTCGTGGTCCCGTTCCCGTAGCAGTCGAGGACGCGCACCGGCACCACCGTGGCCGCCTTGGCCACGCCCCAGAGCGTGGACGCCACGGTCCCGGCGACGTGCGTCCCGTGCCCGGTCCCGGCCCCTCCGCAGTC
Organism: Actinomycetes bacterium; assembly: GCA_021778635.1. Taxonomy (GTDB): domain Bacteria; phylum Actinomycetota; class Actinomycetes; order Actinomycetales; family Cellulomonadaceae; genus JAJDFX01. Next base: position 1,068 of record JAJYCD010000145.1, read on the forward strand.
GGTCGTCCCGTATGAGGTCCCGGGCGGGTCGTCGGTGACGTCCGTGAAGCCGCTCGCGAGCCGGGTCCCGAACCCGGGGTTGGGCTGGACCCCCGTGTCGACGACGTACACGGGCACGCCCGCGCCGGCGCTGTCCGGGTAGGTGAACCGGCCGTCGAGCGGGAGGCTCACCTGGTCGAGGCGGTCCAACCCCCACGGCGCGGGAGCCTCGGTCGACGTCGCCCGGAACGTCTGGTCGGGGCTGACGGTCGCCACCTCGGGAGCGGCTGCGAGCTGTGCCGCCTGAGTCGGCGTGAGGTCGACGGAGAACCCGTCGACGGCATGGCTGAAGGTCTTGTCGGGCGTCGCGCCGACGGACCCGATGGCGGCCGCGGCCGCGCCGCTCTCCCCCGGCTTCACCTCGACGACGTACGTGGTCGTCGGGCCGCTCGACGCGGGTGACGGGGCGCCGGTGCCGGCCGCCGTGGCCGAACCCATCGGCGCAGCGACCACGCCGAACGCGCACGCCGATGCGACGCACAGCGCGCGCAGCCCCACGGTCGTCCTACGGAGCACGAGGCATGTCCCTTCGCCTCCGGCGCGACGGCCGGTCCGGTGGCACCGGGTCGTGCGCCCGGCTGCTGTTCTCCATGATGCCTGCCGAAACCGCGTGGCGGTGCACTCGTTCGCAGAAATTGGCGGCATCCGGGGTGAAGTTCTCGCGGTCACCGCGCCCGGGAGCGGTCCGCGTCGGCACCCGCGTCAGGTCAGCTCTCGAGATCTCCCGGGTCCACCAGGAACTCGTCGGCGTCGGCGATCTCCCCGCCGACGGCAGCGTGCAGCGCCTTCGTCACGCCGTTGACCCGCCGGATCGCCCTGCTGCGCGCGATGCGATGCGCGTGGGACGGCTTCTCGAGCTCGAGCTCGTCGGGGTCGGGCGGCGTCCAGCGGACGCGGTACGCGATAGCACCGTGCTCGGTCCACGGCAGTCCCTGCAGGATCGGTGGCAGGGTGTCCTCGTCGCCGACCTCGACCGTCAGGAGCCCGTCGACCGTGAGGTCGGCGACGATCGCGTAGCCGTCGACCTGGTCGGGAGCGGAGAGCGCGGCCATGTCGTACGCGTCGGCCTCGGCGTGCAGACGCGCGCGCTCCTCGTCGCCGAGCACGTCGACGGGTGGGCGGAGCTCGTCCGGGAGCGGCAGCGGCCCTTCCCAGTCGACGCCGTCGAGGGCTAGCCGGGCGCGTGGGACGGTGCGTTGCATCACGGCCAACGTCTCGTCCGGCTCCAGCCACACGTAGGTGAAGACCGTCAGGTCGATCGTCGCGTCCGGGTCGGGGGTCAGGACGACGCCCGCGTCGCCGGTGCGGATCGCCGCGCGCAGCCGCCGTGCCGTGGACACGAGCCACAGCACGACCCGCTCCTCCTCCCGGACCGGCATGCCGTCGGGAAACACCCGCTTGAGCCCGTCGCGGTCGCCACCCGGGTACGGCCGCTCACCGCGCTCGCGCGGCGTCGTGACGTCGAACACCGAGGCTGTCGAGGCGGGTAGCCCGAGGCTGACGGCGTCACGGGGTCCCAGCCCGTAGGGCCCGGTCAGGGTCGTGTGGCGCGAGAGCCGCAGCACGCCGGGAGACGGGCGCGCGGTGCTGCCGGGCACGGCCGACCGTGGCGGGACCTGCCAGGTGGCGCCCGGGAACCTGCTGAGGGCAAGGACCTCGACCTCGTCGGCCGTCACGCCGTCGGGCAGGGCGAGCAGGTAGTGCCGGCGGATGCCGGGGTCGGCGATCGGGAGGGCAGGCAGCTCTCCGGGTGCGCTACCGCGGGTGGCCTCCACCGGTCAGAGCTCGGTGCGGTGGAAGTTCTGCCACGAGCGGGAGGCCGTCGGACCCCGTTGCCCCTGGTAGCGGGATCCGTACTGGCTCGAGCCGTAGGGGTGCTCGGACGGGGACGAGAGCCGGAAGAAGCACATCTGGCCGATCTTCATACCGGGCCACAGCAGGATCGGCAGCGTCGCGACGTTCGACAGCTCGAGGGTCACGTGCCCGGAGAAGCCGGGGTCGACGAACCCGGCCGTGGAGTGGGTCAGCAGCCCCAGACGGCCGAGGGAGGACTTGCCCTCGAGGCGTGCCGCGATGTCGTCCGGCAGGGTCACGGCCTCGTAGGTCGAGCCGAGCACGAACTCCCCGGGGTGCAGGACGAACGAGTCGCCGTTCTCGACCTCGACGAGCCGCGTGAGGTCCGGCTGGTCGACAGCGGGGTCGATCACCGGATACTTGTGGTTGTCGAACAACCGGAAGAGCTTGTCGAGCCGGACGTCGATCGAGGAGGGCTGGAGCATGGTGGGCTCGTACGGGTCGAGCACGACCCTGCCGGACTCGAGCTCGGAGCGGATGTCGCGGTCGGAGAGCAGCACGGGTGCAACGGTAACGAACCGCGGCGCGAGGCGTGCACCCTGGGCCAGATCGGTCTGCCCGACGTGCGGCACACCCGCCTTTTCTGCTCGCCAGTCGCGCCCGGTATGCTTCCCGGACCGGCGCGTGGGAGCGCTCCCGCACACCCACCACATGACCTGAGAGGCGTCACCATGCGGTACGGACACTTCGATGACGAGGCCCGTGAATACGTCATCACCACGCCCCACACGCCCTACCCGTGGATCAACTACCTCGGGTCCGAGCGGTTCTTCTCGCTGCTCTCGCACCAGGCCGGTGGGTACTCCTTCTACCGCGACGCGAAGATGCGGCGGCTCACGCGCTACCGCTACAACAACATCCCTGCCGACGCGGGCGGCCGCTACTTCTACGTCAACGACGGCGGCGACGTGTGGACGCCGTCGTGGATGCCGGTCAAGGCGGACCTCGACCACTTCGAGTGCCGCCACGGTCTCGGGTACTCCCGGATCACCGGTGAGCGCGGCGGGCTCCGCGTCGAGACGCTGTTCTTCGTCCCGATCGGCGAGGATGCCGAGGTCCAGAAGGTCACGCTCACCAACACGTCCGATGCCGCGAAGTCGGTCACGTTGTTCTCGTTCGTCGAGTTCGCGCTGTGGAACGCGCAGGACGACCAGACCAACTACCAGCGCAACCTCTCGATCGGCGAGGTCGAGATCGAGCCGTTCACCGGCACGAGCAGTGCGATCTACCACAAGACCGAGTACCGCGAGCGACGCGACCACTACGCCGTGTACGGGGTCAACGCCGAGACCGCCGGCTTCGACACCGACCGCGACACGTTCGTCGGCGCGTACAACACCCTCGGCGAGGCCGCCGTGCCCTTCGCCGGGAAGTCGGCCGGCTCGGTCGCGAGCGGCTGGTACCCGATCGCGTCGCACAGCCTCGACGTCACCCTCGAGCCCGGCGCGTCGACGAGCTACACGTTCGTCCTCGGCTACGTCGAGAACCCCGCCGACGAGAAGTGGGCGCCGGCCGACGAGGCCGCCGGAATCGCCCCGCTGCAGGTGATCAACAAGACCCGCGCGCACGAGCTCCTGGCCCGGTTCGCGACGACGGAGCAGACCGACGCGGCGTTCGACGCGCTCGTCGCCTACTGGACCGACCTGCTCTCCGGCTACAGCGTCACGAGCGGCGACGAGAAGCTCGACCGGATGGTCAACATCTGGAACCAGTACCAGTGCATGGTCACCTTCAACATGTCGCGCTCCGCGTCGTACTTCGAGACGGGCATCGGGCGCGGGATGGGCTTCCGCGACTCGACCCAGGACCTGCTGGGGTTCGTGCACCTCATCCCCGAGCGCGCCCGCGAGCGGATCCTCGACATCGCCGCGACGCAGCTCCCGGACGGGTCGGCGTACCACCAGTACCAGCCGCTGACGAAGCGCGGGAACCACGACCTCGGATCCGGCTTCAACGACGACCCGCTGTGGCTCATCGCCGGCGTCGTCGCCTACGTCAAGGAGACCGGCGACGTCGGGATCCTCGACGAGCTCGTGCCGTTCGACAACGACGACGCCCTCGCGGCGCCGCTGTTCGAGCACCTGACGCGCTCGTTCACGTTCACGTACACGAACCGCGGCCCGCACGGCCTGCCGCTGATCGGGCGTGCCGACTGGAACGACTGCCTCAACCTGAACTGCTTCTCCAGCGAGCCCGGCGAGTCGTTCCAGACCACCGAGAACCAGGCCGGCGGCGTCGCGGAGTCCGTGTTCATCGCGACGATGTTCGTCCAGTACGGCGAGCAGTATGCCGAGCTCGCCGCACGCCGCGGCCTGGACGACGTCGCGGCGAACGCCCGTGCGGCCGTCGCCGAGGTGCGCGAGGCGACCCTGAGCGCCGGCTGGGACGGCGAGTGGTTCCTGCGCGCGTACGACTTCTACGGCAACAAGGTCGGCACCGACGAGAAGCCCGAGGGCAAGATCTGGATCGAGCCGCAG